>CALKHQ010000196.1 GCA_937988735.1 uncultured Alphaproteobacteria bacterium
AAGAAGATCCGGTTGAGCCCCGGCGGCGTCAGATCCGCAATGCGCGAGGCGGCTTCGAAGGCCTTCGGGTGGCCCATCTGGAACGGCGGCGCATAGTCCATCTGCGCGGCCTGCTCCTGGATGGCCTTGACGATGCGGGGACGCCCGTGCCCGGCGTTGACGCACCACAGCCCGGCGGTGCCGTCCAGCACCGTCCGGCCGTCGTGCGACGTGTAGTGCATGTCCTTGGCCGCGACCAGCAACCGCGGCGCGCCCTTGAACTGCCGGTTCGCCGTGAAGGGCATCCAGAACGACGACAGATCATTCGGGATCACCGGAGCGGTGCTGCGCACGTCGTCGGGTGCGACCATGGCGCGATCCTCCTCGCAAGAATTCGTTGCGCGGCAAGATGCGCCATCGCCGGAAGGAAAAAAAGGGGCTTCGGGGCCGCAGCCGGGCGCGGTCAGCGTGTCCCTTCCGCGACCACCCGGATCGGGAGCACCTCCCCGTTCGCCGTCGGCTGCACCGTCCTCGGCTCGAGGGAGAGCGACGACGCCGCGATCAGGAGAATGACGGCGAACGCGACCGCGCCGAACACCACCAGCTCGATGATGCCCCTGCGCAGGTCGGTAGCCCTGCCCTCATGCCCCGGGATGTCCCGCAGGCGTGCCATCATCCCCGCCTCCCCGTTCTGCCGGTGCCCGCTGCACCTGCGGCAGAGGATGGAGCGAGGCGGCACGCAATTCTGTGACCGGAGTCACGTTACCCTCGGAAGGCCGTGACCGCCGTCACGCCGGCGGTCGGCCGGCTCCCTCCTCCGACTGTCTCCTACCGTCGGGCGGTGATCAGCCGTCGTGCTGGCTCGGCAGCGGGCGCGTCCTCGGTGCGGACGACCGTGACGTCATCGGCGGCCACGGTCCCGTCGGCCAGCACGTCCCGCGCGACATCCACCATCGCCTCGTCGACCAGGCCCTGCTCGACCAGCGCGTCCAGCGCCGCCTCGTCGAGCACCCCGGCTCCCGCCAGTTCGGCGAGGGCCGTCTCGTCGAGGATTCCCGCCTCGACGAGACGGTCCACAAGCTCCTCGGTCAGCACGCCGTCCTCGACGAGCTCCGCGATCTCCTCGGCGTCCAGGGTGCCGTCTGCCAGCGCCTCCGAAAGCTCCGGCGGCAGCGGCGCCTCGAACGGGATGCCGGCCTCCTCCACGACGTCGGCGGCGATTCCCGGCTCGACCGGCACATCCTCCGGCGCGACCTCGTTCAGCAGCGCGTCCTGATCCAGGGCCGCCAGATCACCGATTCCGTCCGCAACGGCCCCCCCATCGGCGACCGGCTCCTCGGCAACGGGGTCGACGGCATCGGCGACCGCATCGTCGAGCACCTGGGCCTCCAGCGCATCGGCCGCGAGCGCCGCCGGATCTTCGGCCACGTCGCCCTCGACCACATCACTCTCGGCCAGGACCGGCCCGGCGGCCTCGGCCCCGATGGCGGCCGGCTCCCGGCCGTCCACCGTGTCAGCGCCCGGCACCTCACCGTCCGCCCCCGGCATCCCGTCAGACGTCGCCGCCGTGCCGTTCTCTTCCGTGGCGACGGTCACGTCGGCAACCGCGGTTCCGTCGCGCGCTGCATCCGGGGGCGCGCCCGCGTCTGCGACCGCAGGATCGGCCGCATCGGCGTCGCGCACCGCCACGTCCGGCTGCGGCGGCGGAAGGCCGTCGCGGGTGGGCACGCCAGCCGGCTGGTCCACATCGGCCGTGCGCGAGGGGGTCTGGCCGGGCGCGGAGTAGGCCGGGTCCCGGTCCGGCTCGTAACCCGGCGCGGCGGTCTGCCCGCCGGGACCCTCCGCGACCTGCGGTCCGCCCTCCCCCGTCTCGCGGGCGCGGAGCGTCTCCAGCACATTGTCCAGGGCCGCCTGGGCCTCGGCATGGTTCTGGCTGGCGGCCAGCCGATACCACATCGCGGCCCGGGCAAGGCTCGCCGGCACACCCTCACCGCGCTCGAACAGCCGGCCCAGCCAGTACTGCGCCACCGCGTCGCCGGCCTCGGCCAGCGGGCGCCACTGCGCCATCGCATCTTCGTAGTTGCCGGCCTCGTAGGCGGCGATGCCGTCCTCCACATCCGCGCGGGCCGCGCCGGGCCCCGCGGCGAGAGCGTACGTCAGGGCGCAGAGCGCCGCCGAAGTCCGCCAGAAGTCGCGCTTGGCCATGTGCCCATCTCCCTGCGAGGTGCGTCGCCCGAGCTGCCTCGAGCTTGGGAGCGAATTGCGGGCAAACTGTGGCATCGCACCCGGGTTGCATCCTGCGGCCGGCCTCGCCAGAATGCGGCGCGGCGAGGGGTACATTGCGGAATTGATACAAATTCGAACCTGATTTCGAATTGTGCTTCCGCCGGCCGCGCCCGTAAATTGGCGACGGTGATTCGGGGGCTGGTCGATGTGCGTCGCAGGGTCGGTGCAGGCTTTGCGCAGGCGCAGCAGGAGACGGGGATGATTCCGAGCGACGACAGCATTTCCGCGGCAGGTGAAGCCGCCCACCACCCGGTTGCCGACGACAGCCGGCCTGCCTCCTCCCCGCTCAGCCGGAGGGGTCTGATCCGTTCCGCCGCGATCGGCGTCGGGGCTGCCGCCGTCGGCCTCGGCCTCGCGTCCCGCAGCGCCCGCGCCGCCATCGGCATCATGCCGACGGACGAGGTGTTCAACTGGCGCGAGGCGATGATGGTCCGCCAGGCGGAGACGGTGAACACCTCCGCATCCCGGCGGGCCGAATACGGCCTCTTCCACAATCCCAACCCGGACGCGCCGGCATTCGATGCCAGCCAGAACAACGACCGGCTGATTCCGTTCACGCCCGGCGAACGTTTCATCGTGCTCGACAACCGCCGCGGGGACGTGTTCAGCGGGGTCTATTTCCGCGACGGCACCTACGTGCAGAGCGCGCTGCAGCAGATCTCCTACCTGTTCCGCGACCGCCGTAGCAACGAGGTGCGCCGGATCGACCCGAAGCTGATCGACGTGATCTACAGCGTGCTGAAGATGCTGGACACGCGCGAGCCGGTGCAGCTCGTGTCGGGCTACCGCACGGCGGCGACCAACGCGATGCTGGCGGCGCAGTCGAGCCGTGTCGCCCGCAACAGCTACCACATCCGCGGCATGGCGGCCGACATCCGCATCCCGGGCCGCAGCGTCGCCGGCATCCGTCAGGCGGCGCTGAGCATGCGGACCGGGGGCGTCGGCACCTACCCCAATTCCGACTACGTGTACCTGGACACGGGCCCGTTCCGCAGCTGGTGAGCGCAGTCACGATACCGTTCGAAGGGGCCGGCCTCGCGCCGGCCCTTTTTTTGTTTGCGCCGGCGGAGATTGCGACGGATTCTCAGCTGCCTGCGACACCGTGACGTGCCCCGCCGGAACCGGGAGGAACAAGCCTTTCAACTGCTTGACCTCGCCGTTCCCTCTATTCAGACTGACAACGGTGAACATTCTCGGCGCGGCGGGCGCAGGCGTGCCCGCCGCCGCAGCATGCATCAACCAGCACGCATCATGGGCGTTGGCAGCACAGGCAGCCGCCGCCCGGAATGAGGGAGGAGCGAATGCCCACCGTGTCCATGACGGTGAACGGAAAGGCTGTGTCGGCCGAAGTTGAGGAGCGGACCCTGCTGGTCAGCTTCCTCAGGGACTCGCTCGGCCTCACCGGCACCCACGTCGGCTGCGACACCAGCCAGTGTGGCGCCTGTGTGGTCCATGTGAACGGCGATTCCGTGAAGTCCTGCACCATGCTGGCCGTTCAGGCCGAGGGTGCGAACGTGACCACCATCGAGGGTCTCGCCAGCGGCGAGGAGCTGCACCCGGTCCAGAAGGCGTTCCGCGAGCATCACGGGCTGCAGTGCGGCTTCTGCACCCCGGGCATGGTCATGAGCGCCGTGGACCTGCTGCAGAAGAAGAAGTCGCCGTCCGAGGCCGAGATCCGCGAGTGGCTGGAAGGCAACATCTGCCGCTGCACCGGTTACCACAACATCGTGAAGGCGATCCAGGCAGCCGCGGGAGCCATGTGATGGGTGCGCAGGGTATTGGCGCGCGCGTCCCGCGCGTCGAGGATCAGCGGTTCCTCACGGGCCGCGGCCGGTACACCGACGACATCAACCGCCCGCACCAGACCTACGCGTGGATCCTGCGCTCGCCGCACGCCCATGCGCGGATCCGGAGCATCGACACCAGCGCCGCGAAGTCGGCGCCGGGCGTCGTCGCCGTGTTCACCGGCGCGGACATGGAGGTGGGCAGCCTGCCCTGCGGCTGGCAGGTGACGAGCAAGGACGGCACTCCGATGAAGGAGCCGCCGCACCCGCCGCTCGCCAGGGACTACGTGCGGCACGTCGGCGATCAGGTTGCCGTCGTCATCGCCGAGACCAAGGCGCAGGCTCGCGACGCGGCCGAGCTCATCGAGGTCGACTACGAGGTGCTGCCGGCCGCGGTGTCGATCCAGGCGGCGCTGGCTCCGGACGCGCCGAAGGTGCACCAGGACCTGCCCGACAACGTCTGCTACGACTGGGAGCTGGGCGACAAGGCGAAGACCGAGGAGGCGTTCGCCAACGCCAGGCACGTGGTCAAGCTCGACATCGTGCAGAACCGGCTGATCCCGAACGCGATCGAGCCGCGGGCGGCGGTCGGCGACTATGATTCGGGCACCGGCAAGTACACGCTCTACACCACCAGCCAGAACCCGCACGTCATCCGGCTGCTGATGGGCGCCTTCGTGCTCAACATCCCGGAGAACAAGCTGCGGGTGGTGGCGCCGGACGTCGGCGGCGGCTTCGGCTCGAAGATCTACCACTACGCCGAGGAAGCGATCGTCACCTGGGCCGCCGGCAAGGTGAACCGCCCGGTGAAGTGGACGGCGGAGCGGAGCGAGTCCTTTGTCGCCGACGCCCACGGCCGCGACCACGTCACCCATGCCGAGCTCGCCATCGACGCCGACGGCAAGTTCCTCGGCCTCCGGGTCTCGACCCTCGCCAACATGGGCGCCTACCTCTCCACCTTCGCGCCCAGCATCCCAACCTACCTGTACGGGCCGCTGATGGCGGGCGTCTATGCCACTCCGGCGATCTACGTCGAGGTGAAGGCCGTCTTCACCCACACCACGCCGGTGGACGCCTACCGCGGCGCCGGCCGGCCGGAGGCGACCTACCTGCTGGAGCGCATCGTCACCAAGGCGGCGAAGCAGCTCGGCATCGACGAGGTCGAGCTGCGGCGCAAGAACATGGTCCAGCCGGACATGTTCCCCTACCAGACGCCGGTGCTGCTCCAGTACGATGTCGGCGACTATCCGGGCACCATGGACGCGGCGGTGAAGGCTGCGGACTGGTACGGCTTCGCACAGCGGCGGAAGGAGTCGGAGGCGCGCGGCAAGCTGCGCGGCATCGGCATGTCCACCTACGTCGAGGCCTGCGGTCTGGCGCCCTCGGCCGTTGTCGGCCAGCTCGGTGCCCGCGCCGGCCTCTACGAGTCGGCCAACGTCCGGGTCCATCCGACGGGTTCGGTCAGCGTCTATACCGGGCTTCACAGCCACGGCCAGGGCCATGAGACGGTCCTCGCCCAGATCGTCCACGAATACCTGGGCGTGCCGATCGAGAACGTGACCGTCGTCCACGGCGACACCGACGACGGCCAGTTCGGGATGGGCACCTACGGCTCGCGCTCGGCGCCCGTCGGCACCGCCGCGCTGGTCAAGGCGCTGGAGAAGGTGGTCAACAAGGCGAAGAAGATCGCCGCCCATCTGATGGAAGCCTCCGAGGCCGACATTGAGCTCAAGGACGGCAACTTCGTCATCGCCGGCACCGACAAGTCGCTGCCGTTCGCGCAGGTGGCGCTCGCAGCCTACGTCCCGCACAACTACCCGATCACGGAGCTGGAGCCGGGGCTGGAGGGTCAGGCGTTCTACGACCCGATGAACTTCTCCTACCCCAACGGCTGCCACATCTGCGAGGTCGAGGTTGATCCGGAGACCGGCAAGGTCGATGTCGTCGCGATGACGAGCGTCGACGATGTCGGCCGGGTGCTGAACCCGCTGATCGTGGAGGGGCAGACCCACGGCGGCCTCACCCAGGGCATCGGCCAGGCGCTGCTCGAGCAGTGCGTGTTCGATGAGGACGGACAGCTCGTGACCGGCTCCTTCATGGACTACTGCATGCCGCGCGCCGACGACGTGCCGTCCTACAACTCCTCGACCATGGCGGTGATGGGTGCGTCCAACCCGCTGCAGGTCAAGGGTGTGGGCGAGTCGGGCACGATCGGCGCGACTCCGGCCGTGATCAACGCCGTCCTGGATGCGCTGGCCCCGCTGGGCGTGGAAGACATCCAGATGCCGGCCTCGCCGCACCGCGTCTGGCAGGCCATTCAGGCCGCGAAGACGCCGATGGCGGCCGAGTAAGGGAGGGAATTCGAACCATGTACAACTTCGCCTATCACCGCCCGTCCTCGGTCGCCGAGGCCGCTGCCGCGCTCGCCGCGGCGTCGGAGGGCAAGCTGCTCGCCGGCGGCATGACGCTGCTGCCGACGATGAAGCAGCGCCTCGCGCAGCCGTCGGACCTGATCGACCTTGGCGCGATTGCCGACATGAAGGGGATCAGCACCACCGGCGACGGCGTCCGGATCGGCGCGATGACCACCCACGCCTCTGTCGCCTCGTCGGCGGAGGTGAAGGCCGCGATCCCGGCCCTCGCCCACCTCGCCGAGAACATCGGCGACCCGCAGGTCCGCAACCGGGGCACCATCGGCGGCTCGATCGCCAACAACGATCCGGCGGCCGACTATCCGGCGGCAGTGCTGGCGCTTGACGCCACCATCCAGACCAACAAGCGGACCATCGCCGCCGACGACTTCTTCACCGGCATGTTCGAGACGGCGCTGGAAGAGGGCGAGATCATCACCGCGGTCAGCTTCCCGAAGCCGCAGAAGGCGGCCTACGCGAAGTTCCCCAACCCGGCGTCCCGCTATGCGCTGGTCGGCGTCTTCGTGGCGCAGACGGCGAGCGGCGTGCGCGTCGCGGTCACCGGTGCCGCCCCGTGCGTGTTCCGCGCCAGCCAGATCGAGCAGGCGCTCGCAGGCAACTTCTCGCCGTCCGCGCTCGATGGCCTCACCATCGACTCCAGCGGGCTCAACAGCGACATTCACGCCTCGCCGGAATATCGCGCCCACCTCATCGGCGTGATGGCGAAGCGGGCGGTTGCCGCCGCGGCCTGACCGGGGCATCGGCACGAAAACCGAGGGCCGGGCTTTCGCCCGGCCCTTCTTCTTTGCCGCGCCGGTCGGGGCTACGGCCAGTACGGCGGCACGCCGTAATGGGTGTGGATCCGGCTCTCCCAGTCGCGGTCGCCCCAGATGTCCTCGCTCTCCCGGTATTCGGGCGCATTCTTCACCTGGTCGGCCGTAACGTTGGTGACATAGCCGTTGAGGCCGGTGTCGTACTTCAGCGTCGCCCACGGCAGCGGATATTCGCTTTCGCCCATCCCGAGGAAGCCGCCGAAGGTCATGACCGCGTAGGTGACGCGTCCGGAAACCTTGTCGATCATCATCCGGTCGATCTGCCCGATCCGCTCGCCGTCGGGGCCGTAGACGTCGGTGCCTTCGACCCGGTCCGACGAGATCTGGCTGCTGACATATGCCTGTGCCATCGCTGTCTCCACTGTGTGAGGATGAGCGCAGAACAGAACGCACGGGCTTTCGTTCCGAGGTGCGCGCCGGCGGAGCCGGTTGCGCTTCCCTTTCGCAGGCGGCTGTATTACCTCGTCTGCGAGCGGAGCGGCCGCGCCGCGCCCGCCGGAAACGGGACAACCACAAGCACATGAGGGATGAAACGATGGCGATCCAGGTTGGCGACAAGGTTCCGGAAGCGACCCTCAAGGCCATCGGCCCGGACGGCCCGATGGACGTATCGACCCAGGACCTGTTCAGCGGCAAGACGGTGGCGCTGTTCTCGGTGCCCGGCGCCTTTACCCCGACCTGCACCGCCCGGCACGTGCCGAGCTTCCGCGACAACGCCGAGGCCCTCAAGGCCAAGGGCGTGGACGAGATCGTCTGCATGTCGGTCAACGATCCGTTCGTGATGAAGGCCTGGGGCGAGTCGCTGAACTGCGACGGCAAGGTGCGGATGGTTGCCGACTGGAATGCGGACTTCGCGAAGAAGCTGGACCTCACCATGGACGGCAGCGCCTTCGGCCTCGGCACCCGCGGCAAGCGCTTCTCGATGCTGGTGAAGGACGGCGTGGTCAAGGCGTTGCATGTCGAGGAATCGCCGGGCCAGCTCAGCGTCTCCGACGCCGAGACGATGCTGAAGGACCTCTAGCTCACGCCGAAGGATGCGAAGGGAAGGGGGCGGCAACGCCCCCTTCCTCATTTCCAGCCTGGAGCTGGCGGCGCCTTCACGATCGGCGCGCCGATCTCCGCGATCGTCACACACACCGCGCCGCGCCGATCTCCGCGATCGTCACACACACCGCGCCCGGCTTCCTCGATCGTGCCCCGTCCGGCCGGAGAAATTCGGCACCCCATGTCGGATGCTCCGCCCCCCGCCCGTCATACTGGCACCGATTCCGGCGACGCCCTTCCGCATGCGGGACGCCAACACCGACGGAGAAAGCCGATGCAGTTCCACGCCTACCTCACCTTCAACGGCCAGTGCCGCGAGGCGTTCACCTTCTACCAGCAGGTCCTGGGCGGAAAGATCGAGGCGATGCTCACCAACGACGACATGCCTGCCGGTGAGGCGATGTCGGAGGAATGGCGCGATCTCGTCGTCCACGCCTGCCTGGTGGTGGACGGCGCGGTGCTGATGGCGTCGGACGCGCCGCCGCACCGCTACGAGAAGCCGCAGGGGTTTTCGGTCTCGATCCAGCTCGGCGACCCGCAGGAGGCGGAGCGGATATTCACCGCGCTCGCGGAAGGCGGCGAAGTGCGGATGGCGATCGGCAAGACCTTCTGGGCCGAGCGCTTCGGGATGCTCGTGGACCGCTTCGGCATCCCGTGGATGATCAACTGCACACAGGGCTGCTGACCCGGGCGCGCAGCCCGGGGGGAGCGCGTCCCGCGCCCCCGGGCCGTCGCGTCACTCGACGAAGCAGTTCCGCAGTGCGTTGCGCAGGGAACGGGCCGAGCCGATCAGGGTGAAGTTGATCGTCTCCGAGTTGAGGCGCACCTGCATCTCGAGGCCGACGATCAGCTCGCGGACCATCGGCGCGATCGCCGGCCCCTGCGGGACATAGCCCTGGAGCTGGGTATCGACGCGGTACCAGCGGGCGTCGTCGATGATGACCTCCGCGGTCATCACCCCGCCCTGCCCCGGCGGAAACCCGGAGAAGTAGATGAACGGCGTCTGCGAGTCGTAGCAGTACAGTCCGACCTGGTAGGTCACGCCGGCGCGGCGCGTTTCGACGAGGGCGGAGGTGACCCCCGTGGCGCCGGTCTTGACGCTCCAGCGGGCGTGGGCGCTGGCTGCCGACGCCAGCAGGATGAAGAGGGCGCCGATCAGGATTCGCATGCGTTACCTCGCTTGATGAGTCGGGTGGCGCGTCGACGCCTGCATCATAGGGGATGGGCCGCCGAAAATGCGGCGATTTTGCAGCGTCGTCGCGGCGCGCCGATCGCTCAGTCGAGGATCTCGGCGCTTTCCATGAAGGCGATGGTGCTGGGAAGGTCCACGATGCCGGCATCCGAGCCGAGGCCGGTGGCGACCAGGCCGCTTGCGGCCGTGCCCAGCCGGCAGGCGCGGTCCGGACCCCAGCCCTGCGCGAGCCCGGCGATGAAGCCGGCGCAGTAGGCGTCGCCGCAGCCCGTGGTGTCGGACACCTCCACCCTGTACGCCGGCACCCGCTCGCGATGGTCGGGCGTGGCGTAATAGGAGCCGCGCGCGCCCCACTTGAACACGCAGGCCCTGGCGCCGAGCCCAAGGTAGAAATCGGAGATGGCGTCCGGGTCCGTCATGCCGGACATGAACGCGGCCTCCTCCATCGAGGGCATGAAGTAGTCGACGTAGGGCAGGCAGGGCTTCAGCAACTCCAGCGTCCCGGCATTGGGCGCGATCAGGTCGAAGGTCACGGTCAGCCCCCGCGCCTTCGCCGCCTTCAGCAGCTGCTCGGTCGGGTAGCCGTCCATCATCTGCAGCAGGCCGGTGCCGCCCATGTGCAGGAAGCGGGCGTCGAGGATCCGGTCGTAGTCGGATTCCTCGACCTTCAGGTGGTCCGATGCCCCGCGGACGTGCAGGGCCGGCCGGTCGCCATTGGGCCGCACGTTGAGGATGGTGGCGGAGGTGGGTGCGGCATCGGTGCGCTGCATCGCCGAGATGTCGATGCCGAACCGGCGGTAGCTGTCGAGGATGAAGTCGCCCTTCTCGTCGTTGCCGACGCAACCCACCGCCATCGAGTTCAGGCCCAGCTTGGCGCAGTCCACCACGGTTCCACCCGCGGTTCCGGCCACCGTCAGCCGGATCTCCTCGATGAACTCGACATTGCCGCCGTCCGGGATGCGCTCGACCGGGCGCCCCAGGATATCAAGGATCATCAGTCCGACGACGGTCACGTCGTGGCTCATGCAGGCCTCCTACCAGAGTTGCGGGCTGGGTCCGAATGTGCCGATGGCCGCGCCGGACTGCGACGCGGCCATCGGCCCTCGGTTCGTTCGCGATGGATGCGACGCTATTCGGCGGCGATGCGGTTTGCGACGGCCTCCGCCGGCGGATGCTTGTGGAACGTTCCGTCCTTCATGATCGCGATCAGCCGGTTCCGGTCCTGAAGGATGGAGACATCCTGCGCCGGATTGCCGTCCACCAGCAGGATGTCGGCCAGGTAACCTTCCTTGATCAGGCCCAGCTCATGACCGCGCTGCATGATCTGCCCGCCCAGCTGCGTCGCCGCCTGGATCGCTTCCAGCGGCGTGAAGCCGAGCAGCTTGACGAAATGCTCGATGTCGCGGGCGTTGGTGCCCATCGGAGTCCAGGCGAAGCCGTAGTCGCCGCCCGGCAGCACGCGCACGCCGCGGCGCTTGAACTCCTTCATCACCTCGATGCCGGTCTCGAGCTCCTTCTTGATCCCGAGCCCCTCGCAGACCTCCTGCGACAGGCCGAACGGCCCGGCCTCGTACAGCGTCGCATAGGTGGCGCCGATGGTCGGAGCGACGAACACCTTGTCCTTGACCGCGGCAACCATGTCGATGGTCTCTTCGCTGCAGAGCATCGCGTGGTAGATCACGTCCACCCGGTGCCGGATGCACATCCGCACCGACTCGTCGGAGCGGGCATGGGCGGACATCAGCTTGCCGCGCGAGTCGGCCACCTCGCGCACCGCCGCCATCTCCTCGTCGTTCATGACGGTCTGGTAGGCGCTGGCGAACGGCACCAGCGCGTCGCCGGCCGGATTCACCTTCAGCGTGTCCACACCCTCGCGCACCATCTCGCGCGCCATGCGGCGGAACTCGTCGGGGCCGTCGCAAATGACGGCGAAGGTCTCGCGGTGCAGGTGGCTCAGCCGCACGTCGCCGAGGCCGCCGGTAACCGTGAGCTCCGGGCTCGAGGCCAGCATGCGCGGCCCGGGGAATTCGCCGGAGTTGATGGCGTTGCGCAGCACGATGTCGAGGCGGGGCTTCGCGGCGGCCGCGCTGAAGATGCTGGTGAAGCCCTGGTCGAGCAGCAGCTTGGCGTGACGGATGCACAGCAGCGTGTGCTCTTCCGGCGGAATGTCGCCGAGCGCGTCGAGAGTGTCGGTGTTGGCGAAGCTGGGATGCGCATGCGCCTCGACGAGGCCTGGCATCAGGGTCGCGCCGCCGGCGTCGATGATCTGGGCGCCATCGTGGTCGACCTTGCGGTCCGCCTTCGCCACGGTCTTGATGCGGTTGCCCTGCACCAGGACCTGGCCCAGGAACGGCTCCGCGCCCGATCCGTCGATGATCGAAACGTTGGTGAACAGTGTCTGCGGCATGCGGATCCTCCCCATCCACGGCCGCCGACGCGCCGCCAGCGGCCGGGCTTATGGTCAGCTTTGGCGATTTTCTAGGTACAGAGAGTAAAGTTCGGCCGAGCCCAGAGCAAGCAGCACGACCACCACCAGCACGACCAGCACGATCACGGCTGCCTTCGCCACGCCGCCAATCCGGCGTCCCGGCACCGACAAGGGCACGAGGTTGAACGCGAGCCCGCCGAGCACCACCAGGCCGGCGCCGACGGTGTACAGACCCATGATGTTCGGCTGGAAGATCATCACCAGCGCCGCACCGCACAGCAGGATCACCGCCCGGGTCAGCGCCCGCGCCTGGCCGACCTTCATCCCGCCCGGCACGCCCCCAAACACCGGAATCGCGTTCAGCCGGCGGTCGAAGGCGGGCGCCATCACCAGGAACAGGGCGGCCGCGAGCGCAATGATCGCGCTGATGATCAGTCGCGTCTCGCCGAAGGCGATCAGCGCCGCGTTGCTCTCGCGGATGTCATCGAAGTGGGCGCGCAGCGGGTCGAGACCGGTGAGCCCCGGCAGCGGCGGCTCCAGCCGGTCGCGGCCGCGCATCCCTTCGGCCTGCGCCGACAGGTCGGTAACCGCAGCCTCCATGCCGGCGACGATGGTCTCGGTCTCCTCGTCAAGACTGCCGGTCCGCAGAAGCTGGGTGAGGTCGGTGAGGACCTGGATCACGCTCTCGACGTCGCGGCGCCGGTATTCCCGCTCGCCCGCCAGGCTCTGCGCCCGGTCGATCAGGGCGGCGGCGCGGTCGGGGCTGTCGTCGGTGAACCAGCGTTCCGGCGCCGGCAACAACAGCGAGATCACCGCCAGCAGCAGCACCACCGCGGCGATCTTGCTCGCGCGGGTCTCCGGCACGTCGGAGGCACGCAGAACCGGCGCCTCCTGCGCCTGCGGGTCGGCCTCCACGGCCGGATTGTGGACGTCCGTCGTCATGCCGAATGCACCCGCGTTCCCTTCTCGTCGAAGACGTGCAGCTGCCCGGGCCGGATCCGGACGCGGATCGGCTCGCCCGGCGCTACCGGCACCAGATGGTCGAACACCACGCGCAGGTCCGTCCCGCTTTCGACCGCATGCACCAGCGTCTCGGCGCCCATCGGCTCGATGATGTCGATGACGGCCTTGAGCGTATCAGCCCCTTCCGCCGCCACCGGCTCGAAACCGCGGGGCCGGATGCCGAGGGTGACCGCGCCGGTGCCGTTCAGCCGGCCGACCGCAGGGTCCACCGGAACGGTGAGCTCCTGGCCCATCACCGCAAACCGGCCCAGCCCGTCGGCATAGTGGATCAGCCGCGCCGGCAGCAGGTTCATCTGCGGCGTGCCGATGAAGCCGGCGACGAACAGGTTGGCCGGGCGGGCGAAGATGCCGTGCGGCGTGTCCACCTGCTCCACGATGCCGTCGCGCATCACCGCGATGCGGTCGGCCATGGTCAGCGCCTCGATCTGGTCGTGGGTGACGATCACCGTCGCCTTGTCCAGCCCGCTCAGCACCTCCTTGATCTGCCCGCGCATCTGCTGGCGCAGCGCGACGTCGAGGCGCGACAGCGGCTCGTCGAACAGGAAGCAGGTGGGGTCGCGGACGATGGCGCGGCCGACCGCGACGCGCTGCTTCTCGCCTTCGGCGAGGCGGCCAGGAATGCGGTCCATCACCGATTCGAGCTGCAGCACGCGGGCGACCCGGTCCACCCGCGCCTTGATCTCGGCCGGCGGCAGCCGTTCCGCATGCAGCGGATAGGCAAGGTTCTCCGCCACCGTCAGGCTCGGATAGAGGGCGTAGAACTGGAACACCATCGCGATGTTGCGCTGGGCGGGGGAAAGGTCGTTGACCCGCTTTCCCGCGATCCAGACGTCACCCTCGGTGACACTCTCGAGCCCTGCGATCATGCGGAGCGTGGTGGTCTTGCCGCAGCCGCTCGGCCCCAGCAGGCAGAGCACCTCCCCTGCGGCAACCTCGATGTTCGCCTTGCTCACCGCGGCGAGTTCGCCGAAGCGTTTCGTAAGGTCGACGAGCTTGATGTCCGACATCGGCGTCCTGCCGCTACTTCTTGATGGTGCCGAAGGTGACGCCGCGCAGCAGCTGGTTCTGCAGCACGAAGGTCACGACGAGGACCGGCACCAGAAACAGGGTGACGATCGCGGCCAGCAGGCCGTAGTCGGCGCCGACCTCGCCGCCCAGCGTCCGCACCATCGCCGGCGGGATGGTGCGCGTCTCGTTGCTGGTAAGCAGCAGGGCGAAGAACAGCTCGTTCCAGGTGAGGATCAGCCCGAACACCGCCGTCGCCGCCATGCCGGCCTTCACCTGCGGCAGGCAGATCTTGAAGAACACCCGCGTCTCGGAGCTGCCGTCCATCCGCGCCGCGTCCTCGACGTCCGGCGACAGCTCCTCGAAGAAGCTCTTCATCATCCAGACGGTGAAGGCGAGGTTGAAGGCGGTGTAGAGCGCGATGATGCCCGGATACTCGCCGGCGAGCCCCGTCACCTGGAACATGATGAAGATCGGGATCGTGACCACGATCGGCGGCAGCATGCGCGTGGTCAGGATGATGAACATGTAGGTGTCGTTGCCGCGCAGCGGGAAGCGGGCGAAGCCGTAGGCCGCGAGCGTTCCGATCACCAGCGCCAGGATCACGGAAATGCCCGCGATCCCGACCGAGTTCAGGAAGTAGAGCGGGAAGTCCGTCTCCGTCGCCTGGGCGGCGCCTTCGCCGGCCTGGATGATGTTGGCGCGGAAGAAGACGTTCTCGAAGTTGCTGAGCGTCGGCGTGAAGCTGAAGATCGACTCCAGGTAATCGCCCAGGCTGCGCGCACTGATGCTCAGGATGTCGTTCCGGCCCTGGAACGCATACATGATGATGATCAGCACCGGCAGGAAGTAGATCGCGGCCACGATCGCGGCGGCGATGGTGCGCCCCCAGCCGGCATGTCCGATTGCCCGTCGCTGTGCCATGGCTATTGCTCCTGCTCCCGCCGCTTCACCATGAACAGGTACAGGTTGGTCAGCACGATCACGATGAACAGGATCACGTAGGCGATCGCCGACGACTCGCCGGTACGGAAGTCCTGGAAGCTGACGCGGTAGAGATACTGCACGATCACCTTGGTCGCGGTGCCGGGCCCGCCCTCGGTGATGATGTAGACCGTGTCGAAGAGCTTGAACGTCTCGATGGTGCGGAACAGCAGCGCCAGAAGCAGCAGGCTGCGCACATAGGGGAACGTGATGGTCCAGAACCGGCGCCACGGGGTCGCGCGGTCGATCTGGCTGGCCTCGTAGAGATACTTCGGCACGCTGACCAGGCCCGCGAGCACCAGCAGCATCACGAACGGCGACCACATCCAGGCGTCGGCGAAGATGATGCCGAGCACGGCGCCGACCGGATCGCCGAGGATGTTGGGCGGCGTGCCCTGGAACACCTCGATCAGCTTGCTGATCAGACCGAAGTTCGGGTTGTAGAACAGCTTGAAGAACACGCCGACGGCGACGTAGCTCAGCATCATCGGCGCCAGCACGAGCATGAGCAGGATGCGCCGGCCGGGGAAGATCGGCTGGAACAGCATCGCCATGAAGAAGCCGAGGATCATCTGCAGCCCGACCGAGCCGGCCACGATCAGCGCGGTGGTCTGCAGGCTCTCCCAGATCGACGGGTCGGCGAGCATGCGGGCGTAGTTGTCCAGCCCGACGAACCGCGGCAGATCCTGACGGGTCAGCCGGTAGTCGTAGAAGCTGAGCCCGAAGGACCACATCAGCGGGAAGATGTTCATCACGAACAGGGTGACCAGCGCCGGTGTCACCAGCAGCGGTCCGCGGTTGCGCTCGACGAAGGAACCGCGTCTGCGAGCGGCTGCCGCGTTCGCCACCGGCCGGTCCGTGGCCGCCCCTTGCGCCATGCTATCGCTTGCCTGGGTCACTGCCCCTGTCGCTCCCTCGGCACCGCTGCGTGCGGTGCTGCCTCCCCTCGGTTGATCTGGCGGGGAACGGCCTCGTCCCCCTGAAAACGGTGCGGCGCCGGCGGAACCGGCGCCGCACCCTATGCCGTTGCCGTCAGTTGCACTGCTGGATGCGGCCGGCCTCGGTCAGCACGCGCTGCTGATGGGCCGCAACCAGGTCCAGGGCTTCCTTGGCGCTGATCTGGCCGGTGATCGCCCGGTCGAACTGGTCCTGCTGATAGGTCAGGAGCTCGAAGAACTCGGGGATGTGCCAGACGTCGCGCTGCCACTCCATCATCTCGACATGCGCCCGGTTGAGCGGCGACAGGTCGTTGTAGCCCTCCCGGTACATGATCGACATCCTGCCGGCCTGACCGCCCGCCTCGGCGAAGGCCCACTGCACGTCGTCGCTAAGCCACCACTTGATGAAGTGGACGGCTTCCTCGATCTCGGTGTCGGTGCTCCAGGTGGTGACCACGAACGGCTGGCCGCCCTGGTTGCCGTAGCGGATGATCGAGCCGTCATCGGCGCGCAGGCCGGGCGCCGGCCCGAAGGCGGTGACGTCGGCCACCTTGCTGGTGGACGGATCGAGCACCGGAGCGCCGAGGCCCACCCAGTTGATCGCCGAGGCGACCTTGCCCTGGGCGTAGAGGTCGTTCAGGACGAAGATGTCCATCTGGCCGGTGTGGACCGCGGCCGGCATGTACTGGAGCAGGTCGAGGTAGTGTTCGAACGCCTCCACCGCGAGGTCGGAGTTGACGACGCCCTCGGCCTGGGCGCAGGGCTGGCCGGTCTCGTCCCAGATGTTGGCGCCGTACTGCCAGATGAAGGCGTTCACCGCCATCGACGAGAAGTCGTAGGCCTTGCCCGCCTGGTAGCCAATGCCGGCAAAGTCCTCGGTCAGGACCTCGCCCGCCAGCTCCTCACCCGCACTGCGCTGGAAGAACTCGCCGATGTCGGCGTACTTGTCCCAGTCGACGTCCTGCCAGTCCTCGTAGGTGCAGGGCAGCTTGTAGCCGTACTCCTCCTCGAACGCGGCCGCCTCGCCCTCATGGCAGAACAGGTCGGTGCGGTAGAAGGTGACGTAGGTGTCCGGGAACTGCGGGAAGCCATAGTAGTGGCCGTCCGGATGCGGGAACGGATGCTCCTTGACCTGCTCCGGCGTCAGGTGCGGATAGACCGAGTAGGCCGAGATCAGGGCCGGGTGAATGTCGGCCACCAGCTCGGTGAACTCGGGATCCGCCAGGATTTCCGCGGTCATCTCCCGGTAGTAGCCGCCCTCGATGAAGGCGCCGAGCCACTGGCTGTCGGTGATGATCATGTTGTACTTCTGCTCGCCCGAGGTGAGCGAGGCGGCGACGCGCTCGTAGAACGTCGGCCACGGGATGAAGTCCAGCTCCACCTTCACCTCGCGCCCGCTGGGCGAGGTGTAGTTGGCGTTGGCGTACTCCTGCAGGAAGCGGGTCGGCGGCCAGTCCGGCGCCGCCATCGTCAGCGTCACCGAGTCCTGGGCCATGGCGGTGCCGGCCAGAGCGCCCGCGACCACCGCCGCCGAAGCCGACGCGGCCAGCGCCAGCCTCAGTCGAGAAACCCTTTCCATCGTCCTCATGTCCTCCCTCTATGGTTGCCGCCCGTTGGATCAGGGCGCGCTTTGGTACCGGTCACCCGGGCCGTCGCCTTTCGCGACGATGCGTCACCGTATCGCAGTTCCCGTTTGCTGCGCAAATACGTGGGTGTGACGCACATCGAACTGCAGGTGGACTTCGCTGCCCACCGGATAGGCCAGCGCCTCCTCCTCCGGCAGCACGATCTTGAGCGCGGTCGCGCCCGCTTCCATGTCGAGGATGGTGACGTCGCCGAGCGGCTCGGTCAGATGCACCTTCGCGCGGAAGTTGGGGCCGATCGGATCGCCCGACACCGGCTTCAGGTCATGCGGCCGGATGCCGAACCACAGCGGCTCGCCGCTGCTGAAGGCCGAGAGCGGGCGCGACCAGGGGCCTCCGCTCACCTCCCCGAACGGCAGCTCGATCACCGGCGAGTCGCCGCCGACCTTGAGTCGCGCCTGCAGCATGTTCATCGGCGGGTCGCCGATCATCGTCGCGACGTAGTCGTCGCCGGGCGCGCGGTACAGCTCCGCCGGCGTACCCACCTGGACGATTCGGCCGTCGCGCAGCACGCCGATTCGCTGGCCCATGCTCAGCGCCTCGAGCTGGTCGGGCGTGACGTAGAGCATGGTCGCACCGATCTCGCGGTGCAGCCGCTTGAACTCGGCCCGCGTGTCGTGCCGCAGCTTGGCGTCGAGGTTGGTCAGCGGCTCGTCCAGCAGCAGCAGGCGCGGCCTGCGGATGAGCGCACGCCCGATCGCGACGCGCTGCTGCTCGCCGCCGGAAGCGGTCGACGGCTTGCGCTGCAGCGTGTGGGTGAGGCGCAGCATCTCCGCGACCTCGCCCACCCGGCGCGCGATCTCGGCCGGGTCCACCTTCGCCTCCCGCAGCGGATAGGCGAGGTTGTCGTAGATCGAGAGGTGCGGATAGAGCGCGAAGGTCTGGAAGACCATCGCCATCTGCCGGCTCTGCACCGGTTCGTCGGTGACGTCGCGGCCGTCGAAGATGACCCGCCCCTCGTCAGGCGTCTCGATTCCCGCGATGCAGCGCAGCGTCGTGGTCTTTCCGGAGGCGCTCGGCCCCAGAATCGCGAAGAACTCGCCAGCTTCGATGTCGAGCGTCACGCCGCGTAACGCCGTTACGCGGCCGAAGGACTTCGCGAGTCCCCGCAGCCTCAGATCGGTCACGCTTCCCCACCCAGCAAGGCCGGAACGCGTTCCGGCCGTTTCATTTGCGGCCTGCGCAATGGCGCGGCCAAAATTTTTCATCGCATAGCGTGCCTCCGCCAGGTTGGCAAGCCGCCGGATGCGTCCTGGCCCAAGACGACCCCCGCCCGCTCCGGAAATGCCCAAATGGCAGGCAAACTGCGGCGTTTGCGGGCAATGGTCAAAACGCACTTGACAATTACAAATGTTGCCGGATCACAATGGCGCCGCTACCGCATCAAATCGATGGGGTTGCCTCACGGCGGGCGCTTGCAATCCCGACCGAAAGCCTGCAAGCCGGAAAACGGCAGATCGCCAAGTAGTCAACAGGCTGGCACCCGGGAAACCTCGGGTTGCCGGGCAACATTTCCGTCACAACCGCTAGTGCGGTGCAGTTCTCTGGGAGGAGACGACCAATGTTTACAGTGCCGAAGAACCCGCTCTACAAGCGCGTGTCGCGCCGCAAGTTTCTCGAACTGGGCGGCGGTGCCGCGACCGCGCTGGGCGCCGGCTCCATCGCCGTCGGCCTGAACTCCGTGATCACCCGTCGCCCGGTCTACGCCCAGTCGTCGGAAGACGCGAAGTGGCGCCAGTACGAGGGCTCCAAGCTGGTGTTCATGTCGGAGAACACGCCGCCTTCGTTCGCCATCCGCGACACCATCAAGAGCTTCTACGACCTCACCGGCATCGAGGTGGAAGTGCTGACCGACGACCTGCCGGTCGTCATGCAGAAGGTCGGCATCGACCTGCGGTCGGGCTCCTCCGACTTCCACCTGAACTACGTCCAGGACAAGCCGATCGGCTCGGTGTTCGCCGACTACTACGCCGACCTGAACCAGTGGCTCGGTGACGACACGCTGCCGCAGGCGCCGGAAGGCTCGGGCGAGGACGCCTGGTTCGACAACTTCCTCAAGGCGTGCGGCTGGTTCTACGACAGCGAGCGGCTGATCGCCTTCCCCTATGACGCCGCCATCGCCTGCACCTTCTACCGGCAGGACCTGTTCGAGAAGTACTCGCCGCAGTTCGAGGCCGAGTACGGCTACCGGATGGAGTTCACGCCGGAGACGACCTGGAAGAACGTGCGCGACTTCGCGAAGTTCTTCACCGAGCGGCGGCTGGCCGGCGAGGACGTGCCCTACGGCTTCGCCCAGCACCAGGGCTCCTTCGCCTGGACGACCCAGCTCGACATCCAGCGCATGATGTTCGCCCACGGCCGGTGGACCGACTTCAACATCGACGACAAGCTCGGCTCCAAGAACCCCGGGCCGACCAACTGGGGCGACGAGCAGTCGATCAAGATCATGCAGGCCTACAAGGAGCTGGCCGACGTCTCCCACCCGGACAACCTGGCCAACGCGACCCTGGAGCTGAACACCGTCTACCAGGCGGGCCAGATCGCGATGCAGGTGCAGTACCACGAGTTCGCCGCCTCGATCGAGGACGAGGCGACCTCGGTGGCCGCCGGCGGCAAGACCGGCTACGCGGTCTGCCCGAAGGGCGATCCGGAGTGGCTGGTCGGCGACGGCGAGCTGGTGAACGGCTGCAACTGCGGCATTGGCGGCATCGGCATCAACGGCAACGCCTCCGAGGACCTGCAGCGCGCGGCGTACATCTTCGCCATCTGGGCGACCTCCGAGCAGGTGCAGTATGACGTGCTGAAGGGCCTGGGCGGCACGCCGACCCGCAAGTCGGTGCTGCAGCGCGAGGACGTGATCGCGGCCATGCAGCGCCCGAGCACCATGCCGAACGCCCTGACCTTCGACGTGGTCTACAACTACGGGATCAAGGACCCGCACTTCGTGCTCGGCCCGAAGATCCCCGAGGCGAACGAGTACCACAACATCCTCGCCTCGGAGGCGCAGGCCTGCGTCGCCGGCTCCATCACGCCCGAAGAGGCGTGCATCAACATCCGCGACCGCCTGAACGAGCTGCACGAGATCTGATGCAGCACGTCCGGGCCCGCCCGTCGGGCGGGCCCGGACGCGATCGCGGACCAGCCAAACCGATTCACTACCGGCAGGAAGGAAGGATATAGCCCTGATGAGCGCCGTTACCGATGCCGGCGAGTTCGCCGGCGCGCTCGCCGACAGGCCTGCAGAGCGGGGGGCCGACTGGGGCGCCTTTACGGTGACCCACGAGCCTGCGACCTTCAACCGGCCGTGGTCGAACCGGTTCTACTGGGTCATGATGCTACCGGCGATCATCCTGCTGGCCTGCATCAGCCTCTACCCCTTCTTCTGGCTCATCTACATGAGCCTGCACAGCGTCGGCGAGATGGGCCAGATCGAGGGGTGGAACGACTTCCGCAACTACACCCGCCTGATCAACGACAAGGAATTCCTCAACGGCTGGTGGCTGCTGATCAAGTACAGCGCCATGTGCATGGTGCTGGAAGTGATCATCGGCGTGTTCCTGGCCGTGGTGCTGAACGGCAGCCGCTTCGAGAAGGTGCTGGTCACCCTGTTCCTGATGCCGATGATGATGGCGCCGGTGATCGCCGGTACCGTCTGGTACTTCCTCTACAACGGCACCTTCGGCTGGTACCACTGGCTGTTCCAGAGCCTCGGCATCCTCGACGCGAAGTCCATCCTCGGCGACCCCTCCACCGCCATGTTCGGCATCGTGCTGGTGGACGTGTGGCAGTGGACGCCGCTCATCACCCTGATCACCCTCGCCGGCCTGAAGCGCGTGCCGCAGGACCAGGCGGAAGCGAACCTGGTCGACGGTGCCGGGCCGGTGAAGAACTTCCTGCAGATCACGCTGCCGAACCTCTATCCGTTCCTCCTGATCGCGATCCTGCTGCGCTTCATGGACAACTTCCGCTTCATCGACGCGATCCTGGTGCTCACCGGTGGCGGCCCTGCGGACGCAACCAAGATCCTTCCGGTCTACCTGTTCGACGTGACCTTCTCCTTCTTCAAGCTCGACCGGGGCTCGGCAATCGCCTTCACCCTGCTCCTGGTCACCATCATCCTCGGGCTCCTGCTGGTGCGCGTGTTCGAGGATCCCTCCCAGAAGCGCGCCGCCACGGCTGCCGGAGCGTGAGGACGAACCATGGCCTCCCGTGAGATTGTCCAGTACCGCTCTCCGCTCCGCACCGCCTACGGCATCTTCGCGGTGGTGTTCCTCGCCGCGTACCTGATCTGGAGCCTGCTGCCGCTCTTCATCATGTTCGTGTCGTCGATCAAGGACCTGCTGGAAGCCTTCCAGCTGCCTGCGGTCGGCGACTGGGGCAACGCGATCCCCACCTTCTTCAACTTCACGCCCACCTTCGCCCACTACGAGAACCTGTTCGTCCGCGAGAACTTCGGCGTCTACCTGCAGAACAGCCTGATCGCGGCTGCGGGTTCGGCGGCGATCTCGGTGGTACTGGGCGCCATGACCGCCTACGGCCTCAGCCGGCTGGAGTTCCGGTTCAAGAAGGACCTGTTCTTCTGGATCATCTCCACCCGCATGGCGCCGGTGGTCGCGGTGATCGTCCCGCTGTGGGCGATCTTCCGCGGGCTCGACCTGGTGGGCACCCTTCCCGGCCTGATCATCGCCTACACCACGTTCAACCTGCCGTTCGCCATCTGGATCCTGAAGGGCTTCTTCGACAACGTGCCCTACGCGATCGAGGAAGCGGCGATGTGCGACGGCTGCACGCGGCTGCAGGCGCTGCGCGAGATCCTGCCCCTGGTGGCGCCCGGCGTCGGTGCGTTCCTGGTGCTCTGCATCCTGTTCGCCTGGAACGACTACCTGTTCGCCTCGATCATCGGCTCGGGCGGCGCGAAGACCCTGCCCGCAGCGACGCGTGGCCTGGTCCAGCCGCAGAACATCCAGTGGGGCAGCATCATGGCCGCAGGCGTTGTGACAACCGTTCCCATGATGTTCCTCGGGCTCCTGATCCGCCGTTACCTGGTGGCAGGGCTCACCATGGGCGCCGTGCGCGAGTAGCTTAAAGGACGATCCGCAGGATGGCTGAGATCAACATCGACAGGGTCTGGAAGTACTACGGCAAGACGGTTGCCGTACGGGATCTGACGCTGAACTGCGCCGACGGCGAGTTCCTGTCGGTCCTGGGACCCTCCGGGTGCGGGAAGTCGTCGACGCTCCGCATGCTGGCCGGGCTGGAGCACATCACCGCCGGCGAGATCCGGTTCGCGGGCAAGCGGGTCAACGACCTGCCGCCGAAGGACCGCGACATCGCGATGGTGTTCGAGAACTACGCGCTCTACCCGCACCGCACGGTGTACAACAACATCGCCAACGCCCTCCGGCTGCGCCGGATGCCGCAGGCGGAGATCGACAAGCGGGTCCGCCGGGCGGCGGAGATGCTGGAGATCGGGCACCTGCTCGACCGGCGTCCGCACGAGCTGTCGGGCGGCCAGAAGCAGCGCGTCGCGATCGGGCGCGCGATCGTCCGCGAGCCGCAGCTCTTCCTGTTCGACGAGCCGATCGCGCACCTCGACGCCAAGCTGCGCGCCCACATGCGCGGCGAGCTGAAGCACCTGCAGCGCACGCTCGGCACCTCGATGATCTACGTGACCCACGATCAGCTCGAGGCGCTGTCGATGGCGGACAAGATCGCCGTCATGCACAACGGCGTGCTGCAGCAGTACGGGACGCCCGCCGACATCTACAACCACCCGGTCAACGAGTGGGTGGCGGGCTTCGTCGGCGAGCCGCCGATGAACTTCGTCGACTGCGAGCTTGCCGGCGCGGGCGGCGACATCTGCGTCACCCATCCGTCGTTCTCGGTTCCGGTCACGCCGGAGCAGCGCGCGCGGCTCAGCGACACCACGGCCGGCCCCGTCCGGCTGGGCATCCGGCCGGACGACGTGACGGTCGCGATGGAGCGCGGGCCGGAGACGCCGATCGAGGCGAAGGTGTTCATCACCGAGCCGATCGGCGGCGACATGCTGGTCGACACCCAGCTCGCGGACGGACGCCGGCTCCTGGTCCGGACCAAGCCGGGCTTTAGCGGGCGGGCCGGCGACACCTGCTGGCTGGGCTTCAACACCAGCCGCTGGCACCTGTTCTCCAGTGCCGACGGGCGGGCGTACTTCTAGGCAGCTGGATGGCGCGCCTGCACTTGCGGCCGGCGGGACAGCCGGTACAGTGAGGGCAAAGAGCGAAACGATTTGCCGGAGGTACCGGCAGAGAGAGGAGGAACCTGATGTTACAATTAAGTCGTGACGACCTGATACACGCATACACGCGAATGCGGACGATCCGCGAGTTCGAGGAGCGTCTGCACATCGAGTTCGGGAACGGCGAGATTCCGGGCTTCGTCCACCTCTACGCCGGCGAGGAAGCGTCGGGCGTGGGCGTGTGCCAGCACCTCAACGAAGGCATCGACTACATCGCCAGCACCCACCGCGGCCACGGCCACTGCATCGCCAAGGGCTGCGACGTCAACGCGATGATGCGCGAGATCTTCGGCAAGGAAGGCGGCCTGTGCAAGGGCAAGGGCGGCTCGATGCACATCGCCGACTTCGACAAGGGCATGATGGGCGCCAACGGCATCGTCGGAGGCGGTCCGCCCCTCGTCTGCGGTGCGGCGCTGGCTGCGAAGACCCTGGGCACCGGCGGTGTCGCGGTCGCGTTCGTCGGTGACGGCGGCTCCAACCAGGGCACGACCTTCGAGTCGATGAACCTGGCGACCGTGTGGAAGCTGCCGGTGATCTTCGTCTTCGAGAACAACGGCTACGCCGAGTCCACCCCCTCCTCCTGGTCGGTGTCGAGCGGCGACATCGTGAAGCGGGCCGAGGCCTTCGGCATGCCCGGCATGCAGGTCGACGGCTTCGACTTCTTTGCCGTCTACGAGGCGGCCGGCGAGGCGATCGCCCGGGCGCGTCGCGGCGAGGGCCCGACCCTGCTGGAGGTGAAGCTCACCCGGTTCTTCGGCCACTTCGAGGGCGACGCCATGACCTACCGCGCCAAGGGCGAGGTCGAGGCGCTGCGCGAGAACAAGGACTGCCTGAAGATCTTCCGCGCCAAGGTGACCGAGACCGGGCTGCTCGAGGCCAAGGTCATGGACGAGATCGACGCCGAGGTGAAGAAGCTGATCGACGATGCGGTCGCCGACGCCAAGGCGGCGCCGTATCCGCCCGACAGCGAGCTCCTCACCGACGTCTACGTCTCGTACTGACCCGAACAAGGATCCAAGGCCAATGGCTCGCAAGCTGTCGTTCCGGGGCGCCATCAACGAGGCGCTCCGCCAGGAAATGGAACGCGACAAGACCGTCATCCTGATGGGCGAGGACATCGCCGGGGGCACGAACGCCCCCGGCGAGCAGGACGCCTGGGGCGGCCCGCTGGGTGTCACCAAGGGTCTGCAGCCGATCTTCGGTCCCGACCGGGTGATGGACACGCCGATCTCGGAGTCGGCGTTCATCGGCGCGGCCATCGGCGCCGCCACCTCCGGTCTGCGGCCGGTGGCGGAGCTGATGTTCGTCGACTTCATGGGCGTCTGCTTCGACCAGATCTTCAACCAGGCTGCCAAGTTCCGCTACATGTTCGGCGGCAAGGCGCAGACCCCGGTCGTGATCCGGTGCATGATCGGTGCTGGCTTCCGGGCGGCGGCACAGCACTCGCAGTGCCTCTACCCGATCTTCACCCACATCCCGGGCCTGAAGTGCGTGGTGCCCTCGTCGCCCTATGAGGCGAAGGGCCTGCTCGCCGCGGCCATCCGCGACAACGACCCGGTGATGTTCTTCGAGCACAAGCTCCTCTACGACGTGGAGGAGGATGTGCCGGAGGATCCGTACACCATCCCGATGGGCGAGGCGAACATCGTCCGCGAGGGCAGCGACGTCACCATCGTCACCCTCGGCCGCATGGTCAGCCTGTCCAAGGATGCGGCGGACCTGCTCGCCAAGGACGGGATCGAGGCCGAGGTCATCGACCTGCGGACCACGTCGCCGATGGACATCGATACGGTGCTGGAGAGCGTCGAGAACACCGGCCGCCTGGTTGTGGTCGACGAGGCTCACCCGCGCTGCAACATCGCCACCGACGTTTCCGCCCAGGTGGTGCAGAACGCGTTCGGAGCCCTGAAGGCGCCGATCAAGATGGTGACCGCGCCGCACGCGCCGGTGCCCTTCTCGCCCGCGCTGGAGGATCTCTACATCCCCAGCCCGGAGAAGATCGCCGCGGCCGTGCGCGAGGTTCACGCCTACGCCTGAGCGTGCGCTCCGGCCGGAGAGGACGCCCTCTCCGGCCGGGCACCCTGGGCGCATTGCATCAGCGCCGTGCCGGCGCCCGGCGCTGATGCAAGCCGCTCAACAACCGATGGCAAGGGCCCGGAGCCTGCGAGGACCCGCCCCGACTGCCGTGTTATCCCCTGTTGCCGTTTTCGCAGACGGTGGCTGCACAGACCAAGGACGAGGACCATGACAGACGCGATTCAATCGGTGGTGATGCCGAAATGGGGTCTTGCCATGCAGGAGGGCACCCTCACCGAATGGCACATCTCCGAGGGGGACACGATCGCGCCCGGCCAGGAAATCTGCGACATCGAGACGTCGAAGATCGCCAATGCGCTGGAAGCGACCATTTCCGGCACGGTGAAGCGGCTGGTCGCCAAGCCGGGTGACACCCTGCCCGTTGGCGCGCTGATGGCGGTCGTGGTCAACGGCGACGTGTCCGACGCCGAGATCGACGCCTTCGTGAAGAAGTTCGAGGACGAGTTCGCCGAGCTGATGGCCAAGGCGGAGGCCTCGGCACCGAAGGCGCAGAGCGTCGAGATCGACGGCCGCAAGATCAACTACCTGCAGATGGGCCAGGAGGGGCCGGCGATCGTCTTCATCCACGGCTTCGGCGGCGACCTGAACAACTGGATGTTCAACCAGCCGAACCTGTCGGAGAAGCACCGGACCTACGCACTTGACCTGCCCGGCCACGGCGCCTCGGGCAAGGCGGTGGGCGACGGCTCCTTCGCCATGCTCAGCGGCACGGTGGTGAAGTTCCTGGACGCCGTCGGCATCGACAAGGCACATCTCGTCGGCCACTCGCTGGGCGGCGCAATCGCGATCGCCGTGGCCCAGGCCGCGCCTGCCAAGGTGGCGTCCCTCACGCTGATCAGCCCGGCCGGCCTCGGTTCGGAGATCAACATGGACTACATCAACGGCTTCATCGGCGCGCAGCGCCGCAACGACATGAAGCCGGTGCTGTCCATGCTGTTCGCCAACCCGGAGCTGGTGACGCGCGACATGGTCAACGAGGTGCTCAAGTTCAAGCGCCTCGACGGCGTGGAGGACGCGCTGAAGGCGATCTCCGGCTCGGTATTCGCCGGCGGCAAGCAGGCGAACCTGCTGCGCGACGCGCTCGCCGCGGTGAGCGTGCCGGTGCAGATCGTGTGGGGCACCGAGGACCGCATCCTGCCGGTTTCCCACGCCGACGGCCTCGGCGGCAACGTGACCGTGACCAGGGCGCCCAACGTCGGCCACATGGCGCACATGGAGATCGCCAGCGAGGTCACCAAGCTGATCGAGACGGCTGCGGCCAGCTAGCTGCCCCTTCTCCTCAGCGTCCCTGCATCATCGCCGCCGCCAGGCCCCGCTTGGCGGCGGCGAGTTCTTCATAGGCCCGGATCATCAGGAACCGGACGCTGTTGACGACCATGGCCTCGTCGGCCCGCCGTACCGACGGGTGGATCGGAAGCAGTGCGAAGATCCGCCCGCCGGCCCGCTCGCTGATCTGATAGACCTTCCGCGGCGGGTTCGCCGCCGCCTCCGCCAGCCGCAGCCGGATCTCCGCCTCCACCGCCGCGGCATCCACTCCCCAGGCCCGAAGCCGCGGCTCGCCCGCCAGCACCCGCGCCGCGGAGGCCGCCAGCACCGGGACATGCGCGCCGTCCCGGCTGTGCTGCCGCAGCACGAGCTCCGCCACCACCGCCAGGTCCGACAGCGCGGCCGCGAACGCCTGCCAGCGCCCGCGCTCGAGTTCGGCGACGAACGCCTCCTCCAGCATCAGCTTGTCCCACATCACGCCGGCCCGTGCCCGGCAGTATTCGTACATCGCCTTCTGCGAGACGAAGGCCGCGCGCGTGCGCAGGAAATCCTCGAGATCCTCCCGGGTTGCGACCACCGGGCGGGGCGGAAACAGACGGGTGAGAGTCCGGCGCAGCATTCACCAAATCATCTTCGCGCTTGTCGGTCGCGCACAACTATGGGTATTGCTGAAAGAAAAAACGAGCATGAAGACTCGGCCGGGAGGTTTGTCTGGCGGTCGCACGAACCTTGATCGAAGTGTCCGCGGAAGGCTGCAGCAGCAGCCTCGGCCCTTGTGCGTCCTCCCGCAATGCCGGTCGCCAAGCAGCAACATGCGCAGGAGGGTTCACGCCATGGCGGATACAGGGGTTGCGCCGGAGGTAGCCCGGCGACACTGGGAAAAGACCAAGGCCCTGATGTGGGTCATTCTGCTGATCTGGTTCATCTTCAGCTTCGTCATCCATTTCTTCGTCGGCGCGCTCAACGAGATCGTCGTCTTCGGCTTCCCGCTCGGCTGGTACTTCGCCGCCCAGGGCTCGCTGATCGTCTTCGTGATCCTCTGCTTCTGGTTCGCCCATCGGCAGAACCGGATCGACGAGGAATGCGGCGTGGCCGAAGACTGAGCGGAGGATCGCGCGATGGCTATGAAAGGCGACTTCACGCAGAATCTCGGCCGGGTCTACGGCATCTACACGGGCGGTTTCCTCGCCTTCGTCATCCTGCTCGCCGTCCTCGAGCAGATCGGGCTCCCCGACCGCGTCATCGGCTATCTGTTCGTGTTCTTCACGATCGCCGTCTACGCAGGCATCGGCTACATCTCGCGCACGATGCAGGTGTCGGAGTACTACGTCGCGGGCCGCAGGGTTCCGGCGTTCTACAACGGCATGGCGACCGCCGCCGACTGGATGTCGGCCGCCTCCTTCATCGCCATGGCGGGCGGCATCTACAACGCGGGCTACAGCTACCTCGCCTTCGTCGTCGGCTGGACCGGCGGCTATGTCCTGGTGGCGGTGCTGATCGCCCCCTATCTGCGCAAGTTCGGTGCCTACACGGTGCCCGACTTCCTCGGCGCCCGCTACGGCGGCAACGTCGCGCGGCTGATCGGCATTGTCGTGCTGTTCTGCTGCTCCTTCACCTATCTGCTCGGCCAGATCTCCGGCACCGGCGAAATCGCCTCGCGCTTCCTCGGCATGCCGTTCGAGGTCGCGGTCTACGTCGGCCTGCTCGGCATCCTGGTGTGCTCGATGCTCGGCGGAATGCGGGCGGTGACCTGGACCCAGGTCGCCCAGTACATCGTGCTGATCGTCGCTTACCTGGTGCCGGTGGTGATCCTGTCGGCCCAGCGGACCGGCGTTCCACTGCCGCAGATCATGTACGGCCAGGTGCTGCAGCAGGTTCAGGAGCTGGAGCAGACCAAGCCGGCGCTGGAGGGCGTGAAGCCGTTCATGCAGACGCCACAGAACTTCACCGAGGCATTCAACTTCTTCGCCCTGGTGGTCTGCCTGATGATCGGCACGGCCTCCCTGCCCCACGTGCTGATGCGCTTCTTCACCACGCCCAGCGTGCGTGAGGCGCGGAAGTCCGTGGGCTGGTCGCTGCTGTTCATCTTCCTGCTCTACTTCACCGCGCCCGCTTACGCCTCCTTCGCCAAGCTGGAGGTGTACCAGAACGTGCTCGGCTCCAGCGTCGCATCGATCGGCGACGTCGAGGCCCTGCTGGCCGGCAACAGCTGGATCCGGTCGTTCGGCGACCTGGGGCGGGTCAGCATCTGCGGCGCGACGGGCGACGCGCTCAACGGCGTCGCGCTGACCGCGCAGATGATCTTCGACGCCTGCCAGGCGGCGGGGGTGAACGAGCTCAACCACACCGCCTTCGCCATCCAGACCGACGTGGTGGTGATCGCCACCCCGGAGATTGCGGGCCTGCCCTACGTGATCGCCGGCCTGGTGGCGGCGGGCGGCCTGGCCGCGGCGCTGTCCACGGCCGACGGCCTGCTCCTCGCGATCGCCAACGCGCTCAGCCACGACATCTACTACCGGATGATCGACCCGCACGCGACCACCCGCCGCCGGCTGGTCGTCGCCCGGGTGCTGCTCATCGTCGTGGCCGTGCTGGGGGCGACCGCCGTGGCGTTCCTCTCGCTGGGGAACATCCTGGCGCTGGTGTCCTACGCCTTCAGTCTTGCCGCCGCCGGCCTGTTCCCGGCGCTGGTGATGGGCGTGTGGTGGAGGCGGACCACCGCGGCGGGGGCGATCTGGGGCATGATATCGGGCTTCGCCGTCACCGTCGCCTACCTGGTCTACACCCACCCGGGCATCGGCTTCGGCGCTGAGCCGATCTTCGGCATCTCCAACATCTCCTGCGGCATCTTCGGGCTGCCCGTCGGCTTCCTGGTCACCTGGCTGGTGAGCCTGGCGACGCCGGCTCCGTCGCAGGAGATGCAGGACTTCATCCAGGCGCTGCGCATTCCGCGCGGCGAGGCGCTGATGGACAGGGGCGCCGAAGCCGCCCACTGACCCCGGACTCGACCACCCCCCGGAGGGGCGCCCCGCGGGCGCCCCTCCCCTCTTTCCGGACCCACCCGACTACATGAAGACGAGCCGGCGCTTCCCCTGCGGGAGGTACGCGCGTCGGCGGGCGACAGCCGCCGCCGACGGCCTCTAGGATGCGGCAGGAACGCGCGGGCGATTCGGCAGATCACGGCAGCCATGGACACCAGCTTCTGGGACTACTGGTACTTCCACGTGCCGAACTACGTGCTGGCGGCGCTCGTCTACAGCCTGCTCGCGCGGGCGCTGCTCGGGCTGTTCGTGCCGCCCGCGTGGGACAACTACATCTGGAAGGCGTTCCAGCGGCTGACGAACCCCGTGCTCGCCGTCGTCGCATTCGTGACGCCGCGCGCGGTGCCGCCGCTGCCGCTGCTCGTCTTCGCCGTCCTCTGGCTGATGCTGCTGCGGGCCGCCCTGTACCTCGCGATGGACTCGCTCGGACTCGCCCCCGGCATCGAGGCGCCCGCCGACCCGTCCGTGCTCGACCGGTTGCAGTGACGCCATGGACCGCGACTTCATCATCTTCCTGCTGGTCGGCATCAGCATCGTCAACGGCATCTTCTCGCCGGCCGTCTTTCACATCTGGGCCTGGTCGCCCGCGTGGTACCCCTCCTTCCTGCCGTTCACGATGGAGATCTCCTTCTATCTCGCGTCCATCATCTGCGCGACGCTGACCCTGATGGCGAGCGGCGTGGTGGCGGCCCTGTTCGAGCGCGTGACCCGGCGCAAGACGACCGACGAGGCGAGCCTTTGGGTCTGGTTCGGCGCGGCCGCCGTGCTCACCCTGCCCGCGACCGCCAATTTCGCCGGCATCTGAGGGCCGTTCTAACGCGACCTTGATTCGTCCGCGGCGCCGTTTCGCGTCATGCTGTCCGGCGGAAGGGGTGCGATCATGAATCCGCTCCAGCATCTCGCCTTCGTCAGCGTGGGACGGGCGTGCGCCTTCGGCGGGCTCGCCATCATGACCGTGATGGTGGCCCTGTCCTACGATCCCCTGCTGTGCGCGCGGGCCGGGGCGCTGCTGGTCAGCCTGATGTTCTTCATCCTGCGCTGGCGGGCGCTTCGCGCCGACCGCATCGACCACCGCCACAGCGAGGTGTGGGCGCTGCTGGACGCCTCCCAGCGCCCGCCGAAGGAGCTCGCCGCGCGGCTGGTCCGCACCGCCTACCGCGAGGCGCTGCTGCGCTTCGCGAGCTACTCGCTCGCCATCGCCGCCGCATTCTGGGTCATTGTCTTCGCCGTCCGGCTCTGGGCATAGTGACAGCCCCTCCAGTCCGGATCATCGAAGAGCCAACATGAGCGAACCGACAATCGACCCGGCCCGCCTGGCGGCGCTGGCCGCCTACGACACGCCCACCATCTGCAATGCGCTGGAGGTCGTGCGGCCCGAGCGGCGCGGCTACGGCTTCACCACGCGCACGCTGATCGCGCCCTTCCCCGACATGAAGCCGATGGTCGGCTTCGCCCGCACCGCCACCATCCGCGCGTCGCGGCCGCCCGCGGAGCCGCCGGCGGAGGTCCGTCGCCACCGCATGGCATACTACCGCTATGTCGGCGAGGGCGCGGTGCCGAAGATCTCGCTGATCCAGGACCTGGACGACACCCCCGGCCTCGGCTCGTTCTGGGGCGAGGTCAACTCCGCCATCCACAAGGCCTGCGGCTGCCTCGGCGTCGTCACCAACGGCGCCATCCGCGACCTCGATGCGATCGCGCCGGGCTTCGGCATGCTGGCGGGAACGGTCGTCCCCTCGCACATCTGGGTGCATGTGGTGGATTTCGGCGGCGAGGTGAACATTGCCGGAATGGTCGCCCGCCACAACGACCTGATCCATGCGGACCGCCACGGCGCGGTGGTGGTGCCGCACGACGCGGTGGAGGACGTGCTGAAGGCGGCCGACCTCGTCACCCGCAAGGAGGCGCCGATCCTCGCCTGCGCTCGAGGAGCGGACTTCAGCCTCGATGCGCTCGAGGCAGCCTTCGGCCAGTCAGACGACGTCCACTGAGCGTCAGCCGAGCAGCTCCCGCGCGCACAGCACCGCCCGCTCGAATGCTGCGAGCGCGGTGAAGCGCGCGGAGCCGGCGACGTCCTCCACCGCGATCTCGCCGCCCGAGGCGACGACCGCGCCGTGCATCATCAGGTTGTCCACCATGGCGAAGTCCTCGATCAGCATGCCATCGGGGTCGGCGTCACCATGGGGGTGGCCGCCGGCGCCGCGGGCGATGCCGAGGAAGGCGCGGGTCCGTTCCGCGAAAAGCCGCCCGTCGTTTGTATAGCCCAGCACCGGCTTCCCCAGCGCGCGCATGAAGCCCATCTCGAACGCCGTGCCCGCATCCATGCCTGGTCCGCGGAACGGCGTCATGTTGGCGATGATCAGGTCGCAGCCGCGCATCAGCTCCTCGTTGGCGCGGTAGATCCGCTGCCCGGCCTGGAGCGGCTCCAGGCCGGAAAGGTCGAGCTCCTTGTCGAGCGGAAAGACGCCGGCGAAGCCGTGGGCGGCGCAGATCCGCTTCTTCGCTTCCGCCATCGCCATCGGGTCCGGCAGGAACACGTCCGGTCCCGCCAGGTAGATGCGCTCGCCTGCCACTGCAGCCCTTCCTGCCCGGAATCGCCGACCAATCGCCGCGCACCGGTGCACGCGCCAGCCCCGCCCGGGGCGACTTCCGCTTGATTATGCCGGGGCGCTCGCGCACCCTGACAGGTAGAAAATCCGAACACAAGCGGGGGAGGCGCAAACCAGCCATGCCGGTGCTGGAGGTGCAGGGGCTCAGCCGACGCTTCGGCGGCCTCATGGCAGTATCCGACGTGAGCTTCGCCGTGGAGGAAGGCACCATCCACGGGCTGATCGGCCCCAATGGTGCCGGCAAGACCACCACCTTCAACCTGATCTCGGGCTACTACCGGCCCACGTCCGGGCGGATCATCTACCGCGGCGAGGACATCGGCGGCATGAGCACCGCCCAGATCGCCCGCCGCGGGCTGGTCCGCACCTTCCAGCACACGACCCTGTTCCGCGAGATGACGGTGCTGGAGAACGTGCTGGTCGGCCGCCACCTCCACGCCCGCGCCTCCTTCCTCAGCCAGCTCTTCGGATTCAACGTCGCCGTGGAGCGCGACGCACGGGCCGCGGCCGAGGGGCTGCTGGAGTTCGTCGGCCTCGCGTCGCGCGCTGGCGACCTCGCCGGCAGCCTCAGCCACGGCATGCAGCGCGCGCTGGGCATCGCGGTGGCGCTGGCGGCCGAGCCCCAGGTGCTGCTGCTCGACGAGCCCTTCACCGGCATGAACCCGGAAGAGACCCAGACGATGATGACGCTGATGCGCAAGGTGCGCGACCGCGGCGTCACCATGCTGCTGGTCGAACACGACATGACCGCGGTGATGGGCCTGTGCAACCGGATCACGGTGCTGAGTTTCGGCCGCCTGCTGGCCGAGGGCGACCCGGCTGCCATCCGCAGCAACCCGGCGGTGATCGAAGCCTATCTGGGGGCCAGCCTCGATGCTGCTTGAGGTCACCGGCGCCCACGTCCACTACGCCTCCGTTCCCGCGCTCAAGGGCGTCGACATGGCGGTGCGCGAGGGCGGCATCGTCACCATCATCGGCGCCAACGGCGCCGGCAAGAGCACGACGCTGCGCACCATCTCCGGCCTCAACCGGCTGAGCAGCGGCGAGATCCGCTTCGCCGGCGAGCGCATCGACCGGCTGCCGCCGGAGCGGATCGTCGCCCGCGGCATCGCCCATGTGCCCGAGGGGCGGCGCATATTCCCCGACCTCACGGTGCTGGAAAACCTGCACACCGGCGCCTTCCTCCGGCGCGACCGGGCTGCGGTCGCCGCTGACCTGGAGACCGTGTTCACCCACTTCCCGCGCCTGCGCGAGCGCCGCAGCCAGTGGGCGAAGACGCTGTCGGGCGGCGAGCAGCAGATGCTCGCCATCGGCCGCGCGCTGATGTCGGCCCCGAAGCTGCTGCTGCTGGACGAACCCTCGATGGGCCTTGCGCCGGTGGTGGTGCAGGAGATTGCCCGCATCCTGCTGGAGCTCGCCCGCGACGGCATGACCATCGTGCTGGTCGAGCAGAATGCCGAGCTCGCGCTCCGGCTCGCCGACTACGCCTATGTGCTGGAGACCGGCACCGTGGCGCTGGAAGGCAAGGCGTCGGACCTGCACGAGAACGAGCATGTCCGCCGCGCCTACCTCGGCGCCTGAACCGGAAATCCCGGCGCTGCTCCGCGCGGCGGCGGAGCGCGCAGGCTGGCCCGCGGAGGCGCTGCTGTGGGAGCGGCAGATGGCCGACGCGGTCGCAGCCCTGGCCGGCAGCGGCGACGCGGCAGCAGCGCGCACCCGCTTCGCCCGGGCGCTGGCGCTCGGCGACGCCGTCTTTCCTGCCGTCGACCTGCGCCGGCTCACCGCAGCCGCGAACCTCGCCATCCTCGACCGGAATCCCGACGCCCTCGCTGCCGTCCGCGAACAGTGGACGGCCGGCGAACCGT
>CALKHQ010000197.1 GCA_937988735.1 uncultured Alphaproteobacteria bacterium
GCAGCTGGGTCTACTCGCTGTAGACGAACTTCTGGATCTCGGGATCGTCGACGTTGGAGGCGTCGATCACCGTGAAGCCGGTGCCGATGGTGACCGGGATCGACTGGCCGGTGAGGTGGGCATAGGCGCTGACCACGCCGTAGTAGCCGATCTCCGCCGGGTGCTGGGCGATGGCCATGTCGACCAGGCCGTTCTTGATGTCGTCCACGATCGACTGCGGGGCGTCGAACGCCACCACCTTCACCTGGCCCGACACGCCGGAGGCGCGGACGCCGTTGGCGGCGCCGACGGCCGAGAACAGGTTGGCGCCGAACACGCCGGCAAGGTCCGGATTGCGGGCGAACACCGCCTCGAACTGCGATGCGGCCTTGTTGGCGTCATCGTCGTTGTACTGGGTCTCCAGCACGGTGATGTCGGGATAGTGCTCCGCCATCTCCAGCTTGAAGCCTTCCTCGCGCTGGTCGGTGGTGGAGATGCCGGGCTTGACGTTCGAGACGTAGACCGACCCGGTGCCGCCGATGGCCTCGGCCAGCGCCCGCGCCGCCATCCGCCCGCCGAGGATGTTGTCGGAGGCGATGTAGCTCAGCGGGAAATCGCCGTCGCCGCTGCCGTCCTGGTACATGCCGTCGTCGATGAAGGTATCGACGGTGATGACCGGGATGCCGGCCTCATGCGCCTGCCGCAGCGGCTCGATCAGCTGTACCTTGTCGGTCGGCGCGATCAGGATCGCGTCCGGCTGGCGGGCGATCACCGCATCCAGCACCGGCACCTGCAGGGTCGGGTTGAACTCCGGCGCGCCCTGGAAGATCAGCTCGACGCCCAGGGCGTCTGCCGCATGCTGCGCGCCGCGGTGCATGGTGATGTAGAAGGCGTCGGTGGTCAGCCCCGGGATCAGGGCGATCGTCAGGTCCTTGTCCTGGGCGACAGCCGACGACGCCGCGCCCAAGCCGGCGCCGGCCACGATCGTCGCCGCGCAGAGCAGCTTGCGTAGCATTCATTCCTCCCGTTGGATCAACGCCGTTGTGTCCGGCGCGATGCCCGCTATCAAAGCGGTGCCGACCGGTGGTGGCAAGCCACAATCGCGGGTATGCGGCGGCGTCGCGCAGTCCCCGCGCGACGGCCGGCGCGCCCCTTCCCCTACCGTGCGGGGGCGGCGGACCGCCAGTAGTCGGCCGCCTGCATCTCGTTCAGCCGGCTCGCGGTGCGGCGGAACTCGAGGGCCAGCGGCCGGCCGCGGTAGAGGTCGTGCGGCGGGGCCTCGGCCGCCATGACCAGCTTGGTCCGGTGCTCGTACAGCGTGTCGATCAGCAGCATGAACCGCTTGGTCTCGTCGCTCCGGTCCGCCGGCAGCCGCGGCACGTCGTCCAGCACCAGCGCGTGGAACGCCTGCGCCAGCGCGATGAAGTCGGCGGCGGACCGCGGCTCGCGGCACAGCAGGTCGTAGCCCGCCCGCGCCGTGCCGCGCGCCTGCCGCGGCACGGTCAGCGTCCGCCCGTCGACGTCGAGGGTCATCGGCGTGCCCTCCGCGCCGTCGGTGAGGCGGGCGAAGGCGTCGTCCAGCGCCGCCGTCGCCGCCGGCCCCAGCGGGCAGAAATACACCGGATGCCCGATCATCCGCGCCATCCGGTAGTCCTTCGCGGCCGCCAGCTCGACGACCGCGAACCGCTCGCGGACCAGCGTGATGAACGGCAGGAACGACTCCCGCTGCAGGCCGTTCGTGTACAGCAGCTCCGGGGGCCAGTTGCTGGTGGCGACCACCACCACCCCGCGGGCGAGCAGCGCGGTGAACAGCCGCGACAGGATCATCGCGTCGGCGACGTCGGTGACGTGGAACTCGTCGAAGCACAGCAGCGGCGATTCCTGCGCGATCTTGTCGGCGAGCAGCGGGATCGGGTCCGCGATGTCGCGGCCGGCCGCCTTCGCCTCCTGGCGCCAGCCGTGGATGGTGCGGTGCACCTCCAGCATGAAGGCGTGGAAGTGGACCCGCCGCTTGCGCGGCACCGGCGCGCCGGCAAAGAACAGGTCCATGAGCATCGACTTGCCGCGGCCGACGTCGCCGTGGAGGTAGATGCCGCGCGGCGCCGTCCGCGTGCCGCTTTCGCCGCCTCCGAACAGCCGCGACACCAGCCGGCCCAGCCCGCCGCGTGGCCGGGGCTGCGCCGGCTGGCCGGCCGCCAGCTCGTCGTACAGCCGCTGCAGCTCGGCGACCGCCTCCGCCTGGGCGGGGTCGTGCTCGATCACGCCGCTCTCGACCAGCCGGCGATGGGCCTCGACCGGGCCGGGCGGCCCGCCGGCGGCGAGATCGGACGTGCGCTCCGGGGTCAGTACGTTCATGCTCGGTTGCCTGGTCGGCTGCGGAGGCGACCATAGGAACGGGGCCGGGGCTGGGCAAGCCCCGGCGGCGGCGCGCGGGCGCGACCTTCGCCCGCGGTCGGTGAACCGGAACCGGGCCCGTTGCGTCCAACGGCGACTGACAGAAGGAGACAGGGAATGAACAGAGCAATGGCCGCGGTCGCGATGGTGCTGGCGGCGGCATCGCCCGCCGTCGCCGGAGACCCGCCGACGCCCGAGCAGGAGGTGCAGATCGTGCAGAGCGCGCTCGACCTGCTGGGCCACGACCCCGGCCCGATCGACGGGGTGTGGGGCGCCCGCACGACGGAGGCCGCGGCGGCCTTCGCCGCCGCGTCCGGCTACGCCGGCCCGACCGACCGGCCCGACGGGGCGCTGATCGAGGCGCTGCTGGCGCAGACCGGCCCGGCGGTGGAGGCGCGGTTCGGCACCGACCCCACCGGCACGTGGGATCTCGACTTCGACGGTATGCACGCCGCGGAGCGCGAGGAGCTGATGGCGATCTACGGCCTCGACAGCGTCGCCACCTGCAGCTCCCCCTTCGCCATCTACTTCTCCGGCGGCATCGTCTACCGCCAGCACGAGCTCGGGGTGCCGGTCGTGATGGAGGTGCGCGACGGCGAGATGCGCTCGCTCGACCCCGGCGGCGAGTTCGAGCCGTTCGTGTTCGCCTTCGTTGACGACCTCACGCTCCGGCGCGACGTCGAGGGCATGACCGAATACTGGGCCCGCTGCGAGGCCTTCGGCGGCCCGCCCCTCTGACCGCAATGCGGCGGGCGCTCGCCGCCTGCCTGCTTCTGCTCGCTGGCCTCCCCGCCGCAGCGGCGGAGCTGGGGCCGGGGCAGCAGATCCGGCTGATCCAGAGCGCGCTTCGGGTGCTCGGCCATCCGTCGCTGGTCATCGACGGCATCGACGGCCGCAAGACCCGCGACGCGCTCGCCGCGGTGGCGATCGCGCTCGACTGGCCGCGGATGCCCGTCGAGCTGGACGAGGACGTGGCGGAGGCGCTCAGCGCCGCGGCCCGCGACCGGCTGCCGGCGGCGCTCGGCGGCAGCGCCGACGGGCGCTGGGTTCCCGCCACCGCCGACCTGGTCGCGGACCTCATCGCCTGCGCCGACCCGGAGGCGCCGGCGCTGGTGATCGAGGGCCTCGTCGCCGCCCTCCCCGGCGCGGAGGCGGCGACCGTCCTTGTCCTCGACGGCGCCGCGCTGGTGCCGTTGCCTGCGGAGGGCATGCCCGACCGGAACGGCGGCGGCGCCCTGCGCCTCGCCGGCCCCGACCGGCTGGAACAGGATGCCGGCGACGCTGTCCGCGCCTGGCGGCGCTGCGCCGCGGACCGGCCGTCGCCCCATGCCATTGACCTCTCCGGCCGTGCGTCCTAGACCATAGCGTCCCTTGCAGCGCAGCATGGAGCGCCGCGGCGCATGCCCGCTACCAACACACGCCCACTTTCGCCTCACCTCCAGATCTACCGCTGGAAGCTCAGCATGGCCCTGTCGATCCTGCACCGGGTCACGGGCCTGGCGCTGTTCATCGGCACGCTGCTGTGGGTGTGGTGGCTGATCGCCGCTGCCGTCGGCGACGACGCCTTCGCCAGTGCCCAGTGGTTCCTCGGCTCCTGGCTCGGCCAGATCCTGCTGCTGGGCTGGACCTGGGCGCTGTTCTTCCACCTCGCCAACGGCATCCGCCACCTGTTCTGGGACATCGGCAAGGGCTACGAGATACCTACCATCAACGCCACCGGCTGGGCGGTGGTGGCGTTCTCCGTCGCGATGACGGCGTTCGTCTGGGTCGCCGGTTACGTCGTCTGGCTGGGCTGAGGGAGGATGGCCATGCGCAGTCCCCTGTCGCGCGTTCGCGGTCTCGGCTCGGCGAAGGAAGGCGTCGAGCACTGGTGGGTGCTGCGGGTCACCGCGGTCGCCCTGGTGCCGCTGGTGATCTGGTACGTGATCTCCCTCCTCACGCTGGTCGGCGCCGGCCGCGACGCGGTGCTGGAGTGGCTGGGCTCGCCGTTCCCGGCGATCGCCAGCGTGCTGCTGATCGTCGCCACCTTCCACCACGCCCAGCTCGGCGCCCAGGTGGTGATCGAGGACTATGTCCACACCCCGTGGCTGAAGACCACGCTGCTGCTGATCAACAAGTTCGCCGCCGCCGTGCTCGGCGCGACCGCCATCTTCGCGGTGCTCAAGGTCGCGTTCGGCTGAGCGCGCGATGACACCCCTCATGCCGTCATCGCGGGGAGCGCCGCACCGCCATCCGGCGGCCCGCCGTGACGCAACGACGACCGGCGCCGGCCCGTGCCCGCGCCTGCCCGCATCCGCCAGAGGACGCATCGATGCCCAAGGCCTATGAGATCATCGACCACACCCATGACGTGGTCGTCGTCGGTGCCGGCGGCGCCGGCCTGCGCGCCACCTTCGGCATGGCCCAGAAGGGGCTGAAGACCGCCTGCGTCACCAAGGTCTTCCCCACCCGCAGCCACACCGTCGCCGCCCAGGGCGGCATCTCGGCCGCGCTCGGCAACATGGGGCCCGACGACTGGCGCTGGCACATGTACGACACCGTCAAGGGGTCGGACTGGCTCGGCGACCAGGACGCGATCGAATACATGTGCCGCGAGGCGATCCCGGCGGTGATCGAGCTCGAGCACTTCGGGCTCCCGTTCAGCCGCACCGAGGACGGCAGGATCTACCAGCGCCCGTTCGGCGGCATGACCACCGAGTTCGGCGAGGGCCCGCCGGCGAAGCGCACCTGCGCCGCGGCCGACCGCACCGGCCACGCGATGCTGCACACCCTCTACCAGCAGTCGCTGCGCTACAGCACCGAGTTCTTCATCGAGTATTTCGCCATCGACCTGATCATGGAGGATGGCGCCTGCCGCGGCGTGATGGCGTGGAACCTCGACGACGGCACGCTGCACCGCTTCAACGCCAAGCTCACGGTGCTCGCCACCGGCGGCTACGGGCGCGCCTACTTCTCCTGCACCTCCGCCCACACCTGCACCGGCGACGGCGGCGGCATGGCGCTGCGCGCCGGCATCCCGCTGCAGGACATGGAGTTCATCCAGTTCCACCCCACCGGCATCTACGGCGCCGGCTGCCTCATCACCGAGGGCGTGCGCGGCGAGGGCGGCTACCTCACCAACTCCGAGGGCGAGCGCTTCATGGAGCGCTATGCGCCCTCCGCCAAGGACCTCGCCAGCCGCGACGTCGTCTCCCGCTCGATGACCATCGAGATCCGCGAGGGCCGCGGCGTGGGGCCGGAGAAGGACCACATCCATCTCCACCTCGAGCACCTCGACCCCGACGTCATCCACGAGCGCCTGCCCGGCATTGCCGAGACCGCGCGCATCTTCGCCGGCGTGGACGTGACCAAGGAGCCGATCCCGGTGCTGCCCACCTGCCATTACAACATGGGCGGCATCCCCACCAACTACCATGGCGAGGTGATCAGCCCGACCCCGGACGACCCGGACCGCGTCGTCCCCGGCCTGATGGCGATCGGCGAGGCGGCCTGCGTCTCGGTCCACGGCGCGAACCGGCTAGGCTCCAACTCGCTCCTCGATCTGGTGGTGTTCGGCCGCGCCGCGGCCCTCCGCGCCGCCCAGATCGTGGACCCGGGCGAGCCGAACCGCCCGCTGCCCAAGGGCGCGGGCGAGATGGCGGTGGAGCGGCTGGACCGCCTGCGCCACGCCAACGGCGGCACCCGCACCGCCCACCTCCGCCTCGAGATGCAGAAGGTGATGCAGAACAACTGCGCCGTCTTCCGCACCGGCGAGGTGCTGCGCGAGGGCGTCGAGCTGATGAACCAGGCCTGGGCCAGGCGCGCCGACCTCAAGGTCAGCGACCGCTCGATGATCTGGAACTCCGACCTGGTGGAGACGCTGGAGCTGGAGAACCTGCTCTACCAGGCCAAGGTCTCGATCGAGAGCGCGCTGAACCGCGAGGAAAGCCGCGGCGCCCACGCCCGCGAGGACTTCCCGGAGCGCGACGACGTCAACTGGCTGAAGCACACCGTCGTCTGGTGCGACGACTCCGGCAAGGTCGACATCGCCTACCGCCCGGTCCACCTCCAGCCCCTGACCAACGAGGTCCAGAGCTTCCCCCCGAAGGCGCGGGTGTATTAGGGGGGGAAGGCGCCTCCGCTATGCCTGGACCGGGCTAGAAACGGGGGCCTCGCCGCTCACGGCTGCTGGCGTTCGCGCACCAGTTCAGTGAAGCCCGCTACATCCATGATCCACGCCTGCTGGGCTGGTGTACATGTCGGATGGAGGCCGCGTGGCAGAACCAGCTGTACCCCTGCGTCCTTCATTTCATCCGTCTGATTCTCGCTGATACTGGGTTCGAGCGTCAGAAGGTGCTTCACCGGAATCAGCGCGGCCTCGTTAAGGATCTGCCGCCACCTGTCCTTGCAGGTTGACTTCGTCGCCAGCATGGTGAGCCGGGTCTTCGGGAAGCTGGAATCATGGTAGTGGCTGATTCCGGGAAAGATGAAGTCCGGCTTCAGGTTCTTTTCCGTGACACCGCCTCTCGTATAGGTCACCCCGTGATCCCTGAAAACCTGTTCAAGGTGATTTTCCAGGGCGGAACCGGCGCGTGACCGTCGGCGCTGCAAGGCACTCTGCATCAGCTCGACGAACGGTTCCGTGTCTTGGGTACCTGCTTGTATCAGGGTGCGCAGTTTCTCCCCGAGCAGATGCTTTTCCAGTGTACGGAACAGGATTTCTTCCCGTTCCATCCATGCGACGAGCGCAGCATCCGGATCGTCGCGGCTGGAAAGGTCCGGAATCGTGCGTCGGGCATACGCTGAGAGTCCGTTTGAGAATCGCGTCAGTGGCAGAGTCGGCGTAGCAGGAGGCT
>CALKHQ010000198.1 GCA_937988735.1 uncultured Alphaproteobacteria bacterium
CGAGCTGCTCCACGTCCCGCCGGATCCCGTCGATTCCCTTTTCCCGCGCCGCCGCGGACAGCCGCTCCAGACTCCGCCCGACGCTTTCGGCGGCGTCGGCGAGCCAGTATTCCTTGCCGCGCAGCGACTCGCCCGCTGCCCGGACTGCTTCGGCAACCGCTTCGGCGCGATGCCCCATGTCCTGGCCGATCGCTTCGGCGCGTTCCCGCGCGGCGCCCTCCAGATCCTCGATGCCGGACGCCGTCCGCTGCTTCACCTCCTCGAAGGCGCTGGCGGCGTCGCGGCCCGGCTTCTCGTTGCCTGTAGCCATGGCCTCAATCCTTGTGAGATTTCCGGCTCCGACCGGCCGGACTGCCAAGGCAACGGATGGCGGGGCGGCAAGGTTCCCCCCGCAGGCGCAGTTTCCCGCGGGCTCCGGCCGGATCACGACCGGCCGGGTGACGGCCCGCGGCGCTTCCGTGCTAAACCGCGCCGGCGCGACAGCAGGAGCTCGAGATGGAACGGATTTCCGAACAGAAATGTCACGACGGGGTGCAGGGCTTCTACCGCCACGCCAGCGCCAGCACGGGCACCGACATGCGCTTTGCGCTGTTCCTGCCACCGCAGGCACGACGCGGGCCGGTGCCGGTTGTCCTCTACCTCGCCGGCCTCACCTGCACCGAGGAAACGGCGACGATCAAGGCCAACGCCCAGAGGTTCGCGGCCGAGCACGGCCTTGCCCTCGTCTTTCCGGACACGAGCCCGCGCGGGGCCGGGGTCCCCGGCGAGGATGACGACTGGGACCTTGGCACCGGCGCCGGCTTCTACATCGACGCCGCCCGCGAACCCTGGGCCCGCAACTATCGCATGGAGAGCTACATCGCGGACGAGCTGCCGGCGCTGGTCGGGGCGAACTTCCCGGTGTCGCTGGACCGGATGGGCATCATGGGCCACTCCATGGGCGGCCACGGCGCCCTGACCCTGGCGCTGAAGCACCCGGACCGCTTCCGCAGCGTGTCGGCCTTCGCGCCGATCTGCCACCCGGTGGACGTGCCGTGGGGCTGGAAGGCCTTCACCGCCTACCTCGGCCCGGACAGGGATGCCTGGGCAGAACACGACGCCACGCTGCTGGTCGCCCGGCGCCCCACCGCCCATGCCATCCTCATCGACCAGGGCGATGCGGACCAGTTCCTGGCGGAACAGCTGCGCCCCGAAGCATTCGAGAAGGCCTGCGCCGCCGCCGGCCAGCAGTGCCAGCTCCGGATGCAGGCCGGGTACGACCACAGCTACTACTTCATCCAGACCTTCATTGCCGACCACATCGCCCATCACGCCCGGATCCTGCACGGGCGCTGACGGCCAGCCGGTTGCACCGTCTCGCGCAGTGAAAACTGCGCGAGACAATGTTTCATCTGTACAACCTGGAAAAGTTGCCAAGTATCGGCCGTGACAGCATACGATAATATGTATGCCGGCATGTTACGAAATTCTTACCTTTTCCTGTGACAGACGATAGCTGTATGCGTGGTGCGTCAAACGGCACAAGAGGAGGAGAAGTAGCCGTGCCAAGCCAGGCCCGAGGGAGAAGCCCGGCGCGTCCGACCCGAGTCATGCAGCGTGCCTAGGAGGCAGGCGGCCATGCGCTTCCTCGCCCTCGACGACGATGGCGACGACACGCTCAGCGCCGGCGTCTGGCACGGGAGGCTTGCCCGGGCGCTCGCGCACTGGCGCTCGCTGGCGGGCGGCGGCGTCCCTGCCTACGACGCGCTGCAGCTCAGCTCGCTCGCACCCGACCTGCGCTTCCTGGCCACGCTGGCCGTAGACGGCCCCGACTTCCGCTTTCTCAGCGTCGGCGACGAGATCACGGAGCGTTACGGCAGGCTGGAAGGCCGCTATCTGGCCGACCAGTTCGTGGGGCCGGCGCAGCTCGACCTTCTGGCCGCCCACCGCGCCTGCACCGAGCAGCGCGTGCCGGTGGTCTGCGAGGTCACCCTCGACGACGTGGACCTCTCGAGCCGCATCCCGTTCCAGTGTCTGCTGCTGCCCTTCACCAGCACGGGGAACGCCGTCGACCACGTGCTCTGGGTGATGGCCTTCCGGTCCTGAGGGCCCCGCTCAGGCCACCGCCGCGACGTCGAGCCGCGCCGTCACCGGGCAGCCGCTGGCGATCGTCTGGGCGACGACGCAATAGCGCTCCGTCAGCTTGAGCAGCGACGCCCGCTGCTCCTCGGTCAGCGAACCCTCGACCGCGAAGGTGAGCCGAATGGCGGTGAAGCCGACCGGCGCCGCCTTGTCCACCCCCAGCGTTCCGCGGAAGTCGAGGTCGCCTTCGGCGCTGACCTTGCCGCCGCGCACGTCGAGCCCCATCGCCGTCGCCACCGCCGTCAGGGTGACGCCGGCACAGGCGCACAGCGCCTGGAGGAGCATGTCGCCAGAGCAGGCCTGGGTGCCGTCGCCGCCGGTCGCCGGATGCAGTCCGGCCTCGATCGGTCCGGTGTACCCGTCCACAACACAGGCGAGCTTCGCCGGCTCGAGCGAGCCCGAGGCGCGCAGCGTCCAGCGCGCCGCCGCGGGATCTTCCTTGTACCGTGCCTTGAGCGGCGCCTGCGCCTCACGCAGCGCCTGTTGCCGGTCGCTCATCTCGTCTCCTCGCAGCAGGTGGTTCAGGCAGCGTCGCGATGCGCTCCGCTGGCGGCGCGCAGGAGCTCGAGCGTCCGGCGCCGCAGCCCGACGAAGTCGGGGTCGTCGACATGACGCGGCCGCGGCAGGTCGACTGTCAACTCGCAATGTATCTGGCCCGGATGCGAGCGCATCACGAGGATGCGGTCGCCCATGATCAGGGCCTCCTCGATGTCGTGGGTCACGACGACGAAGGTGCGGCGGTCCGCCTCCCACAGCGCAAGCACATGCTCCTGCAGCTGGGCGCGGGTGAGCGCGTCCACCGCGCTGAACGGCTCGTCGAACAGGAGGACGGCGGGCTCGGTCACGAGCGCCCGGGCGATGGCGGCGCGCTGCGCCTGGCCGCCGGAGAGCTCGCTGGGCCAGGCGTTGGCGCGGTGGGCGATGCCGACGCGCTTCAGCGCCGCCGCGACGCGGTCACGGCGCTCCGCCGCCGGCAGGTCGCGCAGGCCGAAGGCGACGTTGTCGCTGACCGTCAGCCACGGCATCAGCCGCGGCTCCTGGAATACCAGCCCCACCTTCGGGCTGGGCGCCAGAATCGGCTCGCCGTCGAGGGCGGCCGTGCCGGAGGTCGGGCGTTCCAGGCCGGCGAGGAGCCGCAGCAGCGTGCTCTTGCCGCAGCCCGACCCGCCCAGCACCACCAGGATCTCGCCGCGGGCAACCGACAGGCTGACGTCCTGCAGCACCATGCTGGTGCCGTCGAAGGACTTGCCGAGGTGGCTGGTGGTGAGCATGCGCGCTCAGGCCTTCTTGAAGCTGTCCTGCCACCGCAGCAGCGGCCGCGTAAGCCCATGGAGCAACGCGTCGGTGAGCTTGCCCATCAGCGCGAACAGCAGGATGGCCGCGATGATGCGGTCGGCGCGGCCGGTCATCTGGCCGTCGATCAGCAGGTAGCCCAGTCCCTGGCTCGCCCCCATGAACTCGGCGGCGACGACGAACATCCAGCCCAGCCCCAGCCCGTTGCGGAGCGCGGTGATGTAGGCCGGCAGCGACGCCGGCAGCAGGACGCGGCCGATGAGCTGCAGCGGGGTGTAGCGATAGATCCGCGCCACCTCGACCAGCTTGCGGTCGACGCCATGCACGCCGGTGGCGAGCCCGAGATAGACCGGGAAGAACACGCCGACCGCAATCAGCGTCACCTTCGGCGTCTCGAAGATGCCGAACCAGAGGATGAACAGCGGAACCCACGCGATCGACGGAATCGAGCGAAGGCCCTGGATCGTCGGGTCGAGCAGGCGGAACAGGGTGCCGGAATAGCCGGTGGCAGCGCCGAGCACGGTGCCGGCCGCGGTGCCGAGGGCGAAGCCGAGCACCACCCGCCAGAGGGTGATCCAGACGTGGCCCCACAGCGTCCCGTCGGCGACGAGCGAGCCGATGGTGCCGAGAACCTCCGACGGCGGCGGCAGCACCTTGGTCGAGATCATCTCGGCCGCGGCCAGAAGCTCCCATCCGCCCAGCGCCACGACCGGGACGAGAAGGCCGAGCACCAGCCGGTTGCCCAGCAGCGCACCAAGGCTGATGGCGGCCGGGCCTGCCGCCCAGCCGCCCTCGTCAGCCCGTGTGGTCGTGCGGTCCGTCGCGTCGGAGGTCACCATGTCAGTTGCCCTGATAGGTCTCGCCGAAGGCGGGGTTGATCAGCGCGTCGACATGGGCCCGCACGTCCACGTCGGCCGCGATCACGCCCGCCTCCTGCAGCGCCAGTCCGGCGGCGGTGATGGTTTCCGCCTGGGCCGCGCCGATCAACGGGGTGCTGAAGTCCGTCCGCTCGCCGAGTTGGAGCGCCGCCACCTCGTCCGACAGGCCGGCCGCGTCCCGCAGGATGGCGTGGAGCTCGTCCGGATTCGCCAGCGCATACTCCCGGCCCCGCTCGTAGGCCTTGATCACCCGCACCACCAGCTCCGGATACTCCTCGGCGAACTCGGTGCGGACGTTGAGCACGCCCCAGGTGTTCAGGTCCGGGTTGCGGTGGAACAGGATGGCATCGTTCTCGAGCTGCACGGTCGCCATCATCGGGTCTAGTCCGGCCCAGGCGTCCACGTCGCCGCGGACCAGGGCGTTGGCGCCGTCGGGATGCTGCAGCAGCACCGGCTGGATGTCGCTCTCGCTCAGCCCGTGCTCGGCCAGTGCCAGCAGCAGGAACACGTAGGGGTCGGTCCCGCGGGTCACCGCCACCGTGCGGCCGGCGAGATCCTCGACCCTGGTGATGCCGGTGTCCGGGCGCGTCACCAGCGCGGTCCACTCGGGACGGGAATAGACGTAGACGGACTGGATCTCGCTGCCGTTGATGTGCGCGAGGAGCGCGGCCGAACCGGCGGTGGAGCCAAAGTCCAGGCTGCCGCTGTTGAGGAACTCGATCGCCTTGTTGCTGCCGTGGCTCTGCACCCATTCGATGGCAATGCCGTCGGCGGCGAACTCCTCCTCGACCCAGCCCTTCTCGCGCAGCAGCAGGCTCACCGGGTTGTAGTAGGCCCAGTCGAGCACGATGGTGTCCGGCTGCGCATGGGCCGGACCGGCGCCGATGACGGCGGCCGCGGCGAGGACCGCGGCGGCCAGCACGCTGCGGCGGGTGGCACCATGGGCTCTGGACGGGTGGGGCATTTCCCAGTTCCTCTCCGGTTGCGCGGCACGAGACCGCAAGGTTGCAGGGAGGCGGGCCCGGGACCGCCGGTCCGCTGCAACGCAACGGCTGCCGGCGAAACACGAAACCCGCCGCAGCTCACGCTGGGCGGGTAACGCCAAACGCTTTAGCTGCACTTCTATAGCGCCCGCAATCTGCTGCTCAAATCGGCGCTTGCCTGGTGATGATCCCCGCCCCGCGGGCCGTGGTCCATCCTAATGTTGGCCGGGTGGACAGGAACTTCGTCCTACCGGGAGCCCGTTTCGCGACCGATCCGTTCCCCGGCGCGGGAGCGCCTGGCGCGCGCGTCGGGTGACGCGCTGCGGACCTCCTGCGATCCCGCCGGTCGGGCGGCCCTTCGCCGCTTGCCCTCTCCCGTTCGGCGGCACCCGACATCGTCGCCCCGCGACCGTGGCGCCCGGATCGGTACTCCATCATTACATGGCGTTAATCTCACGGCGACTTACGAAAATGACAGCCGGGCAATCCGAAATCCAACAAATATTTCCCAACTCCCTTCTGCATCCCGCCGGTACTTCAAAGTACTTTCCATTCTTCATGTCAAACAAATTTGAGTTTCCGTGAGACAAAGGATCAGTCTATGTTGCGCGTCACGGGGACGTTGCTGCCACTCCTGGTCAGGGCGGAGATGCAGCCTGGGACAGATGACAGGGACGACTTGTGGCGAACCGCAACATCCGATCCTATCTGGGCAGTGCCCGCGTCGCACGCTGGCCCGGCATGGCCGGCGCCGGCCGTGTCCGGCGCCGCGCCGCAGCCTGGCGCACCCTTTTCCCCTTCCCGTCCGGCCGGCTCGCCGACGGCTTCGGAGACACCCGGGACGCCGCGCCGAGCGCCCGGGCACCTCGTACGCAGGCGCGGGTCGGGCGGGCTGACGGGCGGGTCGTGCATCGCGGCATGCCGCCGCTGCCGTCGGGCCCGCTCTACCCGCTGTTCAAGCGGTGGATCCCGGAGCGCCTGTTCTACCTGGTGCCGGCGCTGATGTGGCTGCTGCTGTCGCTGCGCCACCGCAGCGTCACCCTGCCCTCGGCCGCCAATCCCCGCATGGAGGCGGGCGGGCTGTGGGGCGAATCGAAGACCCACGATCTCGCCCTGTTCGGCCCGCTGGCGCGGCTCTGGCTGGCCCCCTTCGTCATCGTCCGTGGCGGCGACGGGCCGGCCGCCGCCGCGGCGGCCATGCGCGAGGCGGGCCTCGCCTTTCCGGTGATGGCGAAGCCCGACCGGGGCTACCAGGGCTGGGGCGTGCGGCGCCTCGACGGCCCGGAGGAGCTTGCGCACTACCTCTCCCGCGTCGGCCCGGAGACAGGGGTCATGCTGCAGGAGCTGGTCGATCTGGGCGGCGAAGCGGGCATCTTTTACGTCCGCGAACCTGGCGAGCCGCGTGGCCGGATCGTGTCGATGGCGCTGACCTATGCGCCGCATGTGGTGGGTGACGGCCGCCGGACGCTCGCGGAGCTGGTGGCGGCCGACCGCGTCCTGCGCAAGTGCGCGGAGATCTACCGCGCCCGCCTGCAGGGCCGTTGGCACCACGTCGTCCCCCGTGGCGAGGTGGTGGTGCTGACCACCGCGCGCAGCGCCCGGGTCGGCGCGATCTACCGCGACGCGACCGACCTGGTGACCGAGGCGCTCACCCGGCGGATCGACGCGATCGCCCGCGATGTCGAAGGCTTTCACTTCGGGCGCTTCGACATCCGGTTCGGCTCGCTGGAAGGCCTGCTGCGGGGCGAGGACCTGGTGATCCTGGAGCTGAACGGGGCCGGCGGCGAGATGCTCCACCTGTGGGACGGGCGCACCGGCCTCCTTGCCGCCTATCGCGATCTCTGGCGCCAGTACCGGACGGCGTTCGCCATCGGTGCCGGCAACGTCCGCCGCGGCCATCGGCCGGCGGGGCTGGCGGCCATGATCCGGCTGCAGCGCCAGCAGGAACGGTTGCGCCGGCTCTACCCCCAGAGCAACTGATGCCTCATGATCCCGCGCCGCGGCGCCCCGTCGGGCGCCGCGGTCTGCTGACGGAGGCATGAAAATGCTCGAACTGGCGGCATGCGCGACGCCGCCCTTTGCGATCGTCGTCGAGTCCGCGGAACCATCGGGAATCGACCTGGTGGTGGAGGAACTGCTGGCGCCGCTGCAGCCGATGCGCGAGCAGCTTGTCGCCATCACCGGCATCGGCCTCGAGCCGGAAGAGGAGATCGAGGCGTTCGAGGCGCGCCGCGGCGAGGTCCGGGCGGAAGGAAACGTCGTGCTGAGCTACATCGAGGCGGGCAGCCCGACGGGCCAGCGGGTGCTGTTCATCCACGGCAGCCCCGGCAGCGCGGACGAATGGGCGGCGCTGCTGGCGGAGGTGCCGCGGGGCCAGCTCCGGCTGGCGGTGGACAGGCCCGGCTTCGGCGATACCCGCCCCTACGAAGCGGTCGAGAGCCTGACCCGGCAGGCCGCGGCGCTGCGGCCCCTGCTCGAGACCGGCGACGACCGGGGCACCATCCTCGTCGGCTATTCCTATGGCGGTCCGGTCGCGCTCCGCGCCGCGCTCGACATGCCCGACCGGGTCGAGGGCCTGCTGCTGATCGGGTCGGCGGCCGACCCGGCGGAGGAGGACATCAATCCCCTGCAGGCGCTGCTGGAGCTGGAGGCCTTCGCCGAGCTGCTGCCCGACGAGCTCGCCCACGCCAACAGCGAGCTCCTCGCGCTCCGGGACGAACTTGCGGCGATGGCCGGAGAGCTGCACCGCCTGCGCATCCCGGTGACGGTCATCCACGGCCTGCAGGACACGCTCGTGCCGCCGCAGAACGTGACCTACCTCGACCGGCAGCTCACCGCGGCAAGCCCGATGCGTGTGGTGCTGATCGAGGAAGGCGACCATTTCCTGCCGTGGAGCCACGTGGATGCCATCAACGCCGCGCTGGCCTGTCTGGTGCGCGACGTGGAGCGCGCCCGCCGCGACTGACCGGTCAGTCGCCGCCGCCTTCCGGCGGATCCATACGGCCGGAGCGCTGCCCGAGCAGGCGCACGGTTACCAGAATCACCGCCAGCACGGCGACGACCACGACCCATCCCCACGCCTCGAGGTAGTCGAACAGCAGCGCGTCGAAGGCGTAGAGCGCCCAGAACAGCACGCTGGTGTACACGAGGCCGAACACGGCGTTGATCGCGGCAAAGGCCGGGAACGGGATCCGGAGGAAGCCGCAGGCGAGGAAGATCGGCGGCTGCAGCCAGGGCACCACGCGCGCGACCAGCAGGGCCGGGATCAGCCCGCGGTGGAGCAGACGCTCGCCTGCGGCGATGTTCCTCTCGCCGACCTTCCGCCGCAGCCACTGCACCCGCCCGCCGAGATAGCCCGCCCCATAGACGACCCAGTCGCTGCCCACGACGCCCGCATAGACCGCAGCGAGCGCCACCAGCGGCGGCAGCTCGCCGGAGGCCGAGACCGCCGCGGCGCCGACCATCGCCGCCTCCTCGAGGACGAACGGCACCAGGAACAGCAGCACGACCTGGACGACGGGATTGCCCACATAGTCGTGCAGCAGGTCCTCCACCGGGCCGGCCCCCCGCCCCTTCAGACGTCGCGGCCCAGAGCCGTCATCAGCTCCCGCCATTCGCGCTTGGACAGCCCGCTCGTCTCCTGGTCCACGGTCTCGCCGGCGAGCAGCCGCTTCACCACCGCCAGCGCCGGCGCGGACAGCTCGACGCCTCCCTGCACGTAGTCCTCGAACGCCTCGTACGCGATCGGCACCCACAGGCGGACGAGCTGCGCGATCGCTTCCGCATAGGCCCGTATCTCGTACTGTGCATGAGAATCGGCCCGCAACTTGATGAAATGCAACAGATTGTGCAGGTCGATCTTCCAGTACCACTGGGTATAGTAGTTGACTGGCAGCACCATGCGGGCGAGTTCGCGGGCAAGGCCGCTGCGGTCCTCCGCCTTCTTCCGGCCGCGCTCGTCCTCGTTCAGCAGCGTCTCGTAGGCGCCATAGGCCTGGCGGGAGATGCGGTCGATGCGGCTGATGGCATCCGCCACCTCCTCCTCCGACAGCGTCCCTTCCCGCCCCTGCTTGTTGGTCTTGGACTGGGGCGCAACCTGGCCGGAGGGGCCGGAGGCGCCTGCAGCGAACAGCTGGAGCTGGCGCGCATCCGCCTTCCGCTCCGCCACCAGGCCCTTCAGATACTCCGCTTCCGGCAGGTAGAATTCACGGTCGAGGCGCGAGTAGCGGGCGGAGTACTCGTTGACGTTCGCCGTGCGGTGCCGGATCCACTGCCGGGCGACGAAGATCGGCAGCTTCACGTGCAGCTTGATCTCGCACATCTCGAACGGCGTGGTGTGCCGGTGGCGCAGCAGGTAGCGGATCAGCCCCCTGTCGTCGGAGACCCGCCTGGTGCCGCGGCCGTAGGAGACGCGCGCCGCCTGCACGATCGACTCGTCGCCGCCCATGTAGTCCACGACACGAACGAAGCCGTGGTCGAGCACCTTGATCGGCTTGTAGAGCTGCTCCTCGAGCGCGGGCACGGTCGTGCGCAGGGTGGTGGCGCTCAACCCGCGGGCTTCGGCGATCTCTTCGTCGTGTGAAACATGTGCGGTCATGGCGCGAGCATCTGCCGTTGGTGGGGAGCCGCCAACCCTATCCGATTCGGGGCGCGGCGCGGGCTTTGAATTCCCCTGCCCGAGTGCTTATATTGCCGGTGCCGGGTCGCACCCGGCTATGGCGATAAACGAACCGTGCAATAAGCGCTGCGGACCCGGGGGCGGTACCCGGCGCCTCCACCAGTTTCCGCCGGCAGAAGGTGACCTGCCGGCTCCCCGGGGGCGAAACAGGATCGACGCGCGTGTAAAGACGGATCTTTCGCCCGGCATGGTACCGCCGTTATCGGACCGCCTTACAAGTGCCAACGACAACAGCGTTGCACTCGCTGCCTAACAGGTAAGCGCGGCTCGGGGGGCGCCGGGCAACAGAAGCCCCCCAACCCTCGGCCGGCTGATGTCGGCCGATTGCATGAGGACAAGTCCGAGCGTCCGGAGCCTGCTGTGATGACCACCCACTTCCGCTACGACCAGTATGTCGAGGATGCCCTGCGCAGCGTCGTGCGCCGGACCCTGGATGCGGTCGCGGAGGCGGGACTTCCCGGGAACCACCACCTCTACATCACCTTCAGCACCCAGCATCCGGGGGTGGAAATTCCGGACTATCTCGCGGCCCAGTACCCCGGCGAGATGACGATCGTGCTGCAGCACCAGTTCTGGGGGCTGGAGGTCGAGGAAGGCCACTTCTCGGTGACCCTCAGCTTCAACAAGGTGCACGAGCGGCTGCGCATTCCCTACACCGCGATCACGGCCTTCGCCGACCCGTCCGTCAACTTCGGCCTCCAGTTCAAGGCGGCGGAAAGCGCGCCCGCCCGCCCCGCACCGGCGCCGGCCGCCGAGGCGCCGCGGGCAGCAGAGACCCCGGCGTCGCGTCGCGGGAATGCAGCCACCCCCTCCGGCAACGACGACAAGGTCGTCGCGCTGGACGCTTTCCGCAAGAAGTGAATCCCCTCTCGTAACGGACCGATCTCCATGGCAGATCGTGGCTTTGCCGACTTCTGCCTGGAGTTGATGGAATCCGTCGGTCCCGTCTCCGCCCGCCACATGTTCGGCGGCTACGGCATCTACGCGGGCGACGTCATGTTCGCCCTGATCCCCTACGACACCCTTTACCTCAAGGCCGACGACCAGACCCGTGACGGTTTCCTCGCGGCCGGCTGCGAGCCGTTCGGCTACGACAGCCCCCGGCGCGGAGGACGGATGGTGTCGCGCAACTACCATTCCGCTCCGATGGAGGCGATGGACCGCCCCGCGGCAATGGCCCCATGGGCCACGGCCGCGCTTGCGGCCGCCCGGCGGGCGCAGGCGACGAAGAAGCCGCGGCGCAGGCGCGCCGGGGTGCCTGCCTGAGATCACGATACGGAGGCCCGTCATGAAGCTCTACCACTCGCCCACCTCGCCGTTCGTGCGCAAGGTGAGGATCGCGGCCGCGGAACTGGGGCTGGCTGACCGCCTCGACCTCGAGCCGACCCAGGTTTCGCCGGTGGAGCGCAACCGGCGCTACGGGGAAGCGGTCAACCCGCTGCGCAAGATCCCCGCGCTGCTGACCGACGAAGGCGAGGTCCTCCTCGATTCCCTCGTCATCTGCGAATACCTCGATGCTCTCGCCGGTGGCGGCATCATCCTGCCGCGCGAGGGCCCGAAGCGCTGGCAGGTGCTGACCGAGCACGCCGTTGCCGACGGCATGTGCGACGCGGCGGTCCTGCTCCGCTACGAGACGGTTGCGCGGCCGGAGGCGCTGCGGTGGCCGACGTGGGTCGACGACCAGTGGGACCGGGTTGCCGCGGGCCTGGACTGGTTCGAGAAGCACCCGCCGGCCGGGCCGCTCGACCTCGGCTCCATCACCCTCGGCTGCGCGCTCGGCTATCTCGACTTCCGCTACGCCGACCAGCCCTGGCGCGACACCCATCCGCGCCTCGCCGCCTGGTTCGCCAACGTCTCCACCCGCCCCTCCTTCGCCGACACGGTGCCGGTCGGATAGGAACCAGGCCAGAGGCTCAGGCGCCGACGCTCATCGCCAGCGTGCGGCTGATCTGGGTGAGGCCGCGACCGCTCTCGTCCATCCAGCGGTTGAAGGCGTCCTGCACCGCCGCGAGGTCTCGTTTTGACGAGGGCGGCCTGTCGACCACGCCCTCGCGGATCAGGGCTGCCACCACGTCACGGGAGAGGATGAAGCTGTCCTTCCCCATGAAGCGCAGGAAGTACTGGCCGGTGTTGCCGCCCAGCCGGCTGCCGCGTCGCTTCAGCAGGTCGAGCAGGCCGACGTAGTCGGTGGAGGGCCAGCAGGCAAACGCGGCGGCCGCAGTGCCGTGCTCGCGCGCGAGCTCGCGCAGCAGGATCGCATTGTCGCGCACCGACAGCAGCTTCGCACCGTGGCGGATCACCCTCCTGTCGGCGAGGAGCCGGTCGAGGTCATCGTCCGACATCATCGCCCACCGCGCCGGGTCGAAGCCTTCGAAGGCCGCCTCGAACCCGGGCCACATCGCTTCGGTGACCTTCCAGTTGAAGCCGGCGTTGAAAACGCACCTGGTGGCCATGGCGAGCCACCGGTCGTCGGGAATGCGCGCAAGCTCGGCCGGGCCGGTCGCCTTCGGCAACATCGCCTCCAGCGCCTGCCGGCCGCCCTTGCGGGCGGCCGCCATGGCGAAGAGCTCGTCGTAGGTGCGCATCGCCGCTCCCTCTCCCGCCGGCGGCGGGAGAGGTCCGGCCGCCGGCGGCGCGCCTCAGGCCGCCTCGATGCGGGTCCAGGCGGAGTCGATGTACTGGCTGTGCTCCTGCCCCAGGTAGAGCTGGGCCTCGCACTTCTCCAGCACCTCGTCCGGCGGGAACACCGTCGGGTTGGTCAGATAATCCTCGTCCATCAACTCCTTCGCCGCCGCATTTGGCGTGGGGAAGTAGATGAAGCTCGCGATCTCCGCATTCACTTCGGGATCGTGGATGAAGTTGATGAATGCATGGGCATTTTCCGGGTTCGGCGCGTCCTTGGGAATGCACATGCAGTCCTGCCAGAGCAGGCCGCCCTCCTTCGGCACCACGTAGCTCAGGTCGTCGTCTTCCGAGATGACCTGCTGCATGTCGCCGTTCCACTCCATGGCCAGGTCCACCTCGCCGGACAGCAGCAGGTCCTGACCGTTGTCGGGCGCGAACGCCTTGATCCCGGACTTGGCCGCGATCAGCAGCTCCACCGCCTCGTCGATCTGCGACTTGTCGGTGGTGTTCATGGAGTAGCCGAGGTACTTCAGCGCCATGCCGATGACGGTCCCCGGCTCCGACAGCAGGGCAACCCGACCGCTCACCTGCTCCGGGCCGAACAGGTACCCCCAGGAATCCGGGGTGCCGTCCACCTCCGACTGCCGGTAGCCGATGCCGATGGTGCCCCACATGTAGGGGATCGAGTACTTGCGCCCCGGGTCGAAGGATGCGTCCTGGAATGCCGGCTCGATGTTGGCGAAATTCGGGATCAGGCTGTGGTCGATCTCCTGCAGCATCCCCGCCGCCATCATGCGCTCGACGTAGTCGTTGGTTGGCACGATCACGTCGTAGCCGGGGTTGCCTTCCCGGAAGCGGGCGAACAGCTCGGCGTTGTCGGCATAGAGGTCATAGGTGACGGTGGTGCCCGTCTCCTCCTCGAACCGCGCGATGGTGTTCTCGCCGATGTAGGTGTCCCAGTTGTAGACGTTGACCCGGCCGGCGGCGCGCGCCTTGCGCGACAGCGACGGTAGCGTGATGCCGATGATGCCGGCAGCGCCGGCTCCGCGCAGGAGGCCGCGACGAGTCAGGCTGAGGTTCGGACGCGACGGGCGCCGCGGGCGGTAAGTCATGTGTGCGCATCCCTTTCCGGTCGGTGGCTCCGCCGGCCCCCCCGGCGGTCCCACACGCGGGCGATGCAATCACCGGGGGTGGGGGTTGTCAACGGCAGGCGCGCACGGTCTTCCGCTTCCGGTCGCAGCAGGCGGGGTGTGATCGGCGTCCTTGATTTCGCGCCGGTGGGACCACAGGGTGAACGCGTTTCGGAAGAGGGCTGCGATGGGCTGCGCGGGCTGCGGGGCTGCGATATCGCCGGATTTCGCCTTCTGTCCGCGATGCGGACTGCGGCAGCCGTGGACCTGCCCTGGCTGCGGCTTTGCCTGCGCGCCCGACTTCGCCTTCTGTCCGCGCTGCGGCAGGGCGCGTGACGCCGCGGCGGCGCCGACGACGCCGCCGGCCGCCGCCGATCCCCGTCCGAAGCCGCGGGCGGAGGTCGACCGGCGGCAGGTGACCGTGGTCTTTGCCGATCTCTGCGGGTTCACCGCGCTCGCGGAGCGACTGGACCCCGAAGACGTGCGGATGTTCCAGACCGCGCTCTTCGCCTCGCTGTCCGCCGCCATCAGCGCATTCGACGGCTATGCGGCCAAGTTCATCGGCGACGCCGTGCTCGCCATCTTCGGCGCGCCGGTCGCGCATGAGGACGACCCGGAGCGCGCGCTGGCGGCTGCGCTGGAGATGATGAAGCGCGGCCATGCGCTGAGCGCGGAATGGGCGCCGCGGCTGGGCCGGCAGGTGGACCTGCACGTCGCCATCCACACCGGCACCGTGGTGGCCGGCAGCCTCGGCGGCGATGCGGCGGGCGCAGCCTACGACGTCACCGGCGACACCGTGAACGCCGCCGCGCGCATCCTCGACGCTGCGGCCCCCGGCGAAATCCTCGTCTCCGACGCTACCCACGCCCTCGCCCGCCACCGCTTCGCCTTCGCGCCGCCGGCGACGATCGCGCTGAAGGGCAAGGCCGAGCCGATGGTGGTGCGCCGGCTGCTGGGGCCGCTTGCCGAGCCGCAGTCGGCGCGGGGTCTCGCCGCCCACGGCCTTGTCGCGCCACTGATCGGCCGCAGTGACGAACTGGCCCGGCTGATGGCCGCCTTCGACAGGATGCTGTCCGGCGAGGCGCAGGCGATCACCGTCGTCGGCGAGGCCGGCATCGGCAAGTCGCGCCTGATCGGCGCGTTCCTGCAGCGGCTGGAGGCAGAAGGCCGCCTCTCCGGCATTGCGCTCCGGCAGACGGCCTGCTCCTCGCTCGGCGAGCCTACCTACGGCGTGTTCGCGAGCCTGTTCCGCGAAGGCTATCACGTCGACGCTGACGATCCCCTCGAAGTGGCGCGGGAAAAGATCAGCGCCGGCCTCGGCGCCCTCGGCACCCGACCCGAGATCGCGGAAACCATCATGCCGGTGCTGGGCCATCTGCTGGGGGTCCCGGAGCTGCGGCCGCGCTGGCTCGACCCCGAACAGCTCGGCCGCCAGATCGCGCTGGCCGGCCGCACGCTGGTCGAGCAGCGGACAGACGACCAGCCGGTGCTCGTCGTCATCGAGGATTTCCACTGGGCGGACGCCGCTTCGGCCGCACTGATCCACGACATCATCGACCAGCTTGCCGATCGGCGGCTGATGCTGGTGGCCTCGCAGCGGCCGGAGGCGCCGCTGCACGAGTTCGCCAGGGCGTCGCGCGACGTGCTCCGCCTCGCCCCGCTCGCCGCCGGCGAGATCGACGCGATGGTCGCCGGCCTGTTCGCGCGGATCGACACCGCCGATCTCGCCCGGGTGCAGCAGATCGTTGGCCGCCGCGCCGGTGGCAACCCGCTGTTCGCCGAGGAGATCGTCCGCAGCCTGGTCAGCCGGGGGGTTCTGGTGCGCGACGGCGACCGCTGGCGCTGTTCCGGCGCATGCGACAGCGTGGACATTCCGCCCACGCTCCACGGGCTGCTGCTGTCCGGTGTCGACCGCCTGCCGGCGGACGCGCGGCGCCTGCTGCAGGAGGCGGCGGTGCTGGGCGTCGAGTTCGACGAATGGCTGCTGGACGCGGTGGCAACGCCGGGCGGGGACATCGCCGCCGCACTCGACCGCCTGGTCGGGAGCGGCATGATCGTCGAGACCGGTCACGGCCGAGACGGCCGGCGGTTCCGCTTCACGCACGCGCTGGTGCACGAGGTGGTGTACCAGAACCTGCTGCTGTCGCGGCGGAGCGAGCTGCACCGGCTGGCGGGCGAGGCGCTGGAGAGGGCCGTCGGCAGCGAGCCGGCGCGGCTGGGCGATCTCGAGGCGCTGGGCCACCACTGGAGCCATTCGTCCGACCGCATCCGCGGCGCCCGCTATCTCGTCACCGCCGGCGACCGTGCCAGCGCCGTCTATGCCAATGACGACGCCGTCCGCCACTACCGCCAGGCTCTGGCCACCCTCGCCGACTGCACCGGCTGCGACGGCGACGTGGCGGGCGTGCACGAGCGGCTGGGCGACCTGCTGGCGCTCGGCGGCGGGCGCGGCGAGGCGCTTGGGCATTACGAGATCGCGCACCGCCTGCTGGCGCGGATGGGAGACCGCACCGGCATCGCCCGGCTGCAGCGCAAGATCGGCGGCCTGCACTGGCAGGCGGGCGACGGGGAGCGCGCAAGGGCCTGCTTCGCCGCCGGGCTCGAGCACCTCGGCGACGACGGCAGCCCGTTGGAGCGGGCGCAGCTCTTCCAGGAGATCGGCCGGGTTGCCTTCCGGGTCGGCGACAATGCCGGCGCCATCGAGTGGGCCGAGCGCGCGCTGGCGGAAGCCCGTGCGGCCGAGGCCTCCGGAGCCCATGCCCAGGATCTGGCCGCGATCCGCGTCCAGACCTTCAATACCCTCGGCGTCGCGCTCGCCCGCAGCGGGCGCGTGAGCGAGGCGGTGGAGCGGATCGAGCAGAGCGTCACGCTGGCGATCGCGCACGACCTGCTGCAGGCAGCCTGCCGCGGCTACACCAACCTCGGCGTGCTCTACAGCTCGATCGATCCCGGCCGCAGCATCGAGACCTGTCTCGAGGGGCTCGAGCTGGCGAAGAAGGTAGGCGACCTCGCCTTTCAATCGCGGCTGTACGCCAACCTCGCAGTGGCCTACTGTGCCCTGACCGACCGCTGCGAGGCCGAAGGCATCGAGGCGGCGCAGGCGGCAGTGGAGCTGGACCGCCGGCTCGGGCTGATCGATCACCTGGCGGTGCCGCTGATCGTGCTGGGCCAGATCCACCAGTGCCACGGCGACCATCGGCTGGCCTTCGCCGCCTACGAGGAGGCGATGGGGCTGGCGGAGCGGGTTGGCGAGCCCCAGCTGCTCTTCCCCTGCTACGACGGACTCGCTACCCTTTACCTGGACGCTGGGAACCTGGCGATGGCCGAAACGTATCTGGCAAAGGCTCAGGAGCTCTGCCAGCGATCCGGCCTCGAACCCGACGCCCTTCTGATGCTGCCCTACCTGTGCTGACCGGCGGGCAGACGGAGGTTCGGATGCTGCAGACAGAGCTGCGCCCCACGATCGCGCCGGGCGACGTGGCGCCCGATTTCGAGCTGCCGCGCGTCGACAGCCCCGGTACCGTGTCGCTGGCGGACTATCGCGGCCGGACCCCGCTGTTCCTTGCGCTGTTCGTCGGCCTGTGGTGCCCGTTCTGCCGGCGGGCGATTGCGCATGTCGGGGCGATCGAGCCCCGGCTGCAGGCGGAAGGGGTCGAGACGCTGGCCGTCGTCGCCACCTCGCCGGAAAATGCACAGCTCTACTTCCGGTTCCGCCCGACGCGGCTGCGGGTGGCGGCCGATCCGGTGCTCGGCACCCACCGCGCCTACGGCGTGCCGAAGCCGGTGCCCACGCCGGAGCTGCTGCGGCAGTTCGAGACGGTGAAGATCAACCCGGAGGGCCTGCTGCCGGAGCCGCTGCCGATCCCGGAGGCTGCCCGCGCAGTCTCGGCGCTCGACGGTTATGTCGAAACCGAGACCGACCATGCCGACGTCGAGCGGCAGTGGCCCCAGCTCAAGGGCCAGTTCCTGATCGACCGCGACGGAGTCGTCCGCTGGTCGAACATCGAGTGCGGACGCGAGGGCCTCGCCGGCATCGGCAGCTTTCCCTCCGAGGAGGAAATCCTCGCCGCGGCGCGGGCGCTCCCCGCGCGGTAGGGAAGGTCGGCGGG
>CALKHQ010000199.1 GCA_937988735.1 uncultured Alphaproteobacteria bacterium
CCTCAACCGTCGGGCGGCCGCGCGAGTCCCACACCCGGCGGCCGGCGATGCGGACGATGGCGGCGTCAGTCGCAGCGTGCGCCATGATGCTCCTCCAGGGCTTCCCGCCAGCGGGCGGCGACCGCGGCAAGGCTGGTGAGGCCCGCGGCCACGAGGTCGCGGGCGGTGTTGCGGACGAAGGCGCGGTCGGCCGGGTCGGTCAGATACTCCACCGGCGACTTGCCATCGACGCGGGCGAGCGTCAGCGCCGGCAGCAGCGTCGCCGCCCGCGACTCCGCCGCGGCCGCCGGCTCCCACGTCGCCCGGGCAAGCCAGGCGTCGGCGAGCGCCTCGTAACAGGCGAGGAAGCCCGGGGTCGCCCCCGGCGTCCACAGGCACTTCAGCAGCAGGTGGTTCAGGCAGAAGGCGGCGTCGAAGGCCGGGTCGCCGTACCAGGCGCATTCGGCGTCGAGGAACACCGGGCCCTCGGGCCCGATCAGGATGTTCTTGGGGCTGACGTCGCCGTGGACCAGCGCGCGGTGCGTCGCCTCCGTCCGTTCGGCCAGCGCGTGCAGGCGGCCGGCAAGGTCAGGGTGGCGGGCTGCGGTCGCCAGCAGATAGGGCTCGATCCGGATCGGGTGGAAGATGGCGTCGGTGGCGAAGCGCCGGGCGATCTCCGGGTCGCCGGCGGTCGCCGCATGGATGCGGCCGATCGCCTGGCCGACGGCGGCGGCGAAGGCGGGGTCGGCCTCACCCGCCTGCAGCGCGGCCTTCCACAGCCGGTGGCTCGCCGGCGGCAGATAGGCCATGGCGAACAGGCCGGCCCGAGGGTCGTGGCCGAGGATCTCCGGCGCGCTGCCCGGCACGATCGCCCGCGCCGTCTCGATCCACGCCACCTCGTTGGCGTTGCGCTCCACCGGCGCGCGCCAGTCGGCCTCCACCTTCAGCCGGCCGAGCGCCCGCTTGACGCAGAAAGGGCGGGCGCGGGCCTCCACCACCCAGATGTCGGAGGAAACCCCGCCGCGAAGCGGGCGCATGGCCGGTGTCTCCTCCGCGCCGACCAGGCCCAGCCGGCGCAGGGACGCAAGCAGATCCTCCGCCGCCCCGTCCATCAGACCGACCCCGAGGCAAGTGCACCGGCGGTGATCACCAGGCCGACCCAGCGGTGGAAGCGGAAGGCAGCGAGGCAGGAGTGCGGGTCGGCAAGGCGGACGGTCGCTGTCTGCCACGCCAGCATCAGGGTGGCGATCCCGCAGCCGACGTACCACGGCCAGCCGGCGCCGGTGACCTGGCCGGCCGCGCCGAGCAGCAGCGCCATGGCGACGAAGAAGCCGGCGATCCAGACCCGCGAGCGGCTGCCGAACCGGCGCGCGGTCGAACGCACGCCGATCAGCGTGTCGTCGTCGATGTCCTGGTGGGCGTAGACGGTATCGTAGCCCAGCGTCCAGCAGATGCCCGCGAGGTAGAGGGGGACAATCGTCCAGTCGAGCGCGCCGGTCGCCGCCGTCCAGCCGAGGATCGCCCCCCAGTTGAAGGCGAGCCCGAGGAAGAGCTGCGGCCACCAGGTGATCCGCTTCATGAACGGATAGATCGCGACCAGCACCAGCGAGGCGGCGCCGATCCCCACCGTGAGCCAGTTGAACTGCAGCAGCACGATCAGCCCGACCAGCGCCTGCAGGCCCATCCACACCGCGGCCTGCATCACGTCCACCGCCCCCGAGGGCAGCGGCCGGGTGGCGGTGCGCGCGACCTTCGCGTCGATGTCCTGGTCGACGATGTCGTTGTAGGTGCAGCCGGCCCCGCGCATCACGACGGCGCCGAGCCAGAACAGGAATCCGTACCACAGCACGGTCCAGTCCAGCGGGCGCGGCGAGGCCAGCGCCAGCGACCACCAGCAGGGCAGCAGCAGCAGCCACCAGCCGATCGGCCGGTCCAGCCGCGACAGCAGCAGATAGGGCCGGATTCCGGCCGGCAGCCGCCCGACCCAGCCGGTCACCCGGATGTCGCTCCTGTCGCTGCGCGCAACGGTCATGCGGTGGTCCGTGGTGGTGCGTAGGAAACCGCCGTTCCGCCATCGGTATTCGCCAGAGGCTGGCGTGCGCAACGGTGGCCTTTGTCGCACCCGGCCGCTAGATATAGCGATGATGCCGGCGGCAGAAGCCGGTGCGAAAGGGAGGTCCGATGGCGCTGGCGGCCGTAACGCTGGACGACAGGTACGAGCGCGAGGAAGGCCGCGTCTATCTGACCGGCTCCCAGGCGCTGGTGCGGCTGCCGATGATGCAGCGCCGGCGCGACGAGGCCGCCGGCCTCAACACCGCCTGCTTCGTCACCGGCTACCGCGGCTCGCCGCTGGGCGGCATCGACCAGCAGTTCTGGGCGGCGAAGAAGTTCCTGGAGCGCCACCACATCGTGTTCCGCGGCGGGGTCAACGAGGATCTCGCGGCGACCTCGGTCTGGGGCACCCAGGCCGTCGGACTCTACGGCCCCGCGAAGTACGACGGCGTGTTCGCCATATGGTACGGAAAGGGGCCGGGCGTGGACCGGTCCGGCGACGCGCTGAAGCACGCCAACCTCGCCGGCACCGCGCCCCACGGCGGCGTGCTGGCGCTGGCCGGCGACGACCACCAGGCCAAGTCCTCGACCACCGCCCACCAGTCCGACTTCGCCTTCGTCGACGCCAACATCCCGCTGCTGAGTCCGGCGGGCATCCAGGAGCTCATCGACTTCGGCCTCTACGGCTTCGCGATGTCGCGCTTCTCCGGCTGCTGGGTCGGGATGAAGTGCGTCGGTGACACCATGGATTCCGCCGCCTCGGTCGCGATCGACCCGCGTCGGGTGCAGATCGTGATTCCGGAAGGCGTGCCGATGCCGCCGGGCGGGCTCAACATCCGCTTCCCCGACCCCTTCCTCGAGCAGGAGAAGCGGCTGCACCAGTTCAAGGTGCCCGCGGCCATGGCCTTCGCCCGCGCCAACGGCATCGATCGGGTGCTGTTCCGGCCGAGGAACGCGCGGCTCGGTATCGTCACCGTCGGCAAGAGCTACCTCGACGTGCGCCAGGCGCTCGACGACCTCCACATCGACGAGGCGGAGGCCGAGCGGCTGGGGATCGCGCTCTACAAGGTCGGCGTGGTCTTCCCGCTGGAGCCGACCCGGCTGATCGAGTTCGCCGCCGGCCTCGACGAGGTGCTGGTGGTCGAGGAGAAGCGGGCGCTGATCGAGACCCAGGCGAAGGAGGCGCTCTACAACCTGCCCGACCACCTGCGGCCGCGCGTGTTCGGCAAGCACGACGAGACCGGGGCGTGGATGCTGCCATCCGACGGCGAGCTCACGCCCGCGCGCATCGCCCGCACCATCGCGCGGCGGCTGAAGGGCCTGGGGATCGAGTCCGAGGCGATCGCCCGGCGGATGGCGTGGCTCGACGAAAAGGAGCGCGCGCTGGACCGCAGCCCGGCTCCGCTGGTGCGCCTGCCCCACTACTGTTCCGGTTGCCCGCACAACACCTCGACGGTGGTGCCGGAGGGCTCGATCCAGCTCGCGGGCATCGGCTGCCATTACATGGTGGTGCTGATGGACCGCAACGCGGTCACCTTCAGCCAGATGGGCGGCGAGGGTGTCGCCTGGGCCGGCGCCGCGCCGTTCAGCGAGGTGAAGCACGTCTTCACCAACCTCGGCGACGGCACCTACTTCCACAGCGGCTACATGGCGATCCGGGCCGCCGTCGCCGCAAAGGTGAACATCACCTACAAGATCCTCTACAACGACGCGGTCGCGATGACCGGCGGCCAGCC
>CALKHQ010000200.1 GCA_937988735.1 uncultured Alphaproteobacteria bacterium
CGCGCCGTGGCGGGTGCGGCCCGCGGCCGCGGGGCAGGGCGGCGGGGGGCGGCCTTCTTCTTCGGCCGGGGTGCGGCCCCCGGCTGGCCGGCCTTGATCGGCGAAGGCCTGCTCGACAGGCCAAGCCGATGGGCCTTGCCGATCACCGCGTTGCGGGTGACTTCCCCCAGGATCGAGGCGATCTGGCTCGCGCTGTGACCCTGCTCCCACAACAGCTTCAGTTCGGCGACCCGTTCCTCCGTCCAAGCCATCTCGCGCTTCCCTCAATGCTGGCCGTTGCACACCCCGGAATCCGCATGCTCCGGTGGATCATCCAGGGGCTTGGCACCCCACAAGATATGGTGTTCTGGCACTAGGACCGTACCATAGCTGTGGTTGCAGGCCAAATAATTCTTATCCACAGGCGCGCCCGAGTCGCGCCTTGCGCTGCGCGCAGTTTTCCCCTTCCGGCTGCGGCTATTCCGTCAGCGGCTTGGCGGACTCCACCTCTTCGCGGCTCGCGTCCTCCGCACGGCTGCGGTGGATGAGATACAGGTTGCGGGCGTAGACCGCGGAGTTGAAGACGTTGCCGATGATGAACACCGGATCCTCGCGATAGATCGAGTAGGCCAGCAGCACCACCGCCCCGACCATGCTGAGATACCAGAACGAGATCGGGATGACGCTGCGACGCTGGCGCTCGCTGGTGAACCACTGCAGCAGCCAGCGGACGAAGAACAGGCCCTGCCCGAGGAGCCCGATCAGGACCCAGAGCGTGTCGATCGAGAATATCTCGCTCCATGAGTAGCCGAACATGGCCTACAGCTCTTCGATCCTGCCCGGCCGCCGGCTGCGCCGGTTCAGCCACATGACACCGCGCAGATCCGCGATGCCGACCCACAGGCGGTTCATCGTCCCGTATTTCGACCGCCCGCGCTCGCGCGGGCGGTGATTAACATCGACGAAGCGCACCGCATAGCCTTCGCGTTTCACCAGTGCCGGCAGGAAGCGGTGGATGTGGTCGAAATAGGGGAGGGACAGGAAGCATTCGCGGGTGATGAGCTTCAGCCCGCAGCCGGTATCGACCGCGTCGTCGTCGAGCAGCCGCCGGCGCAGCCCGTTGGCGATGCGCGAGCTGCGCCGCTTGACCCAGCTGTCGCGGCGCTTCGCCCGCTGCCCCGCCACCATGCCCAGCGTGCGGCCGTCGGGGCTGCCCTCGCGGTAGAGTGCGATCAGCCGCGGGATGTCCGCAGGGTCGTTCTGGCCGTCGCCGTCCAGCGTGACGATGATCGACCCGCGGGCGGCGAGGACGCCGGTGCGGATCGCCCGGCTCTGGCCGCAGCTCACGTCGTGGCGCAGGTGGCGCAGCCGCGGGAAGCGCGCCTTCGCCTGCGCCAGCGCCAGCGGGGTGCCGTCGGTGCTGCCGTCGTCGACGTAGATGATCTCGTGATCCGGGAAGTCGGCCAGTGCCGCATCGATCTCCCCGATCAGCGGCAGCACGTTGTCCTCTTCGTCCTTCACCGGGACGACGACGGAGATCCATGGCCGGTTCTCCGCGCCGTCCGGCGCTGCGCCTGGCGGCGCGGGCTGCGTCATGCGCCCCACTCCCGGGGGTGATCCTGGTCTCGGCAAGGCGACGGTCCGGGGATCGCCCTGATGGCGCCCCAATCGCCGGCTGCACATAGCACCCGCGGGCGGCCGGGCACAATCCGCCACCGACGCGACAATCGGACTGCCTCTGGCGCCGCGCTATGGTAGATTCCGGCCGGGAGCTGGCCAAACGGAGGCCGCCGTACGGCGGTCCAGGCGGCGCGGCGCGTTGCCGGCCGCGCAGATGGGAAAGGGATCCTCATGACCGAGACCAGCGTTGCGCCCGTCGCCACGCTCACGCTTACCGACGTGCCGCCGGAGGCGCTGAAGGCGCTGCCGGAGCCGGAGGCGAACATCGTTCCCTACGAGGCGGCCGGCACCGAGGAGCAGCAGCAGATCGAGGCCCTGATCGCCCAGCTCGACATGTCGAACACCCAGTCGATCATCTCGTTCGGCGTCGACGCGCAGCGCAAGGTCACCGAGGTGTCGGAGACCATGCTGGAAGGGGTCCGCAACAAGGACACCGGCCCGGCCGGCGAGGCCCTCAACGAAATGATGCTGAAGGTCCGCGGGCTGGAGATCGAAGACCTGAAGAACGGGAAGAAGCCCGGCTTCATCGCCCGCCTGTTCGGCGCCGTCTCGCCGCTGGCGAAGTTCATCCAGTCCTACGAGACCGTCGGCAGCCAGATCGAATCCCTGTCTGCCACGCTGGAGAAGCACAAGCAGCAGCTGCTGAAGGACATCCTGCTGCTCGACCGGCTCTACGACACCACGCTGGAATATTTCCACCTGCTCGCCGCGTACATCGCCGCCGGTGACGAGAAGCTGCGCCGGCTCGATGCCGAGGACATTCCGGCGCTCGCCGCCGAGGCCGAGCGCAGCGGCGACATGGTGGACGCCCAGCGCCTGCGCGACCTCCGTTCCGCCCGCGACGAGCTGGAGCGGCGGGTGCACGACCTCAAGCTCACCCGCCAGGTGACCATGCAGTCGCTGCCCAGCATCCGGCTGGTGCAGGAGAACGACAAGATGCTGGTCAACAAGATCCAGTCGTCGCTGCTCAACACCATCCCGCTGTGGAAGACGCAGCTCGCCCAGGCGGTGACCATGTACCGCGCGGCCGAGGCCGGGAAGACGGTGCAGGCGGTGCACGACCTGAACAACGAGCTGCTCGCCGCCAACGCCGAGAACCTGAAGATGAGCAACGCCCAGATCCGCGAGCAGATGGAGCGCGGCGTCTACGACATCGAGGTGATCAAGAAGGCGAACGACGACCTGATCGCCACCATCCAGGATTCGATCCGCATCGCCCAGGAGGGCAAGGCGAAGCGCCTGGCGGCGGAGAAGGAGCTGGCCGACACCGAGGCCAAGCTGAAGACGGCGCTGAAGACGGCGGCCCAGGCCGCCGCCTGAGGGGGCGCCGGCAGGCGGCCGCCGGGTCACGCGACATTGACTGGAGCGTAACCCGCCGCGGGCGCACCCTGCACGGCCAGGGGCGCCGGACCGGCGCTCCCTGACGGCGGGCGGAGAGGCGGCGGATGGCGGTTGCAGGCATCGACAGCGGCGGCGGGAGGGCCGGCGCACGCCGGCGACGGCTGCTGCGCTGGGCGCCGCTTGCGCTCATCCTGCTCGGTCTCGTCGCCGCGGTCATCGCCGGGGTGGACGCGGACCGGCTGATGCGGCTCCTCCGGGCGCATCACGCGGAGCTCTCCGCCTGGGTGGCGCAGAACGGCCTGCTCGCCGTCGTCGCCTTCGCCGCCCTCTATGCGGTGGCGATCGCGCTCTCGGTTCCCGGCGGCGCGGTGCTCACGCTGGTCGGCGGCTTCCTGTTCGGCGCCTGGGCGGGCACGGTCATCGTCGTGCTGGCCGCCACCGCCGGAGCAACGGTCCTGTTCCTCGCGGCGCGGGCGACGGTGGGGGAGGCGGTGTCCGCCCGGGCCGGGCCCTTCGTCCGCCGGATGGAGGCGGGCTTCCGGCGCGACGCCTTCAGCTACCTCCTGTTCCTGCGTCTCGTGCCGGTGTTCCCGTTCTGGATCGTGAACCTGGCGCCCGCCCTGCTGCGGGTGCGGCTGGGCACCTATGTGCTCGCCACCCTGATCGGGATCATCCCCGGCACCTTCGTCTACGCCTCCTTCGGCGCCGGGCTCGGCCGCCTGCTTGCGGCCGGCGCCGACATCGGGCTCGGCGACGTGCTGACGCCGGAGGTGGTGCTCGGGCTCGGCGTGCTGGCGCTGCTGTCGCTCGCGCCGGTTCTGGTGCGCGGCTGGCGCGCCCGCCGCGCCGCCGGTCCCCGCGCCTGATCGCCGGATGGCGGAGACGCTGCGGCCCGACCTCTGCGTGATCGGGGGCGGCTCCGGCGGCCTCACGGTCGCGGCCGGTGCGGCGCAGATGGGCGCCTCCGTCGTCCTCGTCGAGCGCGGCCGCATGGGCGGCGACTGCCTCAACACCGGCTGCGTGCCGTCCAAGGCCCTGCTCGCGGCGGCCGCGGCGGCGCAGGCGGCCCGCGGCGGCGCGGCGTTCGGGGTGACGCCGGCCGGCGCGCCGCAGGTGGACATGGCGGCGGTGCGCGCCCATGTGCGCAGCGTCATCGCCCGTATTGAGCCCCATGATTCCGTCGCCCGCTTCGAGGGGCTGGGCGTCCGGGTGGTGCAGCAGCACGCCGCCTTCACCGACCCCGCCACCGTGCGCGCCGGCGACGTCACGATCCGCGCCCGGCGCTTCGTCATCGCCACCGGCAGCCGGCCGGCGGTGCCGCCGATCCCGGGGCTGGAGGCGGTGCCCTTTCTCACCACCGAGACGGTGTTCGACCTCGACGTCCGGCCCGACCACCTGCTGGTGCTGGGCGGCGGCCCGGTCGGGGTCGAGCTGGGCCAGGCGTTCCGCCGCCTCGGCAGCGCGGTCACCATCATCGACGCGGCGGACATCCTGGGCCGCGAGGATCCGGAGCTGGCGGCGGTGGTGACCGGGCGGCTCACGGCCGAGGGCGTGACGCTGCTGCCCCGCACCCGGGTCGAGGCCGTGCACCCCGACGGCAACGGGGTGGTGCTGGCGACGGGCGCGGG
>CALKHQ010000201.1 GCA_937988735.1 uncultured Alphaproteobacteria bacterium
GCGGCGAACACGGTCGGCACGAACTTGGCGCGATAGACCACCGCGTCCAGCCGGCGCTCGAGCAGCTCGATCAGGTTCTCCGAGGTGTCGCCCTTCCGGCGGGTGGCGGCCTCGTAGTACTTGCGGAACTGCTTCTCGCCGATGTTGCCGTAGTAGCCCTTCAGCCGCTGCTTCGCCATCAGCTGCAGGCCGTAGTCGGAGGGCTTGCGGCGGCGCTGGCCGTGCTGGCCCGGGCCGTACTCGCGGCGGTTGAAGGGGCTCTTGGGGCGCCCCCACAGGTTGCAGCGAAGTCGCCGGTTGATCTTGTACTTCGCCTGAATGCGCTTGCTCATGTGCGCCTTTGCTCCATCTGGCCGAGGGTTCGGCCCGGTTCTTGATCGCGCCTGTTGTACCGGTTAGCCCGCCTGACCGACCGCAACCCGTTGCGGCAGCACAAAGACGGGCGGGGCACGGCCCGTTCCAGCCGCACCCGCGTGCCCAGCAATGGGCGCGGGTTATACAGCGCCGCCGCCGATTGTCAAACGACAACCGCCCTGCGCGGGGAACCGGACCGGCTCATGGCGGGCACATTAAGGCGGGTTTAAGCGGAGCCCGCCTACGCTCCCGGCCATGCGCTGCACCCCTGCCAGGTCCATCCGCCGTGCCGCCCGGATGCTGACGCCCGCCTTCGTGGCCGCCGTCGTGCTGGCCGCGCCCGCGGCCGCCGGCACGCCGGAAGACGCGCTGGCGGCAGTGCAGGACCGGGGTTATGTCCGCTGCGGCATGCATCGCAGCGGGGTCGGGCTTGCCGAGATCCGCACCGACGGCGCCTGGGCCGGCTATTTCGTCGAGCTGTGCCGCGCGATCGCGCTGGCCGCGATCGGCGACAGCGACGCGATCCGGGTGCAGGAAGTGGACGACCTGAGCGCCGCCCTGGCGCTGGAGGCGCGCGAGGTCGATGTGGTGCTGAGCAGCATCCGCCCGGTGGACGCAGCCGTCGATCCCGGCATCGTCTTCCTCTCACCGCTGATCGAGGACCAGCAGATGCTGGTCTCCTTCCTCGACGGCGTGGGGGGCGTGGACGACCTGCCGCCGATGGCCCGCATCTGCGCCAGCGGCCACCCCACCATGCAGGCAAACCTGCGCCGGGCGCTGGCGGGACGCGCCGACAGCGTGCGGGTGATGACCTACGCCTCGGTGGACGGCGTGTTCAACGCCTTCTTCAGCCGGCGCTGTGACGCCCTCAGCCACCACCACTACGCGATCCTCGCCCAGAGTCTGCTGCGCTCGCCGCAGCGGACCCCGATGTGGCGATCGCAGGTGGTACTGGGCCCGGTCGCCTTCGTGCCGTCCGTCCGCGGCGACGATGCCGGCTGGATCGCCGTGGTCGACGCGGCGGTGCGGGCGGCACTGCATCGGCCGGGGCCGGTGCCGGAGCCGATCCCGGAGAGCGTGCGCGACGGGCTTGCTGCCCGGGTGCAGACCATCGCCAATTCGCGCACGGCGATCTTCGACCGCACGCTGGGGCACATGGGCGGCCAGGGCTTCCCGCCCCCGCCCGACCTGCCGCTCCCGTCCGGAAGCTGACGACAGGGCAGGCTGGCGATGCAGTTCGGCATCACCTCCAAGTTCGTGATGACCATCGCCACCACGATGGCGTGCGTGCTCGCCGCCAGCGCGGTCGCGATCAGCATGCTGTTCGACCTGCGGTCGGGCTTCGACCACATGGCGGGCAGGACGCTGCCGGTGCTGACCCTGGCCGCCGGCCTCGCCCGCGACGCCAACGAACTCGCGGTCGCCGCGCCCTCGCTGGCTCTGTCGCAGTCGATGGTCGAGCTGGCGACCAACCGCAACAAGATCGAGGACCAGAAGCGCGACCTGCTCGCGGTGGTGGACGAGCTGCTGCCGGCGCTGACCGAAATGGGCTTTGCCGAGGAGCCGCTCGCCCGGGTGCGCACCGCCGGCAACGAGCTGATGGCGAGCATCGAGGCGCTGGACAACGCCACCGTGAGGCTCGTCGAGCGGCAGGCGCATTTCGATGAGATGGTCCGCCGGATCACCGAGATCCACGATCAGCTCTCGCTGCCCCGGGTGTCGGGCGACGTGGACGTGCTGTCGGCGATGGCGGCGCTGCCGGCAGTGCGGCAGGAGTCGCGCCTGTGGCGCTACGGCGCCTCCAACCTGCTGTGGGAGGTGATCGCGCTCACCGTGCTGAGCGATCTGCCCGAGCCGGCCTATGACGTGGAGCCGATCCGCGAGCGCTGGCGCGAGCTCGACGCCGCCTACCACCTGCTCCAGCCGGGCGCCCGCATCGTGCTGCGCCCGCTGCACACCGACCTCGACCGCATTCTCGCCGGCGAGGACGGCATCCTGGAATCGGCGCTGGCGCTGGCCGACGCGCGGCGCCAGGTGGACGGGCGGCTCGCCGCCCACCGCTTCGCCGCCGGCCGCTTCGTCACCGCCACCATGGCGCTGTTCAACACCATCAGCGCGGCGGCGGAGACCCAGCGGCTGGAGATCATGGACAGCGTGCGCGCAGGGCAATGGACGCTGGGCGGCATCATGGTGATCAGCGTCGCGGCCGCGTTCCTGGGCGTGATCCTGTTCCGCCAGCGCGTGCTCAACCGCATCAAGCGGCTGCAGGTGGCGATGCGGCGCGGGGTGGACGGCGAGTTCGTCAAGGTCGAGGACAACGAGCGGGACGAGATCGCGCAGATGGCCCGCGCCCACGGCTATTTCATCGACGCGATCGCTGCCCGCGAGGCGAGGCTCAAGCGCGAGCGCGACATCCAGCGCCAGCTCGCGGCCGAGGCAGAGGCGGCCAGCCGGGCGAAGTCGATGTTCCTCGCCAACATGAGCCACGAGCTGCGCACGCCGCTGAACGCGATCATCGGCTTCTCCGACCTGCTCGCCAGCACTGCGTCGCAGCCGGCACGGGTGAAGGAGTATTCGGCCGACATCAACTCCAGCGGCCGGCACCTGCTGGCGGTGATCAACGACGTGCTGGAGTTCTCCAAGATCGAGGCCGGCCGCGCCGAGCTGTCGATCGAGCGCACGCAGCTCACCGAGGCGGTGGACGCGGCCCGCCGCTTCGTCCGCCTCGCCGCCCAGGAGCGGCAGATCAGCATCGACGTCGAGCTGGTCGGCAACACCACCATCCAGGGCGATCCGGTTGCGCTGCGGCAGATCTTCGCCAACCTGCTGTCGAACGCGGTGAAGTTCGCCTATCCGGGGACGGTGATCTCCGTGGTCGGCAAGCCGATGCCGGACCAGGAGAGCTATCGGGTATCAGTGATCGACCGCGGCATCGGCATCTCGCCGGAGCACCTGCACAAGGTGCTGCAGCCCTTCCACCAGGAACGGTCGTCCTACACCCAGGGCCAGGGCGGCACCGGGCTCGGGCTCGCCATCACCCGGTCGCTGGTCGAGCTGCACGGCGGCGAGCTGACGATCCAGAGCGAGAAGGGGGTCGGCACGACGGTGATCGTGACGCTGCCCTACGCCGGCCCGTCCGCCGCGGCCGGCGGGACGCCGCCGTCCGAGAGCCCGCAGGAATCGGCGGTGGCCTGAGGGCCGTCGTTCAGCCGCCGGAGCCCTTGCGGAGGGAGGCGATGACGCCGTGGAGCGTCTTCAGCTCCTGTTCGGTGAGCTCGGCGCGCTGGAACAGGTTGCGCAGGTTGCGCACCATCGCCGGGCGCATGTCCGGGAGCCGCAGGAAGCCGGTTTCCTCCAGCGCCGTCTCCAGCCGGTGGAAGAAGTTGAGCAGCTCCTTCTTCGAGGCCGGCGGCGAGCCCTTGGTCTCCAGAGCGCGGGCGGGGGTGGCGTCGTCGCTGAGGTACCATTCGTAGCCGATCAGCAGCACCGACTGGCCGAGATTGAGCGACGAAAAGGCCGGGTTCAGCGGCACGGTGACGATGGCGTTGGCGAGCGCCACGTCGTCGTTGGTGAGCCCCGCGCGCTCGCCGCCGAACAGCACGCCGCAGCGCTGGCCGTCCGCAGTGCGCGCCCGCAGTTCCGCCGCCGCCTGGCGCGCGGTGTAGAGCGGCTTCGCCATGAAGCGGTGGCGCGCGGTCGTCGCCAGCAGGTAGTTGAGGTCGGCGATGGCGTCGGCAACGGTGTCGAACAGGGTGACCTCGACATCGCGGTCGAGGGCGCCTGACGCCATGGCGGTCGCCTTCTCGTTCGGCCAGCCGCAGCGCGGGTTCACCAGCCGCAGGTCGGTGAGCCCGCAGTTCAGCATTGCCCGTGCCGCCGCGCCGACGTTCTCGCCGAGCTGCGGCTCGACCAGGATCACGCTGGGGCCGCCGAGCTTCGGAGTGCGGGTCGAATCCGTTCCTGCCATCGCCTCATTCGGCCGCGCGCCGGGCCCGCGCCCCGCGCGCCTGGCTGTGGAACAGGAAATAGGTGAGGCTGTCCTGCAGCGCGAGGTAGGCTGCGTCGATGATGTTGGTCGAGATGCCGACCGTGGACCAGCGCCGGCCGTCCGTCGCCTCGGACTGGATCATCACCCGCGTGACCGCGGCGGTGGCCGCCTGGGGGGTGAGGATGCGGACCTTGAAGTCGGTGAGCCGCATTGTCTCCAGGTCCGGATAGACCGGCACCAGCGCCTTGCGCAGCGCGGCGTCCAGCGCGTTGACCGGGCCGTTGCCCTCGGCGACCTGCATCGACTCCGCGCCGGCCACCTCCACCTTCACCACCGCCTGGCTGACGGTGGTGAGTTCGCCGCGGGCGTTCAGCCGCCGCTCGACCTCGGTGCGGAAGCTGATGAGGCGGAAGAAGTCGGGCAGCTCGCCCAGCGCCCGCCGGGCCAGCAGCTCGAAGCTCGCCTCGGCGCCGTCGTAGGTGTAGCCCTCGAACTCCCGCGCCTTCACCTCGCGCACCAGCCGGTCGATCCGCCGGTCGTCGCGGGCGACCTCGATGCCGGCGTCGGCCAGCCGCACCAGCACGTTCGATCGCCCGGCCTGGTCGGAGACGACGATGTGCCGGCGGTTGCCCACCACCTCGGGCGCGATGTGCTCGTAGGTGCGCGGGTCCTTCTGCACGGCGGAGACGTGGAGTCCGCCCTTGTGGGCGAAGGCGGCCTCGCCGACGTAGGGGGCGTGGCGGTTGGGCGCGCGGTTCAGCAGCTCGTCCAGCAGGCGGGAGACGTGGGTCAGCGTCTGCAGCTGCTCGTCGTCGATGCCGAGATCGTAGCGGCCGTCGCACTTCTTCAGCAGCGACGGGATCAGCGAGACGAGGTTGGCGTTGCCGCAGCGCTCGCCGAGGCCGTTCAGTGTGCCCTGCACCATCCGCGCGCCGGCTTCCACCGCCGCCAGCGAGTTGGCGACGGCGTTCTCGGTGTCGTTGTGGGCGTGGATGCCGATCTTCGTGCCGGGGATGTGTTCGGTCACCTCGGCGACGATGCGGCGGACCTCGTGCGGCAGGGTCCCGCCGTTGGTGTCGCAGAGCACGATCCAGCGGGCGCCGGCGTCGTGGGCGGCGCGGAGGCAGGCGAGCGCGTAGTCGCGGTTGGCCTTCCAGCCGTCAAAGAAGTGCTCGGCGTCGTAGAGCGCTTGCCGCCCGCGGGCGACGACATGGGCGATGCTGTCGGCGATCATCGCCACATTCTCCTCGCGGGCGACGCCGAGGGCGACATCGACGTGGAAGTCCCACGCCTTGCCGACCATGCAGATGGCCGGCGCGCCGGCGTTGAGAAGGGCGCTGACGCCCGGATCGTTCTCGGCGCTGCGCCCGGGGCGGCGGGTCATGCCGAAGGCGGTGAAGGTCGCCTGCGCCAGCCGGGGCGGCGCGGCGAAGAAGGCGTCGTCGGTGGGGTTGGCGCCCGGCCAGCCGCCCTCGACATAGGCGACGCCCAGCGCGTCCAGCGCCTCGGCGATCTGGGTCTTGTCGTTGACCGAGAAGTCCACGCCCTGGGTCTGGGCCCCGTCGCGCAGCGTGGTGTCGAAGATGTAGAGCCGCTCCGCCATCGTCGCCTCCCTCAGGCGCCGTGCCGGGCGAGCTCGACCGCCCGCATTGCCGGCATGGCCGAATAGACGAGGCGCAGGTGATCGGCCTGGCCCCGGCTCAGCCCTTCGACCGCGAGGTCGACGGCGGCGAGCCCGTCGTCGCGGAGCGTGAAGCCGCAGTGCGCCGGCACCAGACCCAGCTTGGCTACCGGCGCCACCAGCCGCGGCAGCAGCCCCGGGTCGGCATGGGCGATCATGCGATAGCGCCAGCGGGTCTCGTCGGAGGGAAGGGGTAGCCCGTCGGGGCTGTCAGAACCGGCCGCTGCGGCGGCCATCGGTGCGGCAGTTGCGGACATCGGGCGATGTCTCCTTTCGGCAAATCATGCAGGCGAACCCATGACCCGGACCTCCCGTGGAGGCCGGGATGGTAATTCGCCGCGAAATGCCGAACCCTGCGCACATGCGGCCTTGCTAGCGCCGCACGCACCGGCGCGTCAAGCGCGCGATGGTGGCAGGACCGCCCGCGCATGGTCGCGACGGCTGTGGTCTGCGGGCAGGAGAGCCGCCCGAGTGAAAGATGCCCCCGCCGTGGGGGCGGGGGCATCAGGGGGGCAGAACCCGGTTATCCGGGTCTGTCCGGGGGAGAGCCCTAGTTGGCCTGCCGGCGCAGGAAGGCCGGGATGTCGAGCATGTCGTCCTCGGGCGAACGGCGCGGCTCCGGCTCGATCGGGTCGAGGCCGGAGAGCTGCGGCTGCGCGTCGGACCGCGTCTCGGCCCGCGGGGCCGGGCGGGCCGGCTCGGCGTGCGCCGCATGCTCGTCGCGGTCGTGGTCGTGCTCCTCGCGCCGGGCGCGGCCGGTGCCGGTCATCCGCTCGAACAGGCTGGGGCCGTTCTTGCTGCGGAAACGGAACTTGCCGCGGCTCTCCTCGGCCTCGACCGGCGCGTCCAGCGGCTGGCGCCGGCGCTCCGGCTCCAGCGCCTCGGGCGGCAGGAACGGCCGCTCGGCGACCTCCGGCTCCGGCAGCACCCGCGCGGTTGCGGTCATCGTCGGCGCGGGAATGCCGCTGTGCGCCCCGTAGCTCGGGGTCGGGACCGCCCGG
>CALKHQ010000202.1 GCA_937988735.1 uncultured Alphaproteobacteria bacterium
ATCCATGGTTGTCAGGAGCTCGGCCGTGCGGCCGCCGAGCAGCCCTTCGTAGCCGGTGCCGCCGGCGGTGGTGCGGAATGCCCAGCCGGGCACCAGCAGGCGATCCAGCGCCCCCTTCAGCAGCGCTGGCGTGGTGCCCCACCACGTCGGGTAGACGAAGGCGATGTGGCCGGCCCGCTCCACCGCCGTGCGCAGCATCGCGAGGTCCGGCTCGAGCGGCTGGCGCTGCGGATCGGGCAGCCGGACGTGGGGATCGAAGGCGAGGGTCGAGAGGTCCACCAGCCGCGGTGCTCGGCCGCCGGCGGCCGCACCGGCGCAATAGGCTTCGGCAACTGCCCCGCAGAAGCTGTCCCGCCCCCGCGGATGGCCGAGAATCACCAGGAGGTCAGCGTCCTCCCCGGTTCCGTCCGGCATGGCGTCCGCCCCGCTGTCGCGCCTCAGGGACATGGCCGCGGCGCCGGGCGCGGCAAGGGGAGCTCAGCAGCCGCTCAGCATGGTCGCGGGAAAAGCGCGCTGGGTCCGGCGCCCGCCTGCGCCAGAACGGGCTGGATCACGCTGCGGGGTGATGGGGTGGCTGATGGGATTCGAACCCACGACCCTTGGTACCACAAACCAATGCTCTGACCAGCTGAGCTACAGCCACCGTCGCGGCGTCTAACTACGCTGCGCGCCTGACATCGTCAAGCGCGGCACGTACGGGCGCTTCCGGCGCGGACGCAAGGCCGCAGGCCGGGCCATGAGGTCACTCCACCGGCGCCTGCGCGGGCACCAGGCTGTCCTCTGATGCGATCTCGCCGCGCAGGGTGCGGTGGACCGGGCACTTGCGGGCGATCTCCATCATCCGCGCCCGCTGGGCCTCATCGAGCGGCCCCTCCAGCGTGATGCGGCGGATGAAGCGGTCGACCTGGCCCTCGCGGGTCTCGCAATCGGCGCAGTCCCGGGCGTGAATGCGGTCGTAGTCGACCTCGACGGCGACATGCTCCAGCGGCAGGCCCTTGTGGTCGGCGTAGAGGCGCAGCGTCATCGCGGTGCAGGTTCCGAGCGCGATGGCGAGGAAATCGTACGGCGACGGGCCGCTGTCGTCGCCGCCGACGTCTTCCGGCTCGTCCGCCAACAGGTGGTGACGCCCTGCGACGACCCGCTGCTGGAACCGGCCGGCTCCGGTCTCGGAAACGAGGACCGATCCCTGCGGCCGCGGCGGCTCCGGCGCGGCGTCCGCCAGGCCGGTCACGGCATAGCGCTCCGCCCAGGCGGCGAGAACGCTCGCGGCATAGGTCGCGTCGGCGCGGTCCCGCAGCAAATGGTCGGCGGTGTCGAGGCTGACGAAGCTCTTCGGATGCCGCGCCGTCTGGAAGATCAGCCGCGCGTTCTCGATGTCCACGATCGTGTCGCCCGGCGCGTGCATCACCAGCAGCGCCGCCTTCAGCCCGGCGACCGCCCGCCGGTCGGCGTAGTTCTGCAGGTCGTCGAGGAACTGCCGGCGGATGCGGAACGGCCGGCCCTCCAGCCGGACCTCCGCCTCGCCCTCCTCACGGATGCGCTCGATGGCGTCGCCGAAATGCCGCGTCACGTGCGCCGGGTCGAAGGGCGCGCCGATGGTGGCCACCGCCCGCACCTCCGGCACCTGGCTGGCCGCGACCAGCACCGCCGTCCCGCCCCAGCTGTGGCCGATCAGCAGCGTCGGCGCCCGGTGGTTGGCGCGCAGCCAGTTGGCGGCTGCGACGAGGTCGCCGACGTTGGAGGTGAAGTTGGTGTTGGCGAACTCGCCTTCGCTGGCGCCGAGCCCTGTGAAGTCGAAGCGGAGCACGCCGTAGCCGGCGGCATTCAGGCCGGCGGCGATGCGCGAGGCGGCGAAGATGTCCTTGGTGCAGGTGAAGCAGTGGGCGAACAGCGCAAAGGCCTTCACGGGGCCTGCAGGCAGGTCGAGGCGGGCCGCCAGCCGGTGGCCGAGGGTGCCCGGAAAGGTGATGCGGTGCGGCTGGCTGGAACGCGGCTCGACCATGGCGGCTCCTCCTCGTCGGGCATCCGTGCGGAAGACTAGTGCGGCCCCTGCCTGCGCGCCATTCGGTACCGTCGCGCCCTCTTGCGCCGCGGGCGGCCTTTGTGCATCTGTGCGGCGGCCGCCCGGTCCGGGCGGGAGAAGCAGGCCTTCAGTTGGCCGGGGGGAAAGACAGATGCCGACGCTCGCCGCCGGAATGGCGCGCCTGGGAACCGAAACCGCCTTCGAGGTGCTGGCAGCCGCCAAGGCGCTGGAGGCCCAGGGTCGCGAGATCATCAACCTGGGCATCGGCCAGCCGGACTTCCGCACGCCGGACCACATCGTCGAGGCTGCGTGCAAGGCGCTGCGCGACGGCCACCACGGCTACACGCCGGCCAACGGCATCCTGCCGCTGCGCGAGGCGGTCGCCGCCGACATCCGGCGCCGGATCGGCGTCGAGGTCGATCCCGACTGCGTGGTGATCGTTCCCGGCGGCAAGGTCACGATGTTCTTCGCGACCCTGATGTTCGGCGAGCCGGGCACCGAGATCCTGTACCCGAACCCGGGTTTCCCGATCTACGAGTCCGTCATCAGGTTCACCGGCGCCAAGGCGGTGCCGATCCCGCTTTACGAAGACAACAACTTCTCGTTCAGCGCCGACGAGGTGCTGGGCCTGATCACGCCCCGCACCCGGCTGATCATCATCAACAGCCCCGCCAACCCCACCGGCGGCACGGTGCCGAAGGAGGAGTTCGACAAGCTCGCCGCCGGGCTGGCGAACCATCCCGATGTCGCGATCCTCAGCGACGAGATCTACAGCCAGATGACCTACGATGGCCGGCAGCACGTGAGCCTGCTGACCTATCCGGAGCTGCGCGACCGGGTGATCATGCTCGACGGCTGGTCGAAGACCTATGCGATGACCGGCTGGCGGATGGGCTATGCGGTGTGGCCGAAGGCGCTGGCCGAGCACGCGACGCGGCTCGCGATCAACTGCCACTCCTGCGTCAACGCGGCCGCGCAGTATGCCGGCATCGCGGCGCTGGAAGGGCCGCAGGACGCGGTGACCGAGATGGTCGCCGCCTTCGACCGCCGGCGCGAGGTGATCGTGAACGCCCTCAACGCCATGCCGGGCGTGCGCTGCATCCGCCCCGGCGGCGCGTTCTACGCCTTCGCCAACATCAAGGGCACCGGCCTGTCCTCGCGCGAGCTGCAGCAGATCATGCTGAACGAGCTGGGCATCGCCGCGATTTCGGGCACCAGCTTCGGCGCCTTCGGCGAAGGCTACATCCGCTTCTCCTACGCCAACTCGACGGAGAACATCGAGAAGGCGATGGCAAAGCTCCACGCCTTCCTGGCCGCGCGCAACTGATCCGCACCGCCCAATCAACCGCCCCGGGGCCGGCGGACCGGCCCCGGCACTGCTGATCCTGGCGCATCTTCCCGCTGTCCGCGGCTCCCTCCCCGGCGCGCGCCGCCCCTCCTCTCCGTTCCTGCCCCGCTGCTGCCGCGACACGGGTGCGCACCTTCGACGGATGTGCGCACCGGATGGTCGCCCGTGCCTGCTGTGAAGGCGCGATGGACGGCGTGATTGCCCGCCGAATGTGCATGTGATTGTCTATTGGGCAGCCGTGGCCCAGAAATCGGGCACCCGTGTCCGTCAGCGCCGCAGCTTCCCGCGGCCCGGGCATGGCACAAGGAATGCTTACCGTCCCCAAGTCGGGTCCGCCCCTGTCGGGGCTGTCTCACCAGCAGAGGAACCGTCGACCGGCATGAAGAAAATCGAAGCCATCATCAAACCGTTCAAGCTCGAGGAAGTGAAGGAAGCCCTCAGCGAGATCGGGCTGAGCGGGATCACCGTGCTGGAGGCGAAGGGCTTCGGCCGGCAGAAGGGCCACACCGAGCTCTATCGCGGCGCGGAGTACGTGGTCGACTTCCTGCCCAAGGTGAAGATCGAGGTCGTGCTGGAGGATGACCAGGTCGACCGCGCGATCGAGGCGATCCAGAAGGCAGCCCACACCGGCAAGATCGGCGACGGCAAGATCTTCGTCGTGCCCATCGAACAGGCAATCCGCATCCGCACCGGCGAGACCGGCGCCGCCGCCATCTGAGCCTCCGGCCCGTCTCCGTGCCGCCCGTCTGGCGCGCGGATTGAATGGGACGGCGCGGCAGCGGCCCAAGCACCACACCAACCACCAAACCCTTGGGGGAATTATGTCGGACGCATCGACAGTCAGAAAGATGATCCAGGACAACGACGTGAAGTTCGTCGATTTCCGGTTCACCGACCCGCGCGGCAAGTGGCAGCACACGTCCCAGTGGCACGAGACCGTCACCGAGGACATGCTCGAGGAAGGCATCATGTTCGACGGGTCGTCGATCGCCGGCTGGAAGGCGATCAACGAGTCCGACATGACGCTGAAGCCCGACCTGTCGACCGCTGTGATGGACCCGTTCGCCGCCCAGCCGACGCTGGTGCTGATCTGCGACGTGCTGGACCCGATCACCGGCCAGCCCTATGGCCGCGACCCGCGCTCGATCGCGAAGAAGGCGACCGCCTATCTCGCCAGCACCGGCATCGGCGACACGGCCTACTTCGGGCCGGAGGCCGAGTTCTTCGTCTTCGATGACGTCCGCTTCGACGTCGCGCCGAACAGCACCTTCTACAAGCTGGACAGCGAGGAAGGCGCCTACAACACCGGGAAGAAGTACGAGGAAGGCAACACCGGTCACCGTCCGAAGACCAAGGGCGGCTACTTCCCCGTGCCGCCGGTGGACAGCGGCCAGGACATGCGGTCCGAGATGATCTCGACCATGCACGAGATGGGGCTGAAGGTGGAGAAGCACCACCACGAGGTCGCCCCCTCGCAGCACGAGCTCGGCTGCACCTTCGACGAGCTGGTGCCGACCGCCGACAAGATGCAGATCTACAAGTACTGCGTGCAGATGGTCGCCCACTCCTACGGCAAGACCGCGACCTTCATGCCGAAGCCGATCGTCGGCGACAACGGCTCGGGCATGCACGTGCACCAGTCGATCTGGAAGGACGGCAAGCCGACCTTCGCCGGCTCGGGCTATGCCGACCTGTCGGACACCGCGCTCTACTACATCGGCGGCATCATCAAGCACGCCCGCGCGATCAACGCCTTCACCAACTCTACCACCAACAGCTACAAGCGGCTGGTGCCGGGCTTCGAAGCGCCGGTGCTGCTGGCCTACTCGGCCCGCAACCGCTCCGCCTCGTGCCGCATCCCGTTCGCGTCCGGCCCGAAGGGCAAGCGCGTCGAGGTCCGGTTCCCGGATCCCGCCGGCAACCCGTACCTCGGCTTCGCTGCGATGCTGATGGCCGGTCTCGATGGCATCCAGAACCGCATCCACCCCGGCGAGGCGATGGACAAGGACCTCTACGACCTGCCGCCGGAGGAGCTGGCCAACGTGCCGACCGTGTGCGGCTCGCTGCGCCAGGCGCTGGAGGAGCTGGACAAGGGCCGGGACTTCCTCAAGAAGGGCGATGTCTTCACCGACGACTTCATCGACAGCTACATTGCGCTGAAGATGGAGGAAGTGGTGGCGTTCGAGATGTCGCCGCACCCGATCGAGTTCAAGATGTACTACTCGAACTGACGGCGCCTCGGCACCGCATGTTCACGGCTCCGCCCCACCCGGGCGGAGCCGTTTTGCTCTTTTCCGCGGCTTCGCGCCGTCCCGCGTGACGGCGCTCACAGCGCTGCCACATTCCGGCCGCAACCGCTTCCGACATCCCTGTCGCAAGGATACCACGAGGCAGGGACATGCAGACGGAAGCCACAACCACGCGGACTCCGGCACAGCAGATGACGCGCGAGGCTTCAAGGGGTGCGCGTCAGGCAACGGGCGGACGGGCGCCCAGCGACATGGCGCGCCACGCCGCCGCGGCGACCGAGCTGCCGTTTTCCGCGCTGTTCTACTGGATCGACTGACCCGGAAGGCCGGGCAAGGGCGGATGGGGCTGGGCGGCTGTCCGCCGCCCGGCTGCGCGCGTCAGGCCTCCGGCTGGGGCACGACCCGCATGTAGGGCTTCAGGGTCTTCCAGCCGCCCGGGAACTTTTCCTTCGCCTGCTCGTCGTTGAGCGCGGGGACGATGATCACGTCCTCGCCGCGCTGCCAGTTCACCGGCGTCGCCACCTTGTGCTTGGCGGTGAGCTGCATCGAGTCGAGCACGCGCAGGATCTCGTCGAAGTTCCGCCCCGTGCTCATCGGATAGGTGAGGATGAGCTTGATCTGCTTGTCCGGGCCGATGATGAACACCGAGCGGACCGTGGCGTTGTCGGCGGCGGTGCGGCCCTCGGCCGTGCCCGACGTGTCGGCCGGCAGCATGTTGTAGAGCTTCGCGACCTTGAGGTCGGTGTCCCCGATCATCGGATAGTTGGGCGCGGTGCCCATGACGTCAGCGATGTCCTGCGCCCACTTCTTGTGGTTCTCCACCGGGTCCACGCTCAGCCCGATGATCTTGCAGTTGCGCTTGTCGAACTCGGGCTTGAGCCGCGCCATGTAGCCGAGCTCGGTAGTGCAGACGGGCGTGAAGTCCTTGGGATGAGAGAACAGGATCGCCCAGCTGTCGCCGATCCATTCGTGGAAGCGGATGCGGCCCTCGGTGGTTTCCGCCTCGAAATCGGGGGCAATGCTGTTGATCTGCAGGGACACGATCTCCTCCATCGGCTGGCACAGTGACCATCGTTCGTTCGGACCGGAGCGCCCGACTGCCCCGGCGCCGCGGCATCTCCGCTGACCTAGGGCGGGCCGGCGGGAATGTCAGTGGCGGCATCTCCGGCACTCCGGCCGGTTGAATAAGCATAGTTGCCGTTTCCTGTCGATGTCAGCGGCAATCGTCACGGCCGGGAATGCGCTCCCTGCTGCGGGCTCGCGGTCCGCGGCCGGACGGTCGGGCCTTGCCCGGCCGCGGCCGCTGGGTCACTATCCGCGCTTCCCGGCGGGGCTGCGTCGCGCCCCGCCCCACCTTCCCTTGAACAAGACGGGGTCGACATGGCCGCTGTGGACGCACTCGAGAAAGTCAGGATCGGCAATACCGGGCTCAGCGTGACCCGGATCTGTTTCGGCACCTCCGGCCTGGGCGACATGCCCAACACCTACGGCTATTCCGTGGATCCGGAGCGCGCCTTCCGCACGATCGAGGCGATCTTCGACAGCCCCGTCAACTTCATGGACACCTCGCGCAACTACGCCGACAGCGAGCGGCGGATCGGCGAGGTGATCCGCGCCCGCGGCGGGCTGCCGGCCGGCTTCGTGCTGTCGAGCAAGCTCGACCGCGACATGGACACCCGGCACTTCGACGCCGCCCGCGCCCGCAAGTCGCTGGAGGAGAGCCTGGAGGCGCTGGGCCTCGACCGCATTCCCCTCCTCCACCTGCACGACCCCGAGCACTGCGTCTCGGTCGAGGAGGTCGTCGGGCCCGGCGGCGCGCTGCCCGAGCTGATGAAGATGAAGGAGGAAGGCCTCTGCGACGCGGTCGGTCTCGCCGCCGGCGTCGTGGACATCATGATGCCGATCCTCAAGGACTGGGAGTTCGACGCGCTGATCAGCCACAACCGGTTCACGCTGGTGAACCGGAACGCGCAGGAGATGTTCGAGTACGCCCACAGCCGGGGCATCGCCGTGCTCAACGCCGCGCCCTACGCCAGTGGCCTGCTTGCCAAGGGCGCCGCGTCGAAGGCGCGCTATGCCTATCAGGAGCCGACGGAGGAGATGCTGGCCCCCGTGCGGCGGATCGAGGAGATCTGCGCCCGCTACGACATCCCGGTCGGCGCCGCCGCGCTCCAGTTCTCGATCCGCGACCCGCGGGTGACCTCGACCATCTGCGGCGTCACCAGGCCGGAGCGGGTGAAGGAGACGCTGGACTGGGCCAGCTATCCGATCCCGGAGGAGGCCTGGAACGAGCTGCTCGCCCTCCCCTACGGCACCGAGGATCCGGAGGCGACCCGCGAGTACAAGCCGGGCTGATCCCGGCCGTCGCGCCCGCGATCGCGGACGCACATGCCGACGCCGGTCTCAGGCCGGCGTCGGCTCCGCCGCGATCGGGCGCGGCCGCCTGTCCTCGCCGAGGGCGACATAGGTGAACACGCCCTCGGTCACCCGCTGGCGCTCGCCGACGCCCCGGCGCAGTGCCCAGGCCTCGACGCGGATGGCGATCGAGGTCCGGCCCACCCGCACCACCTCCGCGTAGCAGCTCACCACGTCGCCGACATAGACCGGGCGGTGGAAGCTCATCGAGTCCACCGCGACCGTGGCGACGCGGCCGCCGGCCCGCTCCCAGGCCACCACTGCACCGGCCAGGTCCATCTGCGACAGCAGCCAGCCGCCGAAGATGTCGCCCGAAGGGTTGGTGTCGGCCGGCATGGCGATGGTCTGCGTGGCGAGAACGCCCCGCGGCGTCCCGTCTTCCCCGTCCGTCTGCATGCGAGTCTCCCGCTCCCTACGGATCGGCGCGGGTTATACGGAGCCGGACGTGCGGCGGCGAGCGCCTTGAAGTGGCCGGAGTCGCGTCTCTATAGTCCGCCGCCATGAACAAGGACCTGTTCGCGAGCGCCGCGATCGACGTCACCGGCTACAGCGCCAAGGACATCGAGGTGCTGGAAGGCCTGGAGCCGGTAAGGCGGCGCCCGGGCATGTATATCGGCGGCACCGACGAGCGCGCCCTCCACCACCTCGTCAGCGAGCTGCTGGACAACGCGATGGACGAGGCCGTCGCCGGCCATGCCAGCTTCATCGCGGTCGATCTCGAGGCCGGAAACCGGGTCTCGGTGCGCGACAACGGCCGCGGCATCCCCGTCGATCCGCATCCGAAGTTTCCGGACAAGTCGGCGCTGGAAGTCATCCTGACCACGCTCCACTCGGGCGGGAAGTTCTCCGGCAAGGCCTATTCCACCTCCGGCGGCCTCCACGGCGTGGGCCTCTCGGTCGTGAATGCGCTGGCCGAGGAGCTCGAGATCGAGGTGGTGCGCGACCGCAAGCTGTGGCGCCAGCGCTATGCCCGCGGCCACCCGCTGGGCGAGCTGGAGGACGCCGGGCCGATGCCGAACCGGCGCGGCACCACCGTCCGCTTCCGCCCGGACCCGCAGATCTTCGGCGACCTCCGCCTGCGGCCGCAGCGCCTGTACGAGATGGCCCGCTCCAAGGCCTATCTGTTCCGCGGGGTCGAGATCCGCTGGCAGTGCGACCCGTCCCTGCTGCGCGACGGCGACGGCTGCCCGGCGGAGGCCCGGCTGCATTTCCCCGGCGGCCTCGCCGACTTTCTTGCCTCTGCGCTGGAAGGCCGCCCGCAGGTGACGCCGCACCCCTTCGTCGGCAAGGCGGAGCTCGCCGACGGCCAGGGCCGGGTGGAATGGGCAATCGGCTGGCCGCTGGACCAGGAGCCGGGCCTGCGCACCTACTGCAACACAGTGCCGACCCCGGAGGGCGGGAGCCACGAGCAGGGCCTGCGCGGTGCGCTGACCAAGGGGCTGCGCGGCTATGCCGAGCTGGTCGGCAACCGCAAGGCGGCGGCGCAGATCACCGCCGAGGACGTGATGGACGGCGCCTATGCGCTGCTGTCGCTGTTCATCCGCGAGCCGCAGTTCCAGGGCCAGACCAAGGACCGCCTGTCGATGCCGTCCGCGACCCGGCTGGTCGAGGCGGCGGTGAAGGACCACTTCGACCACTGGGTGGCGCAGGATCCGGCGACGGGTGCCGCGCTGCTGGCCCATGTGGTCGCCCGCGCCGAGGAGCGGCTGGCCCGCCGCCAGGCGAAGGACCTGCAGCGCAAGACCGCCACCGCGCGCAAGCTCCGGCTGCCGGGCAAGCTTGCCGACTGCGCGCGCAGCACGGCCGCCGGCACCGAGCTGTTCCTGGTCGAGGGCGACAGCGCCGGCGGCTCGGCGAAACAGGCGCGTGACCGGGAAACCCAGGCGGTGCTGCCGCTTCGCGGCAAGATCCTCAACGTCGCCAGCGCCAGCCACGAGAAGCTGCTGCAGAACCAGGAGCTCACCGACCTGATGCAGGCGCTGGGCTGCGGCCGGCGCGACCGGTACCGCGAGGAAGACCTGCGCTACGAGCGCATCATCATCATGACCGACGCCGATGTCGACGGTGCGCACATCGCGTCGCTGCTGATGACTTTCTTTTTCCGGGAAATGCCCCAACTTATCGCCAACGGGCACCTGTTCCTGGCGATGCCGCCGCTCTACCGGCTGGCGCGAGGGGGAGAGGTTCACTACGCCCGCGACGACGCGCACCGGAACCAGCTCCTGCGCGACGTGTTCAGGGGCCAGGGCAAGGTCGAGATCAGCCGCTTCAAGGGCCTCGGCGAAATGCCGGCGAAGCAGCTGAAGGAGACCACCATGGATCCTGCCACCCGCAAGCTGCTGCGGGTCGTTCTCGCGGACGGTCCCCATGCGGTACGCCACGGCGGCACGGCCGGACTGGTGGAAAGCCTGATGGGACGCAAGCCCGAGCTTCGTCTTGCCTTCATCCAGGAGCATGCCGACGAGGCGCATGATCTGGACGTCTAGGGGAGCACCGGTGCGACGGTGTGACCTCATCGTCTCCGGGTTTTTTGCGTCGCATCAATTGACAGCAAGGACTTCGTTCTATAGTCCCCGCACCGCTCTCTAGAGAGGATCACCGGATTTGACGCTAGTTGACGAGTCGACTGCGAAGGCACAGGCGTTTGCGGCGCTTGGTTTGAGCGACCCGGTCGTCCATGCGGTCAGCGACGCAGGGTACGAACAGCCGACTCCGATCCAGGCGCAGGCGATACCCCAGGTTCTGATCGGACGCGACGTGCTGGGCTGTGCCCAGACCGGCACCGGCAAGACGGCATCGTTCGTGCTGCCGATGCTCGACATTCTCTCGTCCGGGCGCGCCCGCGCGCGGATGCCGCGCTCGCTGATCCTGGAGCCGACGCGCGAGCTGGCGGCCCAGGTGGCCGAAAACTTCGTCAAGTACGGCAAGTACCAGTCGCTGTCGTTCGCGCTGCTGATCGGCGGCGTCTCGTTCGACGAGCAGGAGAAGAAGCTCGACCGCGGCGTGGACGTGCTGATCGCGACCCCCGGCCGGCTGCTCGACCACTTCAGCCGCGGCGGCGTGCTGCTGACGGCGGTGAAGCTGCTCGTGATCGACGAGGCCGACCGCATGCTCGACATGGGCTTCATCCCGGACATCGAGCGGATCGTGAGCCTGCTGCCGAAGTCCCGGCAGACGCTGTTCTTCTCGGCGACCATGCCGCCGGAAATCCGGCGCCTTGCCGATTCCTTCCTCACCAATCCGCGCGAGATTACCGTCGATCCGCCCTCCTCCACCGCCAGCACCATCGAGCAGTTCCTGGTCCCCTTCGAGGGCCGGGACCGGGAGAAGCGCGCGGTGCTGCGCCAGATCCTGCGGTCCGAGCAGATCCAGAACGCGCTGGTCTTCTGCAACCGCAAGCGCGACGTCGGCGTCGTGTTCCGCTCGCTGCAGCGTCACGGCTTCAACGTCGGCGAGCTGCACGGCGACATGGCGCAGGAAAACCGGATGGCGACCCTGGACGCCTTCAAGCGCGGGGAGATCAACCTGCTGGTGGCGAGCGACGTCGCCGCCCGCGGTCTCGACATCGCCGCCGTCAGCCACGTCATCAACTACGACGCCCCGGTCCACGCCGAGGACTATGTCCACCGCATCGGCCGCACCGGGCGCGCGGGCCGCAGCGGCCGGTCGCTGACCATCGTCGGCAGCGAGGACGCCAAGCACATCGCCGCGATCGAGAAGCTGATCGGCCGGACCATCCCGGTGATCTCGCCGACGGGCGAGCCGCTCCGGCCGCTCGAGCTGGAGGCACCGCGCCGCCGGCGCCGTCGCGGCAAGGGCGACGCCCCGCGCGAGGAGCAGGCGCCGCAGCAGGCGCCGGAAACGGCGGCAGAGGCCGGGACCGCGGATGCGGAGCCTTCGCCCCGGCGGCAGTCGCGCGAGCACGACGACCGGCGCGGGGTCCGGCCCGACCGGCGCGAGGAGCGCGGCGAGCGGAAGCCGAAGGGCGGCCGCGACCGCGGCCGGGCCCGCGAGCGGGAGGAGGACGACGAGGAGGACGTCCAGTCCCCGGGCTTCGGCGACCATGTCCCGGCGTTCCTGCTGCGGGCGTTGCCGGAGTTCGCCAAGGACGCTAAAGAGACGGCCTGAGCGTCGCGCCCGCGATGGGCGCCGGAGGCGTCCATGCAGACCATCTTCATCATGGTGAAAAGCGAGCTCGGCAGGTCCTATGAGGTTGCCGACGCCGCGGTCGAGATCGAGGGTGTGTCGGAGGTTTACTCGACCTCGGGCCAGTACGACCTGCTGATGAAGTGCTACCTCGATGACGAGGTGGACATCGGGCACTTCGTGAACCAGCAGATCCAGACCCTTCCCGGGGTCAAGGACACCTTCACCATCATCACCTTCAAGGCATTCAGCTGAGCCGGCGGTGACAGCCGCGCGCCCCCTCGCCGGCCGCACCGCCCTCGTCACCGGCGCCAGCCGCGGGATCGGTGCGGCGATCGCTGACGTGCTCGCCGCCGACGGCGCCGGCCTCTGGCTCACCGGCCGCGACACCGCGGCGCTCGACCAGGTCGCGGCAGCGCTGAGGGCGCGGCACGCGGTGGCGGTCCGCTGCGTCCGCTGCGACGTCACCGCGCCGGCGGACATCGCCGCACTCGCCGCCGCGGTGGGCGAGGAGGCCCCGCTCCACATCCTGGTCAACAACGCGGGCGCTGCGGCCAGCGCGCCGTTCCATCGCACCGACGACGCACTGTGGCAGCAGATGCTGGACATCAACCTCAACGGTGCCTACCGCGTCACCCGCGCCCTGCTGCCGCTGATGACAGCGGAGGACGGCGGGCGCATCGTCAACGTTGCCTCGACTGCCGGCCTGATCGGCATGGCCTATGTCACCGCGTACTGCGCGGCCAAGCACGGCCTGGTCGGGCTGACCCGCGCCCTCGCGGCGGAGCTTGCGGGCCGCGGCATCACGGTCAACGCGGTCTGCCCCGGCTACACCGAGACCGAGCTGGTGGACAGGGCGGTGGCGACGATCACGGAGAAGACGCGGCTGACCATGGAACAGGCGCGGCAGTCGCTGATCGCGAACGTGCCGATCGGCCGCTATATCCGGCCGGAGGAAGTGGCGGCGGCGGTGCGCTGCTGTGCGCCCCCGAGGCGGCCGGCGTCACGGGAACGGCCATTCCGATCGCCGGCGGCGCCGCCGGCTGATCACTCCCGCAGCGTGCGGCTGCGCAGCGCGAGCAGGCAAAGCGCGAGGAAGATCGCGGCGAGGACCACGGCGCTGGCCACGGCCGCGGTTGTGAGGGCGGCGAACCCGAAGGCCGCCGACGCGCCGGAGAGCAGCAGGAACAGGATCGCCAGCGCCAGCATCTTTCCGCCGCCTTGCACCGGGGTCAGTCGCGCCGTCGCGGCCGCGTCAGCCCCTCGACCACCCCGACCAGGAAACTGCCGGCAATGGCACTGAGTTCCGTACCGCGCGGCGGCTGGCGGACGACCGCCCGGCGCCGGCCCTGGATGATGAACAGCACAACGAGGGCGACAAGGGCGACCCCCCCGCCGACCGCGCCGAGGGCGCCGGCGGTCCCGATCTCCTTCGCCAGCAACACCACGGCCGCCGCCAGCAGCATCCCGAGCGCGACCGCACCCAGCAGGCCCACGACCAGCAGGCCGACCACACGGCCGATCATGTGGCGCATCGGCACAGCTCCGGCCGCAGCCGGTTCGGGTCGGGGCTCACCGCCGCAGCAGCAGCGCCGCCACGGCGCCGAGCGCGAAGGCGACACCAACCGCCGCGAGGGGATGCGCCCGCACCTGCTCCTTGGCGCTCGTCACTGTCGCCTCCCCGTATTCCCGCGCCTTCTCCCCCAGGTCGGAAACGGAGGATGCCGCCGCCCGCGCGGCGGCACGCGCGGCGTCCCGTGCCGACGGTGCGACGCCGTCGCGCACCCGTGCCGCGATCTCTGCAAGCTCCTCGCGCAGCTTCGCGATTTCCGCGCTCAGCCGCTCCGTCGCGTCCCTCGCCGACTCCTGCCCCGTAGCCATGGCGGTCTCCTTTCTCTGCGGGCCCCATGCCGGCCCGTCGGTTGCCGACGGTGCCCTCGCTTCACGACGCGCTTCAGCCATGATGCTCTCCAGCTGCCCGGCTCCACAACATTTCAGTCGTGAAACGGTTCCGCAGGGTCGCCTTTGGCGCGAGGCCTCGCCGATCGCTGCCGGCGCGGGCGGCGTCGCAGATTTCGCCCGGCTCCAGATAAATTCATTTTCCTCATAACATGTTATCGATTGTTTCTGATCTAATCCCGCAATTCGATCACCGAGGGGCGATCTGAGCTGGTGTGAGAGGGAGAAGTCACAGACCATTGCCCCTGTTGAATCAGTCCCGTCCGATCCCTTGCTCACCCATCGCGGGGCCGGCGACACCCGCATCGGGGCCGACCGTCGCTCCGTCGCCGACGACCACCCGGAGGCCCGCGACCGCGACGGCACGAATTGTCGCCGGCGCTTCCTCCCCATGGACGAGGACGGACATTTGATCTATCAGGCGCGCACCGACGCCATGATCGTCCCCTCGGGCTACACCATCGCCGGCCCGGAAGCGGAGGCTGCCCTGCTCGAACACCCGGACGCCAAGGACCGTGCCGTGGCCGGCGTGCCTGGCGCCCGCCAGAGCGAAGCCGCACTGCCCGCGGCATGAGCCACCGCCGCCTCCCCGAGGACGAAGCCCCCCGCCGCGAACCGGTCTTCAACACCGAGGGCAAGGCGTTCACGCTGCTGTTTGCGGCGGCCTGCGTCGCCGTCTACCTCTACCAGAGCAGCCTGAGCTTCCGGGCGCTCGACCAGTTCATGCGCGCCTTCGCGCTGACGCCCTATAACGTGCTGACGGGCATCGACCACGTCTACAGCGGCATGATCGTGCCGGCGTGGCTGTCGCTGTTCAGCCACATGGTTCTGCACGGGGGCTTCTGGCACCTGTTCCTCAACCTGGTGGCCCTGCTCTCCTTCGGACCGCAGATCGAGCGCGCCATCGGCACGTGGCGGATGGCCGTGCTGTTCATCGTTGGCGGGCTGGCGGCAGCGTTTGCGGAGATCTACCTGACCGACGAGATCCTCGTCCCCATGGTCGGCGCCAGCGGGGCGATCTTCGCCGTCATCGCCGCCTACGTGATGCTGTGGCCGACTGGCTGGCTGTTCCTGTTCTTCATCGCCATGCCCGGCTGGGCGTGGGTGATCGTCGTGATCCTGCTGCACGTGGCCCTGGGCTGGCTGTGGCCGGTGGAGGGCATCGCCTGGTGGGCGCACATGGGCGGGCTGGTCGCCGGGGCCGTGCTGATCCTGGGGCTGCGCCCCGCCGGCGTCCGCCTGTTCCAGCCCTCCCCGCGCCCGCCCCGCAGGCGGCGGCGCGCGCAGGCGGAGGACGACGGGGCATAGCCAAGAGCGGCCGTCACTGCGAGAGCAGTCTGTGGGAAGGCGCGGTCCGCCTGCTGCCTGCGTAGCCGCTGCCCGCAGCCCCTCCTGCCTCCCCCGTTTCGGGGAAGGGAGCATCAGTCTCTGCCCTGATCGCCCTGTGAGGCGTTCGTCCGCGCCAGGCCCCGCTCGGAGGAAGCAGCGGTTGCGGCCCTGGGACCGGGCTCAGGCCGCCGCCTTGCCGTCGCGAACGTCGTAGATCAGGTCCACCAGGCCCCAGGCCTTCGCCTCCTCGGCCGACATGAAGCGGTCGCGGTCGAGCACCCGCTCGACCTCCTCCTCCGTCTGGCCGCAGTGCTTCGCGTAGAGCGCGATCATCCGGCGCTTGGTCTTGAGGATGTCCTCGGCGTGGCGCTCGATGTCCGAGGCCTGGCCCTGGAAGCCGCCCGACGGCTGGTGCAGCATGACGTTGGCGTTGGGCAGCATGATGCGCCGCCCCGGCGTGCCCGCCATCAGCAGGAAGGAGGCCATCGACCGCGCGGTTCCCATGCACACGGTGGACACCGGCGGCCGGATGTACTGCATGGTGTCGTAGATGGCGAAGCCGCTGGTGACGATGCCGCCCGGGGAGTTGATGTAGATCGAGATCTCCTTCTCCGGGTTCTCGCTTTCCAGCATCAGCAGCTGGGCACAGACCAGCGCCGCCATGTCGTCGTCGATCGGGCCGTTCAGGAACACGATCCGCTCGCGCAGCAGGCGGGAGAAGATGTCGAAGCTGCGCTCGCCGCGGCTCGACTGCTCGATGACGATGGGAACGAGACCGATACTCATTGCACGTCTTCCCGGTGTCAGGCGGCAAGGCGGACCGCCGGCTGCAGCGCCAGCATGGCAGTGAGCCGCCGGTGCGCGCCGGCCAGCGGCCGCAGCGACGCCGGCAGGCCGCAGTGGACGATGCGGAGCCGCGTGCCCCGCGCGACCGGCTCGAGGTCGAACGTGACGACGCTGTCGAGCCGGCGGCCGGCGGCGTCGCGCTCGGCCGGATCGGCGCTCGCCCAGCTCAGCCGCAGCCGGCGCTCCGGCTCCAGGTCCAGTACCTCGCAGGCGATCGGCCCGCCCTCCAGCCGCCCGTCGGGGCGGAAGGCGAAGCGATGCCCGACCTCGGGCCGGAAGTCGTTGGGCAGGAGCCAGGCCGCAAGCAGCGCGGGCTCGGTAAGCGCCCGCCACACCTGCGCCGGCGGGTGATCCAGCTCGCAGTCGACCACGATCTCTTCCCGGTCCCGCACGTCCTCGCTCATGGCTCCATGTCCTTCAGCACCTGTTTCAGGGACTCGACCCGCTTCGGCCAGAAGTTGCGATAGCGCTCGACCCAGTCCACCACCGGCGCCAGCGCCGCCGGGTTCGCCCGGTAGTAGGTGAAACGGCCCTGCCGCCGTTCCGTCACCAGCCCGGCTGCACGCAGCGCCGCCAGATGCTGCGAGATCGCCGGCTGGGAGATCGCGAACCCTGCCCTCAGCTCCGAGACGTTCATCTCCGCGGCCGCCAGCCGCTCGTAGACGGCCCGACGGGTCGGATCGGCGAGCGCACGGAAGATCTCCGTCTCCATCATGCGGCCATATATAAGCGATTGCTTATGTGACGGACAAGCAGATTGCGATGAACCGGCCGCGCGCAACGCGCGACCTCCGAATAAGGCGACATCGTGTCAGCCGGTCACAGCCCCCAGGAGGAAGCCATGCCCCGCCCGTCCTGCCTGCCGACCATCGCGCTCGCCCTTTCCCTGCTGGGCGGTTCCGCCTTCGCCGACGGCCGCAGCGCGCCCGGCGGCCCCGCCGCACCCGAACCGCGCCAACCCGTCGCAGTGCTTCCGCTGGTCGAGCCCCGCACCGGGCCGGTCGGCTTTCCCGGCCAGTTCCGGGCGCCGCCCACGCTGCACGGTCTCAACCCCGACGCCGCCAAGGACGCGGCGGTGGATGCGGTGCTCGGTGTGGGCGTGCAGCCGCCCCCGCCGGGCATCCCGGCTTCGCAGAGCTTCGCCATCCCCGAAGGCGAGGACCGGCAGGCGCTGCTGGAGACGAGCTGCCAGCACACCAACGGCGGCTACAGCAAGTGCATCGTCTATGACTGCGACGGGGACGGCGTGTGCGTCGAATACGGCGCCTACTGCGTCTCCGACAGCAGCGGCGCGGTCGGCCCCTGCCCGTGACGGCCGTGCGCCCGGGGGCGCGTCCGGCGGCCTAGCGCCGCTGGCGCGCCTCGTAGGCGGCCCGCGTCTCCGGGCTCGGCGGATAGAGCCCGGTGAGAGGCCGGCCGGCGCGGACCTCGGCCAGCACATAGGCCTCGAAGTCCTCCTGGTCCTCGGCGTCGGCCGCGACCTCCTCCACCATCTCCACCGGCACCACGACCACGCCGTCCGCGTCGCCGACGATCACGTCGCCCGGCCGGACCATCACGCCGCCGCAGCCGATGACCAGCCCGCGGTCGGCGAAATGGACGCGGGCGATGGTCGGCGGCGCCGCCGACCCGGCGGCGAACACCGTCAGCCCCGTCGCCAGCACGGCCGGCGCATCGCGGACCGCGCCGTCGGTCACCAGCGCCCTGATGCCGCGCTGTACCATCCGGGCGGCCAGGATGTCGCCGATGATCCCCGCCGACGTGCAGCGGCAGGCGTCGGCGACGATGATGCAGCCCTCGGGCGCGGCCTCGATCGCCTCGCGGGAGTTGCCGCCGCGGCCAAGGCTCTCCACGGTCGACACGTCCTCCCGCATCGGCACGAAGCGCCAGGTCTCCGCCTGCCCCACCACGCGGGCGGTGCCGGCCAGCGGGCCCACGCCGGCCATGCAGGCGTTGCGGATGCCCCGCTTCAGCAGCTGCATGGTGATGGTGGCGGTGCTGACCCCGGCCAGTGCGTCCAGCACCGCCTTTGCGACCCGCGGCGGCGACGAGGGCTTCGGCATCGCGGCAATTCCTTCTCTCACGGACCCCGTTTCGGCATAACGGGCCAAACACCATGGGGGAGGCGCCGATGGCTGACAATGCGTACCTGCTGGCTATCGACCAGGGGACCACCAGCACCCGGGCGATCGTGTTCGACCATGCGCTGCAGCCGATCGCAAGCGCACAGAAGGAGCTGCGCCAGATCTACCCGCAGTCCGGCTGGGTCGAGCACGACGCGGAGGAGATCTTCGCCGACACGGTCGCCGTGTGCACCCAGGCGGTCGCCGCCGCACGGGCGAGGATCCCCGACGCCCGCATCGTCGCCGCCGGCATCACCAACCAGCGCGAGACCGCGGTGGTATGGGACCGCCGCACGGGAAGGCCGCTGCACCACGCGATCGTCTGGCAGGACCGGCGCACCGCCCCCGCCTGCCGGGCGCTGGCCGAGGGCGACGGGGCGGCGCTGTTCCAGGCACGGACCGGTCTGGTGCTCGACAGCTACTTCTCCGGCACCAAGATCGCCTGGATCCTCGACCATGTGGACGGAGCGCGGCAGGCGGCAGCCGGCGGGCGGCTCGCCTGCGGCACCATCGACAGCTGGCTGATCTGGAAGCTGACCGGCGGCAAGAGTCACCTCACCGACGCCACCAACGCCAGCCGCACGCTGCTGTTCGACATCAGCCGCCAGCGCTGGGACGCGGAGCTGGCGGAGCGGGTCGGCGTGCCGACCGCGATGCTGCCCGAGGTGCGCGACTGCGCCGACGACTTCGGCACAACCGACGCCGGGATCCTGGGCGAGGCGATCCCCATCGCGGGCGTCGCCGGCGACCAGCATGCGGCGCTGATCGGCCAGTGCTGCTTCCGGCCGGGCATGATCAAGAGCACCTACGGCACCGGCTGCTTCGCCCTGATCAACACCGGCGACCGGCCGCTCCCCTCGCGCAACCGCCTGCTGACGACGATGGGCTACCGGCTGCAGGGCAGGCCGATCTACGCGCTGGAAGGCAGCATCTTCATCGCCGGCGCCGCGATCCAGTGGCTGCGCGACGGACTGAAGCTGTTCCGCAACGCCGCCGAGACCGATGCGCTCGCCAAGGCGGCCAACCCGGCGTCGGAGGTGGTGATGGTGCCCGCGTTCACCGGCCTCGGCGCGCCCCACTGGGACCCGGACGCACGCGGCGCGATCTACGGACTGACCCGCGACACCGGCATCGCCGAGGTGGTGCGTGCGGCGCTGGAAGCGGTCGCCTTCCAGACCCGCGACCTGCTGGAGGCGATGCGCGGCGACGGTGCGGCGCCGACGACGCTGCGGGTGGACGGCGGGATGACCGCCAACGACTGGACGATGCAGGCGCTGGCAGACCTGCTCAACATGCCGGTGGAACGCCCCCGCAACCTGGAATCGACCGCGGTCGGCGCCGCCATGCTGGCGGGGCTGCAGCAAGGCGTGTTCCCGGACCTCGACAGCCTCGCTGCCCGCTGGACCAGCGACCGGCGGTTCGATCCCGCCATGTCCACTGCGGAAGCGCAGTCGCGCTACGCCCGCTGGCGCGACGCGGTGGCCCGCACCCGCAGCGGTTTCCGCGCCGGCTGAGGCCCCAACGAAATGCCCCGGACCGGGGTGCCGGTCCGGGGCCGCTTCCGCCCGAACGAGGGCAAGGGGTCAGTTCAGGCCGTCGGCGCGGAACGTCTCCGCAACCATTTCGGGTTCGGCGGGGGCAGAGCCGACCATGGCGGCGATCAGCGCACGGTCGCGGTGATAGAGGTCGTTGTAGAAGTGGACGGTGCCGTCCTCGCCCACCGCCGCGGTGAAATAGGCGATGTAGACCGGGATCGGCTCGTTGAGGATCAGGTCACGGGTTCGGCCCGAGGCGATCATCTCCTCGATCTGCTCCACGGTGTACTGGCCGCGGAACACGAATCCCGCCATCGCCATCGGATCGTGCAGGCGGATGCAGCCGTGGCTGAAGGCGCGCGCGGAGCGGGAGAACAGGTGCCGCTGCGGCGTGTCATGCATGTAGACCGAATGGCGGTTGGGGAACAGGAACTTGATCCGCCCCAGCGCATTGCCCGCCCCCGGCTCCTGACGGAGCGAATAGGGGAAGCGCGAGCCGACCGACGACCAGTCCACCAGGATCGGATTGATCTCCTGCCCGCCGGAAAGAATCCGGATGTTCTGGTTCAGCAGGTGGAACGGATCCCTGCGCAGCGCCGGCAGATACTCGTTGTCGGCGATGCTCTGCGGCACGTGCCAGTACGGATTGAGCTGCGAGTACTCCATCCGGTCGTTGAAGATCGGCGTCTGGTGATCCGGCGTGCCGACCACCACCCGCATGATCAGCGGCTCCTCGTCGCCGTCCACGGCGCGCAGCATGTAGGCCGGCACGTTGACCATGATGTGCTTGGAGCCGAGGTCGCGCGGATACCAGCGCCACCGCTCCATCGCCGCCTCGATCTGCTGGATGCGGTACTCGGGCGAGGCATTCAGCGCCGCCAGCGTCCGCGGCCCGACGACGGCATCGTCGAGCAGGCCGTGGTCGCGCTGGAACTGGCGCACCGCCTCGGCGAGCCCGGCGTCGTAGTAGCTGTCATCGATCTGGCCGTCCGCCGGCGGAACATAGTCCCCGCTCGCGATGAGCCGGGCGCGCAGGGCGCTGATCGCCGGGCCGCGCTGCCCCTGCTCGAGGCTGGATCCGGTGTCCGGGACCGTCGGCCAGCCGCCGTTCGCCGCGAGCTCGCGGTACTGGGCCAGCGCCTGGCGCAGCGCCCGGTACTCGGGATGCGGCGGCGCCATGCCCTGCAGCGTCTCGATCACCTGACCGGTCTCGACCGCGTAACGCAGCGGCTGGGTCAGGTCCATGTTGGCCTGGTGCTCGCGCGTGGTCGCGTCCTCTTCCCGCTGGCGGAAGCGCCCGTGCATCATGTCGTTGCCGAAGCGGACGAAGGCCTGGCTCAGCAGCACCTCCAGCTCGGCGCGGGCGGACGGGTCAGTCGCCTCGATCCGGCTCAGGATCGGCCGGTTGAGGTACACATCGGGATGCAGGCCGTCCGCCGCGGCATCGGAAAGTGCCGCGATCAGCGCCTCGCCGTTGGCGGTGAGCCCGGTCGTATCAACCCAGGCCGGCGCGAAGTCGCGCGAGGCGTAGAAGTCGCGGAGCGCCGCATCCGCGGCATCCTCCGCCATCAGCAGCGCGAGGTGCTCGGCCACCGGATCGGCCAGCGCCGGCCGGGCGTCGCCGTCCAGTTCGACGGCGGCGAAGGTGTCCTCGGGTTCGGCCGCGAAGGTGGCCTCCGCGGCGCTGTCCTCGATCTCAGCAACCGCCGGTCCGGTCAGGTCCGTCAGCGGTGCTTCCGTCTGCTCCGACGGGGCGACCGCGACCACCGGCTCTTCAGCGGGTGTCTGCGCCAGCGCGCCTGCGGCGACCAGCCCCATCGCCAGTCCAGCCGCCGCGCAGCCACAGTGCAGCATCCTACGAGACATGGTGCGCGCCCCCTGCAACGTCAGTCACCGTACAACTCCCTGACCGCGCATTGGTTTCCTGCGCACCGCCGAATCCGCGAGGCGCAAGTACCTGCTGTCATTCCGGGCAACCTATTGGCAAAGTTATCTAACGGCAAGCATTGCCAGTCCGTTGACCGGTAAAATCGCCGTGCCGCTTGCGCCTGCCCCGGCGAGCCGGCACATTTGCCACCCTTGCAACGACGTTTGCGCTGAGAGGGCGGGAGAACGGGCGACATGAACCGACTGCGGAGACTGGCCGTGGCGGGCGTATTGGCGGCGATGCCGGGCACGGCGCTCGCCGACGGCGTCATAGGGACGGTGGAAGGCGAGCTGCCGTTCGAGGGGCTCTACGTCAAGGACGTCGCGGCGCTCAACGTCACCGCCTTCCGCGCCTCGATGACGGTGGACTTCCGCAAGGTCAGCCGCATCGAGTTCGTCGAGATCGACCAGGAGACCCAGGTCGCGTCCGTCCGCATCACCTTCCTCGACAGCTACACGCTCCCGGCCACCTTCAGCGTCGCGGACAACGCGCCGTGGATCGCGATCGGCCCCTACGGCCGCGCGAACTACACGCTCGAGAACCTGCTGGCCGGGGACGTGCAGTACGTGCAGTTCGTCCACAAGACCGAGGACGAGCCGCAACCGGCCGAAGAGGAAGAGACCTCCGGCGAGGAGGACGCCGGCCAGTAGCTACTCGGCCGGCCAGCGGGCGACGTGCGCCTCCGGCGCCACCGTCTTCACCGGCGGCGTGGCGGTCGGGGTGCCCAGGTAGAGGAAGCCGACGATGCGGTCGTCGGGGCCGAGCCCGAAGGCGGCCTTCACCTCGGGATCGTCGGTGACCGGCCCGGTCTTCCAGTTGCAGCCGAAGCCGAGCGCGTGCGCCGCGAGCTGGATGTTCTGCGCGGCGCAGCCGGCGGAGAGGATCTGCTCGATCGCCGGGATCTTCGGATGCTGCGCGTCTACCTTGGCGGCGACGGTGATGATCATCGGCGCACGCAGCGGCTTCTCGGCCTCGCGCTGAAGCAGCGGCTCGGGCGCGCCGGGCTCGCGCCGCTTCAGGGATTCCACCATCAGCGCGCCGAGCCGGTTCCGCCCCTCGCCCTCGATCACGAACAGCCGCCACGGCCGCAGCTTGCCGTGGTCCGGCGCCCGCAGCGCCGCGGCCAGGATCTGGTCGAGCGCCTCGCCGGACGGCGCCGGCGCCTCCAGACCGATCGGGCTCACCCGCGTCGTCAGCGCCGTGATTGCATCCATGGGCTCCGTCCTCCTCCCGGTGTCCTTGCGGGGCAGTGGCGCACATGGCACGGCGGCCCGCCGAAGGCAAGGGCCTAGCTGCCGGCCTCGGCGACGTCCGGCGCCGGCGGATGCTGCATCTCGGTGAGCCGCTGCCGGGCAACGTCGGTGACCTGAGCCCGCAGCTCCGGATGTGCGTTGAGGAAGGCGCTGAAGTCCCGGCTGCGCAGCACCAGCACCTCGCAGTAGCCGAGCGCCGTGACATCCGCGGTTCGCGGCCGGTTGAACACCAGCGCGATCTCGCCGAAGAAGTCGCCCGAGCCGAGCCGCATGACGGACTCGCCGGCCGTGACTTCCACCGCGCCGGAGAGGAGGAAGAACATGGCGTCGCCGCGCTCGCCGGCCGAAACGATGCGCTCGCCCGGCAGGTAGAGGCGGGCGCGCAGCCGCCGCGCCAGCGCCCTCCGCTGTTCGGCGTCGAGGGCGGAGAACAGCGGCACCCGCAGGATCAGGTCCTCCATCCGCGCCGACACGTCCAGGCTCGGCCGCCGTTCCGACCGTGCCCAGCGCACCCGCCAGTCGCGGGTCAGCGCGTTGAACACGTCCTGGCTGATCATCGAATCCGCATGGAGCGACCGGTAGGCGGCATCCTCCAGCCGCAGCGCGATGCGGTGCATCTGCAGCGCCTTCAGCTTGCCGGTGTACTCCGGATACTGCAGCTCGAGCGCATGGAGGCCGGTGGCGATGCGCTTCTGGCGGGCGGTCAGCACCGTCTCGAGCTGCTCCGCCGCCTCCGGCCCGATCAGGGCGGCAAGCCGCGAGCCGGCGAAGGTCATCAGATCGCGCACCGCGACCCGCATGGTGAGCAGCGTTTCGTAGCGGTCCGCCAGCACCCGCGACAGCAGGCGGCCGACGCGCAGCCGCCGGTTGACCCAGATCGCGATGCGGGTCCCCGGCGAGAACAGCATCGGCCGCTGCACCGTCGCCTCGTATCCGGCGAGGCGCCGGGTCTTGACCGCGTCGGCAAGGCGTCCGGAGAAGGCGATCAGCGCGCGGTTGGTGTGGCGGGACATGATCCGCTTGGCGAACATGTCCTGGTAGAGGAGCTGCTCCTGTGCCGCCAGCGCCGTGAGCCCGATGTAGATCCGGTCGTCGAGGGAAAGGCCCGCGAGGCCGGCGGGGTCGCCCTCGAGCTGGTCGCGGCGGACGTCGAGGTCGTCGCAGGCCGCCTGCACCACCGCGCTCTCGATGTTGTAGCGCTGACCAGTGGAGCGCAGGTCTCGCTGGACCTGGTTCAGCGCAAGGTCAATCGCGCGCACGCGCACCAGCCTGTCGGCGGCCGAGAGCCTCGTCAGTCCCAGCCAGCGGATCACCATCGGCAGCGTGGTCGCGTTGACGAACAGGGTGAACAGCACGAAGCCGGTAGCGAGCGTGGCCACGGTGGCGCCGACATCGTCGCCGATGGCCGGGTGCTCGGTGACCGCAAGCGCCAGCGCCAGCGTCAGCGCCCCGCGCACGCCGCCCCACCAGATCGCGATCATGTAGGGCCGGCTGAGCCGCTGCCCCAGCCGGAACCGCGCGATCATCGGGAAGAACACCGCCAGCACGGCCGCCCGCGCCGCGAAGGCCGCAACGATCATCACCGCCAGCAGCAGCACGTAGTCCCATTCGAAGGTGTGGACCAGCCGCGGCATGGCCATGGCGGCCAGCAGGAAGATGAGGCCGCTCGCCCAGTAGCCGAGCTGCTGCCACACGTCGACCAGCGTGGTCCAGGTCGCGGGGTCGATGCGGGTGCGGCCGTAGGAGCTGATGAACATCGACGCCGAGACCACCGCCACCACGCCCGACACGCCGAAGGTGCGCTCCGCCACCGCGTAGGTGAGGTAGGCGAGCGCGACGGTCACCGTGATCTCGGCGAGCGGCAGGCCATAGAGCCGGGGCAGGATCAGGCAGGCGAGCCATGCCATGCCCGCCCCCATCAGGGCCCCGCCCACCAGATCGGTGCCGAAGGTCGCCGCGATCATCAGCCAGTCGGCCTGTTCCCCGGGATCGAGGCTGAGGCCGAGGAAGATCACGAACAGCGCGATGGCGGCCGCGTCGTTCAGCAGGCTCTCACCGTCGATCAGGATGCCAAGGCGCCGCGGCGCGCCGACGTCGCGGAACAGGCCGACCACGGCGGAGGGGTCGGTCGTCGCCACGATCGCGCCGATCAGCAGGCAGACCGCCAGCGTCAGCTCCGAGACCATGCCGAGGCTGAAGCCGATGGCGAGCGTCGTCACCACCACCGCCACCACCGCCAGCACGAAGATCGCCCAGAAGTCGTCGAGCACGCGGCGGACGTTGAGCGCGAGCCCGGCCTCGAACAGCAGCGTCGGCAGGAACAGGTGGGTCAGCGCCTCGGACGGCAGGGCAATCTCGCCCATCGCCCGCAGCATGTCGGCAGTCAGCCCCTGCAGGGAAGTCGCCTGCCCGGCAACGATGAGCGCGCCGATGGCGAGCCCGCACACCGCCAGCAGCACGGTGTGCGGCAGCGTCAGCCGGATCGCGAGCGGCTGCAGCACGGCCACGAGCAGCAGGAGCAGCGCGACGGCCACGACCACCAGGGCAATGTCAGGCATCAGTCAACCGCCGGGGACCGACCATGTCGCGGATGAAGACGAGCGCGCGGCCGAAGGTGGCGGCGCCGTCGCCGGAACCCCTCGTCCCGTGCCCCGCTTCCTTAAGCCCAAGCGCCGCCGCCGGGCAAGCGCCGCCCGCGGCCGCGCGCGCCGGAACCGGGTCAGGGGCGTCAGGGGCATGGCCGAGGGCGACCGAGCCTGTATAGTACGAGCGCAACCCCGGGGGCATCTCAACGGGGAAGAGAAGAACCACAGGGAGAGCGAGCATGTACCAGGCACCACGCATCACGGTCGGCGCCCTGGGGCTGGCGATCTGCGCCACGGCAGCAGCGGCCCAGGAGATCGACCGTACGGGATGGCCCGACGCCATCTCCGTCGCCACCGCCAGCCAGGGCGGCACCTATTTCGTCTACGGCAACGGCTGGGCGAACCTGGTGGGCGAGACCCTGGGCCTCAGCGCCGGCGGAGAGGTCACCGACGGCCCGGTCCAGAACGCGGCCCTGGTGCAGACCGGCGACGTCGAGTTCGGCATGGTGACCATGGGCCCCGTCTACGATGCCTGGACCGGCAACAGCCCGCTGGCGCCCGGGGTGAAGATGGACCAGTTGCGCGCCGTCTTCCCGATGTACCAGACCTCGTTCATGTTCATCGCGCTGGAAAGCTCCGGCATCGACAGCGTCGACGACCTGCGGGGCAGGACCGTCGGCGTCGGGCCCGCGGGCGGCACGCCCGGCACCTACCTCCCGCAGATCCTGGAGGCGCTCGGCATCGAGGCCGAGATCCAGTATGGCGGCGCCGACGACCAGGCCGGGCAGGTACAGGACGGGCTGCTGGACGCCTTCGGCTTCGCCGCCGGCATCCCCTTCCCCGCCTTCAGCCAGCTCGAGGCCCAGGTGCCGGTGAACATCTTCGCCTTCACCGCGGAGGAGCAGGCCGCGCTGCTGGAGGCCTTCCCGTCCCTCTCCGCCTTCACCGTGCCGGCGGATACCTACCAGAGCACGGATGAGGACCTGCTCTCCGTCTCGATGTGGAACTTCGCGATCGCGAACGCGTCCGTGCCGGAGTCGCTGGTCTACGAGGTCACGCGCATCGTCATGGAGGACAACGCGCGGATGGTGCAGATCCACAGCGCCGCCTCGGAGACGCTGCCCGAGAACTACATCCACAACAGCTTCCTGCCCTGGCACCCGGGCGCGGTGCGCTGGTTCGAGGAAAACGGGTACGACATCCCGGACGACCTGGAAGGATGACCGGGCCAGCTGCCGAACAGTCCCCGGCCGGGGCGGCTGGCGCAATGCGGCGGGGTGGAGCGGAGCGACCGCCCGCCCCGCTCCGCCCCGTCATCCCCGCGCGCCGGAGCTGACCGGCCATGGCCACGGCCGAGCCCGGCGGCCCGGTTCGGGTCGAGACGGCTGACACCGAACCGGTCGCATCCAACCAGCGCCAGCATGAGGGCGGAGAGGCCCGCCTCATTCAGGTCGCGGCTGTCGCCTACACACTTTTCCACCTGATCGTCCTCAACCTCTACCCGATCGAGACGTGGACGTTCCGGCTGGTGCACGTGCTGGGCGCGCTGGTCCTCGGCTTCCTGTTGTTCGCGGCCGCGCGGCTCGACGGGGCCCCGCCCGTGCGACCGCGGCCGCTGGAGCTCGCGCTGCTGGCGCTCGGGGCGATCGGCGTCGGCTGGGCGGTGGCCTGCGTCGCCCTCGCCTACGGCTTCCGGATCGTGACCGGCGAGCCGCTGCCGCCGGAGTGGGTGTTCGCCTGGTACGGCTGGCCGCTGGGCGCGGGCGCGGCCGTCGCCATCCTCTGCAGCTGGCTGTTCCGGGGCAGCGCGGAACGGACGCACTGGAGCGACTGGCTGCTGGCAGCTGCGGCGGTCGCAAGTTCCGGATACATCCTGTTCAACCTGGACGCGGACAATCTGCGGATGCGGGCGGGCATGCCGTTCCGCTCGGAAGGCAACGTCTTCGCCGCAACCGTGGGCATTGCGCTGATCCTGGAGCTGACCCGCCGGGTGGCGGGGCTGCCGCTGGTCATCATCGCCGGCGCCTTCGTCGCCTACGCCTTCCTCGGGCCGTGGCTGCCGGGCTTCCTCTACCACGGCGGCTACGAGTTCGGACGCAGCATCACCTACCTCTACACCGACCGCGGCATCCTGGGCCCGACCACGGCGGTCTCGTCGACCTACATCATCCTGTTCATCATCTTCGCCGCCTTCCTGCAGGTGTCGCGGGTCGGCGAGTATTTCGTGAACTTCGCCTACGCCTTCGCCGGCAGCGCCCGCGGCGGGCCGGCCAAGGTCGCCGTGTTCGCGTCCGGGCTGATGGGCATGATCAACGGCACCTCCGCCGGCAATGTCGTCGCCACGGGCAGCTTCACCATCCCGATGATGCGCCGCGTCGGCTATCACCCGCGGTCAGCCGGCGCGATCGAGGCAACCGCATCCACGGGCGGCCAGCTGATGCCGCCGGTGATGGGCGCCGGCGCCTTCATCATGGCGGAGATCACCGGCATTCCCTACCCCGAGCTCGCCGTCGCCGCGATCATCCCGGCGGTGCTGTACTTCCTGTCGGTCCTGTTCATGGTCGACTTCGAGGCGCGGCGCACGGGGCTGCAAGGGGTGCCGCGCGACATGCTGCCGTCGCGCCGGGCGATCGCGCTGCAGTCCTACAAGTTCGTGCCGATCGCGGTGCTGATCGCGGCGCTCTATGGCGGCTTCACCGTCATCCGCGCCGGCACCAACGCGCTGCTCGCGTCGATGCTGGTCTGCTCGCCGCGGCACTACATCCGCTACTACCTGGCGCTCGGCGCGATCCTGGCCGGGCTGTGGATCGCCGAGCGGCAGGGGCTGGTGCTGGGCGCTCCGGACGCGGAGGGTGGCGCACCGGGCTGGCTGACGCTGCCGCTCCTGATCAACGTGGTGCTGGCGCTGCTGCTCGCGGTTGCGGTGCTGGGCATGGGCTGGCGCCGCGTGCTCCACGCGCTCGACCTCTCGGCGCGGATGTCCCTCCAGATCATCGCGGTCTGCGCCGCCGCCGGCATCATCGTCGGCGTGATCGCGCTGACCGGCGTCGGCACCCGCTTCTCCAACGTCCTGCTCGGCCTCGCCGAGACCAGCCAGCTCCTCGCGCTGGTGTTCGCGATGGTGATCGTGATCATCCTCGGCATGGGCATGCCGACGACCGCGGCCTATGCGATCGGCGCCTCGGTGGTCGCGCCGGGGCTGCAGCAGCTCGGGATCCAGCCGCTGGTCGCCCACTTCTTCATCTTCTACTTCGCGGTGATCTCCGCGATCACGCCGCCGGTGGCGCTGGCAGCCTACGCCGGGGCCGGGATCTCCGGCGCCGACCCGATGCGGACCTCGGTTACCGCCTTCCGGTTCGGCCTCGCGGCCTTCCTCGTGCCGTTCTGCTTCTTCTACAGCCCGGCGCTGCTTATGGAAGGCCACTGGACCACCGTGATCCAGGTGACGGTCACCGCCTGCATCGGGGTGTGGCTCCTGGCGGCCGCGGTCCAGGGATGGCTGTTCGGCGCCCTGTCGCCGGTGCTGCGGGTGGCGACCCTGTGCGGCGCCCTGCTGATGATCGAGGGCGGCCTGGTGACGGACCTTGCCGGCGTCCTGATCGGCGCCGGCGTCGTCACCTGGCAGCACCTGGCGGGACGCGAGCGGCCGGCCGGGGCACCGGAGCGGGAGGAGCGGCCGCCCCGGGCGTGATCGCAGACCCGGGACCTTTGCGCGCCATCAATTGTTATTGGCGCAGAAAGGCGCATATTGTTGGGCATCGCAACGACTGCACTGCATGCGATGCAGCAGTCAGAAAAGGTCTCTCCGTGAATCAGGTTTCTGCTCCGCCCGCCGCGTCCGGCAAGGATATCTCCTACGTTGGCGCCATTCCGTTCATCCTCGTGCACGTCGCATGCCTCGGCGCCATCTGGACCGGTGTCACCTGGGAGGCTGCAGCCCTCGGCATCGGCCTGTTCTGGCTGCGCATCTTCGCCATCGGCGCCGGCTATCACCGCTACTTCTCGCACCGCGCCTACGACACCGGCCGCGCCTTCCAGTTCGTGCTCGCGGTGCTGGCGCAGACCACGGCGCAGAAGAGCGTGCTCTGGTGGGCCGCCAGGCACCGGCAGCACCACCAGAACTCCGACACCGAGGCCGACGTGCACTCGCCGGGGCGGAGCGGCTTCCTCTACGCCCACGTCGGCTGGCTGTTCGACCGGAGGAACGTCGGCACGGACATGAGCAAGGTCGCGGATCTGGCCCGCTATCCCGAACTGCGCTGGCTGCACCGCCATGCGCTGCTGCCCGCCATCGGGCTCGCGGCAATCTGCTTCCTGGTGGCCGGCTGGCCCGGCCTCGTCGTCGGCTTCTTCTGGAGCACGGTCGCCGTCTATCACGCGACCTTCTCCATCAACTCGCTCGCCCATGTGATCGGGCGGCGGCGCTACGTCACCGGCGACGATTCCCGCAACAACTGGCTGCTCGCGCTGCTGACCATGGGCGAGGGCTGGCACAATAACCACCACGCCTACCAGTCGAGCGTCCGCCAGGGTTTCCGCTGGTGGGAGATCGACCTCACCTTCTACATCCTGAAGGCGCTGTCGTGGCTGGGCCTGGTGTGGGACCTGAAGTCACCGCCGCAGGCCGTGCGGCGCAATGAGCGCCGGCTGGGCGCGCGGGTGATCGAGAAGGCGGCCGCGCAGCTCGCGGCCAGCTTCAACCTCGACCGCATCGTCGCCGCCGCCCAGGCCGCCTGCAACGGGCCGCTGCGGGCCGAGCTTGCGGCGTGCCTCGCCGACGCCCAGCACCGGGCGGCGGACGTGATCGCCGGCCTGAACCTGCCGCAGCTCCCCACCCGGCACGACGTCGTCGCGCGGGCGAAGGCGATGTTCCCCGAGACGCCGTCGATGAACGACATCGTCACCCGCGGGCACGCCGTGCTGATGGAGGCCATCGGAACGCGGCTGCTGGCGCTGGTGGCGCGGCAGGGCAACGCCCCGGCCATCACCGCCTGAGCCCGCGGCGCGGGCGTTCCCGGCAGCAGAAAAAAGGCGGCCGAAGCGCGGGGTCTCCGGGGGGTGGGAACCCGCAGGCGCTTCGGCCAGGCCGCGGGGAGGCCCGCGGCAAGTCCCGTCTCAGGCGGCGGCGCGCACCTCGCGCGGCCGCACGCGCCCCATCACCGGCCCATCCGGCCGCAGGGTGATCATCGGCAGCGGCTTCACCGAGTCCGGGTCCACGACCTGCACCGTGAACCGCTGCAGCGTCATCGCCATCACCACGAGCGCCTCGAACAGCGAAAAGCGCGAGCCGAGGCAGCTCCGCGGCCCCTTGATGAAGGGGATGTAGGCGAAGGGGTCGTGGGTCGGCTCGAGGAAGCGCTCCGGCCGGAACCGCTCCGGGTCGCCCCACAGCGCCTTGCGATGGTGCACGGCGTAGGGGCTGAGGATCACGGTCTGGTCCCGGGCAATGGCAAGGTCGCCGATCCGGTCCGCCGCGTTGGCCTGGCGGGAGACGGTCCAGACGGTCGGATGCACCCGCAGCGTCTCGTCGAGGACCGCCCGGCAGTAGGTCAGCTTCTGCACGGTGGTCAGCGTCGGCGCCTCCCCGCCGAGCTCGCGGTCGATCTCGGCCGTGCACCGCGCCAGCACCTCCGGATGCCGGCTGAGCTCCAGCCACAGCCAGCAGAGCGCGTTGGCCGTGGTCTCGTGCCCGGCGAGGATGAACGAGCGCACCTCGTCCACCAGGATCGACGGCTGGAATCCGCCGGCGGCCGGGTCGGAATAGGCCTGGATGAAGGCGTCGAGCAGGTCCTCGCGCCGCTCGCCGGACATGCGCCGGCTGGCGATCACCTTCTCCACCAGATCGGCGATCGCGGCGTGGGCAGCCGCGCATTCGCGGTTGCGCTTCGTCGGCACCCAGGTCGGCAGCGAGAAGAACGACCACGCCCGCTTCTCCGCGTCGGCCAGAAGCGTGGCGAGCGCCCGGTACAGCGCCTCGTACTCGTCGTCCATCCGGTAGCCGAGGAGCGAGCGCAGGATGATGTCGAGGGTGACGCGCGTCATCTCCGGCGCGAGGTCGATCGAGAGGCTGCCCGCCTGCTCCCAGCGGTCCAGCATGTCGCGGGTGCCGGCGACCATCGCATCCAGCAGCGCCGGCATGCGGCAGCCCTGGAACGCCGGGTTCGCCACCCGGCGCTGGGTGAGCCAGCGGTCGCCTTCGGCCATGAAGATGCCGCCGCCGAGCATCGGCTTCAGCGGCCCGTAGAACTTGGACTTGCGGTAGTTGCGGTAGTTGTCCTGCATCACGTGCCGGATCGCGCGCGGGTCGGTGAGCATCAGCGCCTTGTGTCCGGCAAGGTTGAGGCGCACGACGCCACCGTGCGTGTTGGCCAGCCCGGCGAAGAAGCCGAGCGGGTCCGACCGCATCATCGGCAGGACGCCGAGCAGCCAGTGTCCGTCGACGGCCGGCGGGGCGACAGGCGCCGCCGGGCCCCCGGCCCGTCGTCCTGCCGCCTCGACGGCGACGTCGTCGTGGAGGGAGGTGAGCGCCATCGCCTCACTCTCCGGGCATCATGTAGGCGGTGCGCAGGTCCGGCTGGCCCTGGGCGCGGGCACGGGCGGCGGGGAGCCCCTCGTGATAGCTGCGCTCGGCCTCGCAGAACCGCTGCACGTCGTTGACCTGCCGCACGGCGTCGTCCACCAGCTTGGCCGCCTGGCCGAGGCCGAGCTTGCGGAGCTCCCCGGACAGGTAGACCAGGCAGTGCTGCACGGCCGCCGCTTCCTTGCTGGGCGCCTGGTCCTCGGCGATGAGGCTCTCCAGGGGATTGTCGAAGGTCGAGGTATCCATGCTTGCTACTCCGCTGCGATGGCCGGAACCTGGTCGCGGATCAGGACCGAACCCGTGATGTCGTTGCGACGGCGGCACGACTCGAGGACGTTGTGGTTGATGGCGAAGCGGCCGGCCATGGCGGCGGTCACCCCGATCCGCTTCACGGCCGTCTTCCACGTGGGCTGGCAGCCGATCCTCGGCAGCAGCCGGGCGACCCGCAGGTCATAGACCGTGATCACCTCCTCGATCCCCACCTCGAGGCAGTACTCGATCAGCCCGCAGAACAGCTCGCTGGTGATGCGGTGGATGGCCTGCGGGGACCGCTGCCCGTCACGGTCGTCCACGGCGAATCGGGAGCATTCCCATATCCGCGCCGACCGCGGCACCGGCTCGCCGTCCATGAGGACGCCGAACACGTCCGGCAGCATGTAGGGACCCGTCGTCGGCAGCAGCCGCCACGTCCCCACCACCCGCTCGCGCTCGTCCAGAGCCAGGAAATAGTAGGGGCTGAGCGCATCGTACTTGTCGATCTCCCGGCCGTTGTCGACCGAGACGTCCCAGCCCATCCGCTCGTAGAACACGCGATAGCGAAGGGCGAACATCTGCTCCAGCAGGTCGCCGTACGCCTCGTAGTCGTAGGGGGTGAGAACCCTTATCATCGCCGCCTCCATCCTGTGGCCCAGAATGGAAGTCAGATCGCGCGATGCGGGCTATCGGTGAACTCCCCTATTGCGGGAGTCTGCAGAGCCTGTTATGATGCAGGTTTGATCCGGGTCCAGAGCAGGCTCGAATCCTCGGTGGGCTCGATGCGGTCGGGCTCGATCAGTCCCAGCATGTAGGCCTTGATCACGGCGTGGACGGTCTTGAACACGCCGAGCCGCTGGCGCGCATTCGCCAGGTGCTGCTCCACCGTCTTTTCCGACACGCCGAGGATCTGGCTGATCTCCCACGCCGACTTGCCGGCGCTGGTCCAGGCGAGCACGTCCTTCTCCCGCGGGGAGAGCTGCGGCGGGGGCTCCGGCGCGCCGAAATCCTGCCGCTGCAGCAGGTGGACGTGCACCGCCTTGGCGAACACCTCCAGCTGCGGCATCACCGTCGGCAGCATGGCGTGGAACTCGCGGTCTGACAGGTCGCTGGAGACGCTCATCGTCGACAGCACCCGGTAGGGGCCGTGGATCGGAATCGTCACGCCGCGGCGCAGGCCGAACTCGCTGGAGTCGTGGAACACGCGGCGTTCGCGCTCGTTCACGCCGGCCTCGACATCCTTCCACAGCAGCGGATCGAGCGTCTCGAAAGCCAGACGGAACGTCGGATCGATCGACTTCAGGTCCTCGCGCAGGTAATGCGCGCTGAATTCCCGCGGGTAATTCGACAGGTAATCCTGGCGGCGGCCGGCCGGCGGGCGAAGTGCCACGAACGCGAAACGGTCACAGCCGAGCCGGGCGAGCGTGTCGCCGATATGCCCCTCCAGACGCTCCAGCTCGAGGTCCTTCGGGATGGTCAGGGTTTCCAGCAACATCGCAGACACTCCGCGAGAACCCTAGCATGGCTTCCGGCCGCACGCCGCAGGCGATACCAAAAATTACAATAGTCCCTCGTATTGCGAATTGCCACCACCCACTGAGCGTCTATACTGCGATGCACAATGAGGGGAAGGTAACAGGCGTGAGACGCGGGGCAGACAGACGCCTGGACTGGCGCGCCTACATGATGGATTCCGGCGGCGGCCTGCGCCGGCTGCCGCAGCCGACATGGCAGGCGCTGAAGACGCGCGTCGCCTGTCGCCGGGCCCTCGCCGGCCAGGCCGTGCGCGTGGTCTACGCCTTCATCCTCATGGATGGCCGCCGCCCCACCCTGCTGCTGACCACCGAAGGCACCGTATGGCGGTTCGACTCCGAGGGACGCGTCGATTACCGGGTGCCGCCGTTCGACGAGCGCCGCATCGGGCTCGACACCCCCTTCGCCGCAGACGTCCTGCCGCCGGATGCGGTCCAGACCGGCGACCGCTGGCAGCCCTGCGAGGCCGTGCGCCGCGCGATCGAGGCCGACCTCTGGCCCAACGGCCTGCCGCAGGCGGCGACCGTCTCGTCGGTGGCGGAATACGAGGAATGCGCGAGCCTGAAGCGGGCGCTGGCGGCGGTGGGCACCGCCGGCATCGCCCGCACGATGAGCCGGCTGGTCGGCGAGCTGTCGCTGTCGCAGGCGACGACGCGGCGGCTGATGTCGGCCCTCTCCGTCGACCGACAGGTGCTGCTCGACCTCATCGCCGCCGAGCGCCAGGGCGACGAGGTCGTGCACTGAGGCGTCAGCCCGCGCCGGCGCCGACCGCCTTGCGGATGGCGTCGATGCCGGCCTGGTAGACGTCCTCCTCCACCATCCGCTTCAGCGTCTCCTCCTCGCCCGGCGGGGTGTCGAACCGCGACCACCACTGCAGGAAGGTGCGGCCGTCCTCGGTGATCGGCACCAGCTTCATGTGGGCGACATAGTTGAGCAGGCCCACCTCCGCCTCGAGGATCCGGTAGCTGAAGCTGTAGTCCTGGTCGCTGAGCGCGGTCAGCTCCTCGCGGATATGGGCGCCCCCGCGGACGTGGAAGCTGCGCACGCAGCCGACGCGGTCCGAAGGGCCGCCGTCCTCGATGTGGCTGTCGAGCACGATCGGGTGCCACCTGTCGTGGCCGTTGAAGTCGCGGATCAGCGCCCACACCTTCTCGACCGGCGCGTCGATGACCGCACTCTTGAACACGTCGACCATTCCCCCCTCCCCGTTCAGGCGGCAAAGCGCTTCTTCAGGGCGTCGAAGCCACCCTGGAACACGGTGCCGCCGATGTGGTCTTCCAGCGCCTCCTCCTCGCCCTCCGGCGCGTCGAACTCCGCGGTCCACTCGATGTAGCAGCGGTCGCCGTCGGTGATCGGGACCAGCCGCAGGGTGGCGACATAGTTCTCCACCCCCATCGGCGACTCCAGGATTTCGTAGGTGCAGGTGAACTCGACGTCGGACAGCGTCAGCAGACGCTCGCGGATGCGCTCGCCGTCGTTGAGGGTGAAGTTGCGGATGCAGCCCACCTGGTCCGCCGCCTTGCCGTCCTCGATGTGGCTCTGCGCGATCAGCGGGTGCCATGACGGCAGGCCGTTGAAGTCGCGGATGACCTTCCAGACCTCCTCCGGCGGCGCGTCGATCACGCTGCTGACGAACACGTTGGCCATTGGCGATTCCTCCCTGGTCCTTTTCGCCGGATGCTATGCCGCATCGCGGACGGCCGCCGCAATCCTTTCGCGGACGAGGAGCAGGCCGCGGGTGAAAACCGGATAACACTGCCACCATGGCATTTCCATCGCGCCCTGCCGGATGATCGGCGCCGACCCGAGCCCCCGGGGCCCGCCGGGGACCGGAACGGCCCATGCGAGGAAATGATGGACCTGCTGAAGCTGATATTCGCCTCCGCCGCCCTCATGCTGCTGGCCGGCCTGCCCGCGCCCGCGAGCGCCCATGGGTTCGGCGGGTTCGGCGGCCTCGACGTCTGCAGCGCCGACGATCCCGGGTGCCAGCTTCCGGGCACGGTGGCGCTGGCCTGCCTCGGATCCGCCCAGATCCTTGGCGACACGAGCCTCTGGCGCAGCACGGGCGATGCCCTGCGCGTCCACAACGGGCGCTGGCAGATGTTCCATGCCTCCAGCGGCCAGCACCATCCCTGCGCCCAGGTGCTGGTGCAGCGCGGCGGCGGCTGGGGCACGGGCATGCGGCTCTGCGCCGGCAACGATCCCGGCTGCCAGCGCCCCGGCGAGGTGGCCTACAGCTGCTTCCTCGAGAGCGCAGCCGCCGGACAGCCGACGCGCTATGCCTATACCGGCGACGCCATCCGGGTCTCGGGCGGTCACTGGCAGATCTGGTACTCGCACAACCAGCAGTCCTATCGCTGCGCCGCCGTGCTGGTCGGCCCCGTCCCCTACGGCTTCGGCCCGGTCCGGCTGTGCGCCGGCAACGACCCGGCCTGCCAGGCGCCGGGCACCGTTCCCCTGCTCTGCGACATCCGCGGCGACGGCTTCGCCAGCCCCGCCAGCTACGCCTATACCGGCCGTGCGATGCGGGTCGCCGGCGGCCAGTGGCGGATGCTCTATCCCGACGAGTCCCAGTACGTCTGCCGGCAGGTCATCGTCGCCACCCCGGCCGCGGTGCCGCCCTCCCCGCCAGCGCCCGCGCAGCCGGTCCCGCCAGCCCAGGCCGCGCTGCCGCCGTCGGGCAGCGTGATCGTCTATGACGGCCACCAGTGCCCCGCCGGCTGGCTCCGCCTCGGCGACGCGCCCGGCTTCGGGCCCACCGCCGGCATGAGCTACTGCCGGCGGCTCTGATGCGACTTTCGATTGCCTGGTGACGCGGGGGCCCTGCCCGCGTCACGCAGCAGACCGCCTGCACGGTCACCGCACCTGCGGCAG
>CALKHQ010000203.1 GCA_937988735.1 uncultured Alphaproteobacteria bacterium
CAGTTCCAGCCGCCGCGCGCCATCACCGAGGCGATGCCGGGCCATTCCGGATTGCGGCTGGCAGCAAGGCGCGCGAGCAGCATGGCGGTGGCGTCGCGGAGCGTCGCTGCCTCCTGCTCCAGCGTCGCCGGCGCGGGCAGCCCCAGCGCCGCGGCGATCCCCCGCGGCGACGGGATCACCGGGTCGGCCGGGCAGGTGAAGGCGTAGAGCTCGAGAATGTCGAGCGCGTTCCGCGCGTCCTCCCCCAGCCGCGCGGCCGCCGTCGGCCTGTGGCACACCACCACCGGCGGCGGCGCCTCGCCCAGGCCGGCAACCAGCAGCGGCCGCACCTCTGCCGGCTCGGCCCGCCGCGCGCCCTGCGCATCCGCCACTCCGCAGGCCCCGTGCCCGACCGCGACGAACACCGGTTCAGCCACCGCTGCCCCCGAACGCATTGGACCCGCGGGAGGGAGCGGGTGCACCGCGATTTCGGACCGGGCGGTGCGGCGCTCGCAGGGATGCTTTGCGCTGGCCATCGCGGCCGGCGCGGCTATGCTGCGCCGCGGAACGTGCAAGACGGGGGCGGGGCGACGATGCGGGCTGCCTCATTGCTGGCAGGGCTGCTGATCCTGCTGCAGCCGTTCGCGGCCGGCGCCGTGGTGCCGGCGCCGCTGGCGCATGGCGGCGAGGCGAAGGTGGTGCAGGTCATCGACGGCGACACGGTGGTGCTCGACGACGGCCGCGAGGTGCGTCTGGTCGGCACCCAGGCGCCGAAGCTGCCGCTGGGGCGTCCGAACTTCCCGACCTGGCCGCTGGCGGACGAGGCGAAGGCGGCGCTGGAGGCGCTGGTGCTGGGGCAACGGGTCGCTCTCGGCTACGGCGGGCAGCGGATGGACCGCCACGGTCGCGTCCTGGCCCACCTGTTTCGACTCGACGACGGCACCTGGGTCCAGGGCAGCATGCTCGTCGCCGGCATGGCGCGGGTCTACACCTTTCCGGACAACCGGTCGATGGCCGCCGAGATGCTGGCCGCCGAGCGGGAGGCGCGGGCGGCGAAGCGCGGCATCTGGGCGCTGGACTGGTATGCCGTGCGGGACCCGGACGACCTGGATGACGCCGAGGATACCTTCCAGGTGGTCGAGGGCGTGGTCGTCGAGGCGGCGACGGTGCGCGGCCGCATCTATCTCAACTTCGGCCGGGACTACCGCACCGACTTCACCGTGGTGATCGACGAGGACGATCTGGATGCCTTCGAGGACGCGGGTCTCGCGCCGGAGACGCTCGCCGGCCGGCGGATCCGGGTGCGCGGCTGGATCGACATGTACAACGGCCCGATGATCGCGGTGACCCATCCCGAGCAGATCGAGGTGCTGTAGTGGCGCCGGGCCGCCAGCGGGCCCGCGGCCGGAGCCCCCTTGTCGTCGCCGCGCTGCTGGCGCTGGCCGGCTGTGCCGCGCCGCGGCCGCAGCCGTCGCCGCTGGAGCCGACGGCCGCCGGGATCGCGCGGGCCGGCGACGACATCCTCGCCCGCTACGGCGGCGTCTACCGCGACCCGAAGCTGCAGGCCTATGTCGATGGCGTCGGCAACCGGATCGTCGCCGCCTCGCCGCTGCCCGCGGGATCGGTCCGTTTCGTGCTGGTCGACACCGACGCGGTCAACGCCTATGCGGTGCCCGGCGCCACCGTCTTCCTCACCCGCGGGCTGCTGACCTGGCTCAACAGTGAGGCCGAGCTCGCCGGCGTGATCGCGCACGAACTCGCTCACGTCGCGGAGAACCACGTCACCCGCGCCCGCCTGGCCGAGCAGGCGGCGGCGGAACGGGCCCACGCCGCGGGCGTGATGGGCCCGCAGGCGGCGGCCCAGGCGAGCGTGCTTGCCTTCAGCCGCGGGCAGGAGATCGAGGCGGATCTCGCCGGGCTCGGCTATCTGGTCGCCGCCGGCTACCCGGGGCGGGCGATGGCCGACAACCTGCACCAGTTCGAGGCGGTGGAGACCGTCGGCCGGCTGCAGCGCGGCATCGTCGGCGACTGGCCCGGCGGCGACGA
>CALKHQ010000204.1 GCA_937988735.1 uncultured Alphaproteobacteria bacterium
GGTGAGGCCGAAGCGGTCGGCGAGAGCGCGCGCGCAGTCCCGCGCCGTGCCGGCGGCGATGCCGACCTCCTTCGCCACCATCGACGCCTCGATCTCGTTCACCACCAGCACGTCGACCGCCTTCAGCGCCGTCTCCGGCACGGGCGCGGCCGGGGCGACATTGAGGACGATGCGGCTTCCGGCCGCCCGCGCCCGCTCGATCACCGCCCAGTTCTGCTCCGCCGGCACCTCCATCTGCAGCAGCAGCGTCGTCTTCGGCCCGAGGAAGGACGCCGGCACCTGGTCCGCCGAGATGTGCAGGTTGGCGCCGCTGGCGACGACGATGGAGTTCTCGCCCCTGGCGTCCACCCAGATGAGCGCGCAGGCCGTGGGGTGCGGCACGCGCGCCATCGCCGACAGGTCCACACCCGCCTCGGCGAGGAGGGCCGTCGCCTGTGGCCCGAAGTCGTCGTAGCCGGTGGCGCCGACCATGGCGATGCGGTCGCTGGGGAGCGCCGGGTCGCCCTTGGCCGCCCGGGCGGCGGCGCAGGCCTGGTTGCTGCCCTTGCCGCCCGGCACCATCACGTAGCTGGGGCACAGCACCGTTTCGCCCGGCACCGGCAGGTGATCCACCTTGGTGATGATATCAACGTTCAGTGATCCGAAGACGACGATCATGCGGCGGCTCCTACCCCTGGCTGGCCGGTTTGCGGCCATACGCGCCGACGACCGGGCGGAAGTCAAGCCGCCCGCAAGCCGCCGGAATCGTTGACGCTCCGCTGCGATCGCCGCACATTGACGTCGAGCCGGTCGAAAGACGGACCCGTCCGCCGCGCGACCTCGTGGCGCATGGATTCGACAAGCCTGTCCGGGTCTTTTTTGCGGAAACGCAATGCAGGGCGGCTGTCATCCGGCAGGATGACGCCAGCGCGCAGCCAGGGGACCGGGAGCCAGTGGATTACGAAGGCCGCTTTGTCGACGCGATCAACCGGCTGAAGGCGGAAGGCAACTACCGGGTCTTCGCCGATCTGGAGCGGCACGTCGGCAGCTTCCCCCGCGCGACCTATCACGGGAGCCAGCAGAAGCCGGAGCCCGAGGCGATCGGCGACCAGGTCACGGTCTGGTGCTCCAACGACTACCTCGGCATGGGCCAGCATCCGAAGGTGATCGCGGCCATGGTCGAGGCGGTGCAGCGCTGCGGCGCCGGTGCCGGCGGTACCCGCAACATCTCCGGCAGCCACCTCTACCACACCCTGCTGGAGCAGGAGCTCGCCGACCTGCACCAGAAGCAGGCGGCGCTGCTGTTCACATCCGGCTACGTCTCCAACCAGGCGACGCTGAGCACGCTGGGCAAGCTGCTGCCAGGCGCGATCTTCCTGTCGGACGCGCTGAACCACGCCTCGATGATCCACGGGATCCGCGAGAGCCGCTGCGAGAAGCACGTCTTCCGCCACAACGACCTCGACCACCTCGAGTCGATCCTGCGCACGCTGCCGGCGGACCGGCCGAAGATCATCGCCTTCGAGTCCGTCTATTCGATGGACGGCGACATCGCGCCGATCGGCGCGATCTGCGACCTCGCCGACCGCTATGGCGCGATGACCTACCTGGACGAGGTGCATGCGGTCGGCATGTACGGCCCGCGCGGCGGCGGCGTCGCCGAGCGCGACGGCGTGCTGGACCGGGTGACGGTGATCGAAGGCACGCTCGCCAAGGCCTTCGGCTGCGTCGGCGGTTACATCGCCGGCAGCCGGGCGCTGGTCGATGCCGTGCGCTCCTTCGCGCCGGGCTTCATCTTCACCACCTCGCTGCCGCCGGTGATGGCGGCCGGGGCGCTCGCCAGCGTCCGCCACCTGAAGCAGAGCCAGGTCGAGCGCGACCGGCACCAGGAGCGGGCGGCGACGCTGAAGCGCAAGCTGGCCGAGGCCGGCCTGCCGGTGATGCCGTCCGAGAGCCACATCGTGCCGGTGCTGGTCGGCGACCCGGTGCTGTGCAAGCAGGCGACCGACGACCTGCTGCGCCGGCACCGCATCTACGTGCAGCCGATCAACCACCCGACGGTGCCGAAGGGCACCGAGCGGCTGCGCCTGACGCCGAGCCCGGTGCACGACGACGCGCTGATGGACGCGCTGGTCCGGGCGCTGCGGGACGTGTGGACCCGGCTGCACATCCGCATGGCGGCCTGAGCAGGCGGCCGCCCGCCGCGCGGCCCGATGCAAATCGCTCGCACCCGCTGGCCCCGACTGCCCGTTTGGCGCTAACCTTGCGCACCCGAACGCCACCAGCAGCATGACGCAGCGCATGCCCGCCGCCGACCGCACCGACCCCGCCCTGTTGCCCAGCCGCGCGATGCGGCTGGCGGCGCTGGGCGCGCTGGCACTCCGCGACCGGGACTACGCCTCGCTGGTGCAGGAGGTGCACGAGCTGGCGCTGGCCGTGGTCGGGCCGACGCCGGAGGCGTTCGGGCCGTCGCTGGAGCTGCTGCGCTACGAGGGTCTGATCACCGGCGGCGAGGAGGGGCACGGCACCGTCTCGATCACGCCGGAGGGGCGCGAGGAGTTCGTCCGGCTGCTCACCACCCGGCTGCGCCACCCATCCGGCGAGTTCAACCGGCTGTGGGTGGCGCTGAAGCTGCGCTTCCTGCCGCAGCTTCCGCCGGCGCAGCAGGCGACGGAGCTGTCGCGGCTGTGCGTCCTGTTCGAGCACGAGATCGAGCGGCTGAGCGAGCTGCGCCGCAACGCGCTGACCGAGGACGGCTACATCGGCGCCTGGATCGACTTCGAGATCGCCGAGAACGGGGCGCGGCTGGCGTGGTGCCGGTCGCTGGCGCTGCGGCTTGATCACGCGCTCGACGACGCGGCGGAATAGCGGAGGCGATCAGGCCCCGTTCCTGCGGCGCGTGGCGCTTCGTCGAGAGTTTCCCGGCCTGCCCCGAACCTACCTCAGGCGGCGGCCTGGCTCGCGATGTCGTGCCGGTGGACCCAGCCGAGCAGCGAATCGTCGCTGTCGTAGACAGTGAGCCCGTAGGCGTGGGCGCTGTCCAGCATGGCCACCGCCTGCTCCAGCTCGGTGTTGCCGGTGCAGCGGGGCTGGCCGTCGGGCATCACGTCGCGGACGGTGGCGCGCTCCAGGTCCATGCCGTCGATGACGGCGCGGCAGGAGATGTCCCAGTCGGTGACCAGCCCCACGAAGCGCTCCCCGTCGGCCACCGGAAGGACACGGACGGCCTGTTCGGCCATCATCCGCGCCACGGTCACGATCGGGGTCGAAAGCTGGGCCGACCGGCTGTCGGACCTGACGAACGCCCTGACCTGCATCTCTTCGCTCCCTGATCCTGGCCGCTGCGGGCCATTCGGGTCGCCATCGTTCGGGGCGCGCGACCCTTCGCCCTGTCCGGCCACTCCCGGCGGGGCGGCACAAGCAGGGCCGCATGACATTACTTTGCCAGCACGCGCCGCAAAGGCAAATTACGACCTGGAGACGTGGAAGCCGCCCCCTTTCTCTCCATGACAGCCGTTGAAGGCGCGGGAATGACAGGAATCAGGCCGGATCGCGGGCCGTGACCGCCGGTTTGGCACGGCCGTGACAGGCACTTCCATGGAAACTTCCTGAACGAATTATAATCATCACATGTAAATCAAATGGCCGGGTTCAGTGACAAAGGCAGCCGGCCGCGAACGGAAGATCGACCCGTACGGACGAAACGGCGCTCAGAACAGATGCTGGCCGCCGGTGACGAAGACCTCGGTGCCGGTCACGTAGGAGAAGTCGCTGGTCGAGAGCCGGAATACCGTGCTCGCGACCTCCTCCGGCGTCCCCATGCGCTGCATCGGGATACGCGCGACCAGGGGCTCGTATTCAGGGCCGATCATGTCCGTCTCGATCTCGCCCGGGGCGACTGCGTTGACCCGCACGCCCAGTTCCGCGAATTCCACCGCGAGCTCGCGGGTCAGCGCCGACAGCGCCGCCTTCGAGGTGCTGTAGGCCGAGCCGGCGAAGGGATGGATGGCGTGGCCGGCGATCGAGGTGATGTTGACGATCGAGCCGCCGCCGTCCCTGGCGCCCTTGGCCAGCGCCTTGCCGAAGCCGCGGGCGAGCTGGAGCGGGGTGAAGAAGTTGAGCTCGAACACCTGTCGCCAGGCCTCGACGTCGCCGTTGAGGCAGCCCAGCCGCTCCTTGAACGGCGTCTTGGGCGACACCGCGGCGTTGTTGACCAGCGCGTGCAGCGGCCGGTCGCCGAGGGTGTCGAGCGTCCAGGCGATGAAATCGCGGACGTCCTTCGGGTCGAACAGATCCGTCGGCCGGTGATGCGTCCAGTTCGGATCGCGCATGCAGTGCTCCGGCACGTCCTCGCGCGAGCAGGTGATGATCCGCCACCCCTCGTCCGAAAAGCGTTTCACCGTCGCATGGCCGATGCCGCGGCTGGCACCGGTCAATACCACCGTCTTGCGGTCCGACATCCCCTGCCCCGGTTCACTGCACCTCGACGAAAGCTGGCCGTCTTATAGGCTCAGGCAAGCGTCTCCACCAGCGCCGCGCGGGCGGACGCGGCAACGCGCTCCGGTGACCGTGCGGCATCGAGCCTGGTCCAGGTGATCTCGCCCGGGTCACCGGCGAGCTGGCGCGCGATCACCGTGGCGTCGGCGTCCGAGGCGTCGCCCTTGCGCTTCCGCACCCGGGTGACCAGCGCCTTTTCGGGCGCCTCCAGCCAGAAGCCGGTGAACGGGAGGCCGAGGTCGGCGGCAACCTGGGCGACCGCCGCCCGGTCGGCCGGCCGGTCCAGCACCGCGTCCACCACCGCCGCATGGCCCTGGGCGAGACAGGACGCGGCGTGATCGAACAGCAGCCGGTAGACCCGCCGGCTCACCTCCGGCGCATAGGCCGATTCCGGCAGCCGCTCGGTCGGCGCCACGCCCAGCATGCGCTTGCGTTCGACGTCGCTGCGCAGGATCACCGCGCCCGGCGCGGGGCCGAGGTCGGGGGCGAGCGCGTGGGCGAGCGTCGTCTTGCCGCTGCCGGAGTAGCCGCCGATCGCGACCAGCCGCGGTGCCGGCGGGCGGGCGAAGCGGGTGGCGGCGGCGACGTCGGCGGCGATGCCGGCAGCGGCAGCGGCCCTGTCCGCCTCCCCGGCCGCCATCGCGGCGAGCCCGGCCACCTTGGCGCGCACCGCTGCGCGGGCGGAGAGGAACAGCGGCAGCGTGGCGACGCCGTCGCGCTGGTCGCAGTCGGCGAGATAGGCGTTGAACAGAAGGTTCGCGTGCGCCCTGAGCCCGCGCTTCCACAGGTCCATCAACAGGAAGGCGAGGTCGTAGAGGACGTCCACGCAGGCGATGTCCTCGCTGAACTCGATACAGTCGAACAGCGTCGGCTCGCCGCCGATCAGCACGACATTGCCCAGGTGCAGGTCGCCGTGGCAGCGGCGCACCCAGCCGGCCGCGCGGCGGGCCTCGAGCAGTGCCTCGACCCGGGCGAGCTGCCCGGCGCTCGCCGTCGCCAGCGCATCGACCGCGGCGGCATCGACCAGCCCCTTCATCTCCCGCAGCTCGGCGATGTTGTCGTCCACGATCCAGCGCATGGCGCCGGCGCCGCCCTTGTCGGTGCGCGGCCGGCCGGCGGCGTGGAACCGGGCAACCGCCTGCGCCAGCCGCGGCATCAGCTCCAGCGGCAGGGCATCGGCATCGGCGAGGCGGTCGAGCAGCCCCGCCTGATCGAACCGGCGCATCCGCACGAACCAGTCCACCGGCTCGCCGCCGCCGTCCACGGCAAGGACCCCGTCGGGCTCGCGGGTGATCGCGCCGACGCCGAGATAGAGGTCGGGCGCGGTGCGGCGGTTGAGCTCCACCTCGGCGGCGCAGGCGTCGTGCCGGCGCGCGGCGTCGCTCAGGTCCATGAACGGGTACCAGACGGCCCGCTTCAGCTTCCAGGCCTCGTCACCACTGAGGAACAGGTGGGCGCCGTGGGTGTCGATGCGCTCCGCCGCCGGATCGCGCTCCTCGGCCAGCCGCGCGAGGAAGGCGATGACGTCGCTTTGGTCCTCGGTGATCACGGATCGGGGTGCCCGGGGCGGGGTTCAGGGATAGAGGCGCTCGAAGCGCCAGCCCGAGTCGCGCTCCAGCCGATGATAGACCGCACGGTCGTGCAGCCGGAACGGCTTCTGGCGCCAGAACTCGATCCGTCGCGGCACCACGCGGAAGCCTGACCAGTAGGGCGGCCGTGGAACGGGGCCGACGGCGTAGCGCGCGGCGTAGCGGGCGACCGCCTTCTCCAGCGCCAGCCGGTCCGGCAGCGGCCGCGACTGCTGCGAGGCCCAGGCGCCGATGCGGCTGTCACGCGGGCGGGAGGCGAAATAGGCGTCGGCCTCCTCCGTGGTGACCGGCTGCGCCTCGCCCTCGATCCGCACCTGGCGTTCCAGGGACTTCCAGTGGAAGCAGAGCGCGCAGGCCGGATTTTCCTTGAGCTGCAGACCCTTGCGGCTTTCGAGGTTGGTGTAGAACACGAAGCCGGACCGGTCGTGGCCCTTCAGCAGCACCATGCGGGCGGAAGGCAGGCCGTCCGCCCCCACCGTCGCGAGACAGACCGCGTTCGCGTCGGCAGGCTCGCGCGCCTCCGCCTCGGCAAGCCATTCCGCGAACTGGTCAAACGGCTCCGGGAACGGCCGAACATCGCCGCTGTTCGACATCACGACTCCAACAGCTGTGGCCCGCGTCCGATGATCCGGCCGCATCGCAACACTACCGACAGGGTTGTGACGGTCCTCACTCTCCGCCAAAGTCCCGTCACCGGACGGCGGGCACCGTCACAATTTGGCCCCAAGCCCGGATGATATATGCTTTGGTCACCGCTTATCGGAAGTCTCCGAGGCATACCCCCAACGCGAGAGAGGCAGAGCGTTATGAAGACCCTCAAAATTCTCGCCGCAACCGTGGCCATCGCGGTCGGCGCTTCCGCGTGCACGGGTCCGTCCCGCAGCACGATCGGCGGCCTGGCCGGTGGCGTGGCGGGTGCGGCTCTCGGCAGCCAGTTCGGCAGCGGGACCGGCCAGCTGGTGGCCGTGGGCGCTGGCGCCCTGCTCGGTGGCCTGCTGGGCAGCGAAATCGGCCGCTACATGGACGAGCAGGACCAGCAGTATGCCTCGCGGGCGACCCAGCAGGCCTTCGTGGCACCGCCGGGGCAGCAGGTGGCGTGGACCAATCCCGACACCGGCCACTACGGCACGGTGGTGACGCAGCCGTCGTCGACGAGCTACGCCGGCCGCTACTGCCGCGACTATGTGCAGACGGTGTTCGTGGACGGCCGGCAGGAGACCCTGCGCGGCACGGCGTGCCAGAACCCCGACGGCACCTGGAGCCGCGTGGACTGAGTTCCGGAGCAGGCCGGATGGCGGCTGCCGCCCGGCCTGCGACACCGGCGGCCCGCGTCGCAGGCCCCGCCGACGCCCGGCCCGCTTTGCGCGGCCGTGCGGGTTGGCGCATACTCTGCGCGGGCGGATGATCTGCCCGGCTCCGACAAGGATCTCAGCGAGGAGAAGCCGAATGCCGCGCGCCGCTGTCCCCCAGGCATCCGTGATCGCCGCCGTGCTGGCCGCCGCCCTGGCGATGACCGGCTGCGAACCGCCGCCGCCGGTGGAACTGGGGCCGCAGGGCAGCGGCGGAATCGTCTCCGGCGTCACGAGC
>CALKHQ010000205.1 GCA_937988735.1 uncultured Alphaproteobacteria bacterium
CACGAGCTGGCGCAGGTCGCGGTGGGTGGCGGCGATGATGCGCACGTCGGCGCGCACCGGGGTGCGCCCGCCGACGGTGGTGAACTCGCCCTCCTGCAGCACGCGCAGCAGCCGGGTCTGCGCCTCCAGCGGCATGTCGCCGATCTCGTCGAGGAACAGCGTGCCGCCGCGCGCCTGCTCGAACCGGCCGATGCCGCGCTGGGTGGCTCCGGTGAAGGCGCCCTTCTCGTGGCCGAACAGGTCGCTCTCGATCAGGTCGCGCGGGATGGCGGCCATGTTGATGGCGACGAACGGCCCCTTCTTGCGCTTGCCGTAGTTGTGCAGCGCACGGGCGATGAGCTCCTTTCCGGTGCCGGACTCGCCGTTGATCAGCACGGTGAGGTCGGTGCCCATCAACCGCGCAAGCACGCGGTAGATGTCCTGCATCGCCGGCGATCGGCCGATCAGCGGCAGCGGCTCGTCGAAGGCCGGCGCCTCGTGGTGGTTGGCGTTCGCCGGCGGGTTCTCCGGCGGCTGCGTGACGAGCGCGCGCTGGACGACGCTGATCAGCTCGTTGAGGTCGAACGGCTTCGGCAGGTACTCGAAGGCCCCGCGTTCGGTCGCCTTGATCGCCGTCAGCAGCGTGTTCTGCGCGCTCATCACCAGAATGCGCAGCTGCGGGCGCACCTGCTTGATCCGGGGGATCAGGTCGAGCGCGTTCTCGTCCGGCATGAACACGTCGGTGATGACGAGGTCACCGAGCCCCTCCTCCACCCACTGCCACAGCGTGCCGGCGTTGCTGGTGGTGCGGACGTCGTAGCCCAGCCGCGCCAGCGCCTGGTCGAGGACGGTGCGGATCGCGCGGTCGTCGTCGGCGACGAGGATCGTTGCGGCGCCAGCCATGTCAGCGGCGCTCCTGGCCGAGGTCGGAGGCGTCGGCGATTGGCAGGAACATGCGGAACTCCGTCCCTTGCGACGAGGTATCGAACTCGATGACGCCGCCGTGGTCCTGGACGACCTTGGCGACCAGCGCCAGCCCCAGGCCCGTGCCGCGGGCCTTGGTGGTGACGAATGGCTCGAACAGGTGCGGGCGCAGGTCCTCGGGAATCCCGCTGCCGTTGTCGCTGACGGTAACCATCAGCGGCAGCTCGAGCCGGCTGACCCCGCCCGCGGCCGCGATGCGGAGACCGTGACGGTAGGCGGTGCCCAGCGTGATGTGCGCGTTTTCCCTCGGTGCGGCCTCGACGGCATTCTTCACCAGGTTGAGGAAGGCCTGCACCAGCGCGTCGTGATTGCCCAGCGCCGGCGGCAGCGAGGGGTCGAACTCCAGGTGGAAGGTCGCGTGGCGGGCGAAGCCGGCGGCGGCGACATTGCGCACGTGGTCGAGGATGCGGTGGATGTTGACCTCGCCGCGCGGAAGCGCCCGCCCGTCGGCGAAGCTCTCCATCCGGTCCACCAGGCTGCAGATGCGGTCGGTCTCCTCGCAGATCAGCCGCGTCAGCTTGCGGTCGCCCTCGCTCGCCGACAGCTCCAGCAGCTGGGCGGCACCGCGGATGCCCGACAGCGGGTTCTTCACCTCGTGGGCGAGCAGTGCGGCCATGGCGGAAACCGAGCGCGCCGCGCCGCGATGGGACAGCCGGCGCTCGATCGCCTGCTGCACCGTCCGCCGGTGAAGGGACACCACCACCAGCCCCTCGACTTCCTGTACCGGCGCTAGCTGCACGGCCACCTCATGGCTTCCGATCCTCGGCGATTCCAGCGTCAGGCCGTGGTCTGCAAGACTGACGCCAGTTGCACGAACCTGCCGCAGCATGCCGAACAGCGGATGGTCGGCGGGCAGCATGTCCGCCAGCGTCCGGTTGCGCAGATAGGGCTCGCCCGCCTGCCAGAACTGCTCCGCCGCGCTGTTTGCGTGGACGAACCGGTTGTTGCGGTCGAGCGCGAAGACGGGCTCCGCCAGCGCGTTCAGTATCGCCGCGCGCAGGGCGGCATCGTCGCCGCCCGCCTGCTCCCTCATCGACCCATCCATGGTTCCCCCGAACCTGCCCGCGGCCGGCGCAGAATGCATAAAAAATAGGCAATACCTGCGCTGCCCAATCAATGTGCACAATAGAGCTTTTCGGCGATCGATCAAGATTGGACATCAGCGGGCAATGTTCCTATTCGGAGGCGACACGCCACCGTCGCCCGCCCGATCTCCGGAGCCGCCGATGAGCCTTCGTATCGCCGCCCTGATCGTTGCCGCCGGCCGCGGCCACCGTGCGGGCGGCGAGGTTCCGAAGCAGTACGCGACGCTCGACCGGCAGGGGACCACGGTCCTCGCCCGCGCAGTGGACGCCTTCCTTGCCTCCCCGCTGGTGGACCAGGTGCGGGTGGTGATCCATCCCGACGACCTCCCGCTCTACCGCCAGGCGATCGGCGCGCGGCCGCTGCCGCCGCCCGTGTCCGGGGGCGCCACCCGACAGCAGTCGGTGCTGGCGGGGCTGGAGGCGCTGGCGGCGGATCCGCCGGAGCTGGTGCTCATCCACGACGCCGCCCGGCCCTTCGTCAGCCAGCTCACCATCGCGCAGGTCGTCGCGGCGCTGGCGACGGACGAGGGAGCGATCGCGGCCGCGCCGGTGGTGGACACGCTGAAACTCGGCGATGCGGAGGGCTATGTCGCGTCAACCCGCGACCGCACCGGCCTGTGGCAGGCGCATACGCCGCAGGGCTTCCGCTTCGCCGCCATCCTCGCCGCACACCGGGCAGCCGAAGGCGCCGACCTCACCGACGACGCCGCAGTGGCGGAAGCGGCAGGAATGCGGGTGCGGCTGGTGCCCGACGAGCGGGACAACGTGAAGCTGACCACCGCCGCCGACCTCGCCCGGGCGCGGATGGGGGCGGGCGCCGGCGCAGGGCCCCCAGACGTGCGCTGCGGCCACGGCTTCGATGCCCACCGGCTGGAGCCTGCCGGCGACAGCGGCCGGCCGCTGATGCTGTGCGGGGTTCCGGTCCCTGCCCCGTGGGTGCTGGTCGGGCATTCCGATGCCGACGTGGGGCTCCACGCGCTGGCGGACGCGCTGTTCGGCGCCCGGGGCGACGGCGACATCGGGCTGCACTTTCCGCCTTCGGACCTGCAGTGGCGTGGCGCCGCCTCCGAGCGTTTCCTGCGCTACGCGGCGGAGCGTTGCCGCGCGGACGGCTTTGCGATCGCAGCGGTGGACATCACGCTGATCTGCGAGCAGCCGCGGATCGGCCCCCATCGCGCGGCCATGCGCCGCTCGGTCGCCGGGATGCTCGACGTCGAGCCCGGGCGGGTCAGCGTCAAGGCAACGACAACCGAGCGCATGGGCGCCTTCGGCCGCGGCGAGGGCATCGGCGCCCTGGCCACCGCCACCCTGGTGCGCCATGCGGGCTGACGCCCGCCCTGCGGTCGCACCGGCCGACCGCGTCGCCGCGGCGCTCGCCACCTGGTTCGGGGTCGGACTGATCCGGCCGGCGCCGGGAACCTGGGGGTCGCTTGCGGCGCTTCTGCTGGCGTGGCCGATCCTGGCCTGGGGCGACAGCCGCTGGCTGGCGCTGGGTGTCGGTTTGGTGCTGGTGCTGGGGGTGTGGGCGGCGGGCCGTCACGAGGCGACGATGGGCCATCCCGATCCCGGGCGCGTGGTCATCGACGAGGTGGCCGGGATGTGGATCACGCTGTTGCCGGCCGCGCTCGCCTGGCACCATCTGGTGTTCGGCTTCGCCGTGTTCCGGATCTTCGACATCGCGAAGCCCTGGCCGGCGTCATGGTGCGACCGGCGGCTGAAGGGAGGATTCGGCATCATGGCCGACGACATCATGGCCGGCCTCTACGGCGCGCTCTGCGTCGCCGGCTGGCGCTGGCTCTGGGGATGGGACGCAGCATGAGCGACACCGGCAGCATTGCCAGCCTCGCCGAGGAGGCCGAAGCCCTTCTTGCGCTCTGTCGCGAGCGCGGCTGGCACATCGCGACGGCGGAGTCCTGCACCGGCGGGCTGATCGCCGCCACGCTGACGGCCATTCCCGGCTGTTCCCACGTCGTGGACCGCGGCTTCGTCACCTACTCCAACGAGGCCAAGACCGAGATGCTCGGCGTGCCCGCCGAGATGATTGCGCAGCACGGCGCGGTCAGCGAGGAGGTGGCGCGGGCGATGGCGACCGGCGCGCTGGAGCGCAGCAACGCCAGCGTCGCCCTCTCCTGCACCGGCATCGCCGGCCCGGACGGCGGATCGGCACGGAAGCCGGTGGGGCTGGTCTACATCGGCTGTGCGCGCGAGGGCGGCCGCTGCACCGTCGAGCGTCACGTGTTCCCGGGCGACCGGGCCGCCGTCCGCCACGCCACGGTGCGCGAAGC
>CALKHQ010000206.1 GCA_937988735.1 uncultured Alphaproteobacteria bacterium
CGAGGCGCGCCACCAGCTCCAGTCCCCCGGCCCCGCCGCCGACGACCACGATCCGGGGAAGGGTCATGGGTGTGCGTCCCCGGAACTGCGGTCAGCGGAACGCCGGCTCGTCGAGCGTGCGCAGCTTGCGGGAGTGGAGCTGTTCGGGCCCGCGCTCCCGCAGGATCTCGATCGCACGCAGGCCGATCTGCAGATGCTGGTTGACCCGGTTCCGGTAGAAGGTATCCGCCATTCCCGGCAGCTTGAGCTCGCCGTGGACCGGCCGGTCGGAAATGCAGAGCAGCGTGCCGTAGGGCACCCGGAACCGCAGCCCGTTGGCGGCAATGGTCGCCGACTCCATGTCGACGGCGATCGCGCGCGCGAGCTCGAAGCGCTTCAGTGCCGCGTTCCGCCCCTGCAGTTCCCAGTTGCGGTTGTCGACGGAGGCGACCGTGCCCGTCCGCATCACGTGCTTCACCTCGTAGCCGGCGACGCCCGTGATCTCCTGGACGGCGTCCTGCAGCGCCACCTGCACCTCCGCGATCGGCGGAACCGGCACCCAGATCGGCAGGTCGTAGTCGAGGATCTTGTCGTCGCGCAGATAGCCGTGGGCGAGCACGTAGTCGCCCAGACGCTGGCTTGAGCGCAGACCGGCGCAGTGGCCGAGCATGATCCAGCAGTGCGGCCGCAGCACGGCGATGTGGTCGGTGATGTTCTTCGCATTCGACGGGCCGACGCCGATGTTGACCATGGTCAGACCGTCCCCGTCCGGCCGCTTCAGGTGATAGGCCGGCATCTGCGGGATGCGCGTCTGGCGCGGCCCCGTGATGGCGCCGCCCGGCCGGGTGATCACCTCGCCCGGCTCGACGAACTCGGTGTAGCCGCTGCCGCCCTCGCCGCTGCCGGCGCGCGCCATCTCGGCCTGGGCGTAGCGGATGAACTCGTCGATGTAGAACTGGTAGTTGGTGAACAGCACGAACCGCTGGAAATGCTCGGCCCGGGTGCCGGTGTAGTGGCGCAGCCGCTGCAGCGAGATGTCCACCCGCGGCGCCTCGAACAGGGCAAGCGGCCACGGCTCGCCGTCCGGCGGCTCGTAGGTGCCGTTCGAGATGTCGTCGGTCATGTGCACCAGGTCGGGCATGTCGAAATATTCCGGCAGCGACATCAGCCGCTCCGGGGTCAGCCCGGTCATGTGGTCGCCGGCGGTGTCGTCGAGGGCGAAGTGCAGCGGGATGCGCTGCTCCGACACGCCCACGTGCACAGGCGGGCCGTGGTGGCTCAGCAGGAAGTCGATCTGCTCGCGGTAATAGTCGGCGAACAGGTCGGGCCGCGTCACGGTGGTGCCGAAGTTGCCCCTGCCGCGGGCGAAGCCGTAGGCGCGGCGGGAATCCAGGTTCTTGGGGTCGCTCTCGACCGTGATCGCGATGTAGGGGTAATGGGCGTGGACCGGGCCGCCCACCTCCTCGCCGGCGGCGAAGCGGGCAAAGCGGTCGCGGATGGTCCTGACGCTGCTCTCGTAGATCTCGGCGATGCGGGCGACGGCGGCTTCGGCGTTGGTGAAGGGCAGAAGGTCACGGGCTGGGATGCGGCCATAGTTCCGCTTGGCCATCGGATTGATCTCCTGATCCTCGTCGCGGCATCGGCGCGTCCGCCGGTGCGGCTACTGGACAGCACTCGGCCCGGGCCAATATAAGCGGGCGCCATGACACAACGGTGTTTCTACAAGATGCACGGCCTTGGCAACGACTTTGTCGTTGTCGATGCGCGACGGTCGCTGTTCGAGGCAGACTGCGACCGCATCCGCGCGATCGCCGACCGGCGGACAGGCGTTGGCTGCGACCAGTTCATCGTCATCACCCCGCCCCGCAATGGCGCGGCGACGGCCGGCATGCGCATTTTCAACGCCGACGGCAGCGAGGTGGAGGCCTGCGGCAACGGCGCCCGCTGCGTCGCCTGGCTGCTGATGCAGGACGGCCCGCCGCAGGTGCGGATCGAGAGCCAGGGCGGGCTCCTGGTCGCGCGCCGGGCCAACGGCAGCGACGACAGCCGCGTCACCATCGACATGGGCCCGGCCGGTGTCGCCTGGGACGACATCCCGCTCGCCGCGGAGCAGGACACGCTGCACCTCGACCTCACCGTCGGGCCGTATGGCGACCCCTGTGCGGTCAGCATGGGCAACCCGCACTGCGTCTTCTTCGTCGACGACGCCGAGGCCGTGGAGCTCGAGCGCTGGGGGCCCGAGGTGGAAAACCACCCGCTGTTCCCGAAGAAGACCAATGTCGAGTTCGTGTCGGTGCTGAACCACAACCGCCTGCGGATGCGGGTGTGGGAGCGCGGAGTCGGCGTGACCCGCGCCTGCGGCACCGGCGCCTGCGCCAGCGTGGTGGCCGCCCGCCGCCGCTATCTGGTCGAGGGCCCGACCGTGGTGACGCTCGATGGCGGCGACCTGGAGATCGACTGGACCAGCACCGGCCACGTGCTGATGACGGGACCGACCGCCCTCTCCTTCACCGGGGAGTGGCCGGTGTGACGCTGGAGTTCATCACCTTCGGCTGCCGTCTCAACACCTACGAGACCGAGGTGATGCGCCGGAACGCCATCGCGGCGGGCGTCGGCGACGCGGTCGTCGTCAACACCTGCGCGGTCACCGCCGAGGCGGAGCGCCAGGCGCGACAGGCGATCCGCCGCGCGCGGCGGACCCACCCCGGCGCCCGCATCATTGTCACCGGCTGCGCCGCCCAGATCGCGCCCGACCGCTACAGCGCCATGCCCGAGGTGGACCAGGTGCTCGGCAACGACGCCAAGCTCGATCCCGCCGTGTGGCAGCGGACCGAGCCGGTGGTCGTCAACGACATCATGAGCGTGCGCGAGACCGCGAGCCATCTGGTAGACGGGCTGGAAGGCCGCACCCGCGCCTTCGTCCAGATCCAGAACGGCTGCGACCACCGCTGCACCTTCTGCATCATCCCCTACGGCCGCGGCAACAGCCGGTCGGTGCCGGTTGGCGAGGTGGTGCGCCAGGTCGAGGCGCTGGTCGCCGCCGGCTATCGCGAGGTGGTGCTGACCGGCGTCGATCTCACCAGCTACGGCGCCGACCTGCCCGGCCGCCCCCGGCTGGGCCAGCTCGTCCGCCGCCTGTTGCGGCTGGTGCCCGGCCTCGCCCGGCTGCGCCTCTCGTCGCTGGACCCTGCCGAGATCGACGACGACCTGTGGTGCGCGCTGGCGGAGGAGGAGCGGCTGATGCCGCACCTGCACCTCAGCCTGCAGGCGGGCGACGACATGATCCTGAAGCGGATGAAGCGCCGCCACAGCCGGGCGCAGGCGGTGGAAGTGGCGACACGGGCGCGGACGCTGCGCCCGGACGTGGCGCTCGGCGCCGACCTGATCGCCGGCTTTCCGACCGAGACCGAGGCCATGTTCGCCAACACGCTGGCGCTGGTCGAGGACTGCGGCCTCACCTGGCTCCACGTCTTTCCCTATTCGCCGCGCGAAGGCACGCCGGCGGCGCGGATGCCGCAGGTGGACGGGCACATGCGCAGCGAGCGGGCCGCCCGCCTGCGCGCCGCAGGCGAGGCGGCAGTCGCGCGCCACCTCGCCGCCCAGCAGGGCCGGGTGCTGCCGGTGCTGATGGAAAGCGGCGGCCTGGGCCGCACGCCGCAGTTCGCGCCGGTTCAGGTCGCCGGCGCGGCCGAAGGCACGCTCGTCGATGTCCGCATTGTCGGCAGCAACGGGGGCCGGCTGATCGGAACCGCGCTGGCGGAGGCGGCATGAACGGCAAGCTCGGCTGGTTCGCCCGCCTCAGGGCCGGTCTCAGCCGCACCTCGAGCCGCATCAGCGAGGGCGTCGGCGCGATCTTCACCCGGCGGAAGCTCGACGACGAGACGCTGCAGGAGCTGGAGGAGCTGCTGATCTCGGCCGACCTGGGGCCGGCGACGGCGGCGCGGCTCACCGCCAACCTGGCGAAGACCCGCTTCGGCAAGGAGGTGAGCCCGGAGGAGGTGCGGACCGCGCTGGCCGAAGACGTGGCGGAGATCCTGGAGCCGGTCGCAAGGCCGCTCGACGTCAACCGCGGGATGCGGCCGCACGTCATCCTCGTGGTCGGCGTCAACGGCAGCGGCAAGACCACGACCATCGGCAAGCTCGCGAAGCAGTTCCGCGACGACGGCAAGTCGGTGATGCTCGCCGCCGGCGACACCTTCCGCGCCGCCGCGATCGAGCAGCTCCAGATCTGGGGCGATCGGGTGGGCGCGCCGGTGATCGCCAAGGCGGCCGGGGCCGACGCCGCCGGCCTCGCCTACGACGCGCTCGCCGCGGCGCGCAACCAGGGCATCGACGTGCTGCTGATCGACACGGCCGGCCGGCTGCACAACAAGCAGAACCTGATGGACGAGCTTGCCAAGGTGGTGCGCGTGATCGGCAAGCAGGACCCGACCGCGCCCCATGACACCCTGCTGGTGCTCGACGCCACCGTCGGCCAGAACGCCCACCAGCAGGTGGAGACGTTCAAGGCGATGGTGAACGTCACCGGACTGGTCATGACCAAGCTCGACGGCACCGCCAAGGGCGGGGTGGTGGTCGGGCTCGCCGACCGCTTTGGACTGCCGGTGCATGCGGTCGGCGTCGGCGAGAGCGCCGACGACCTGCGGCCGTTCGACCCGCGGGACTTCGCCCGCAGCCTGATGGGCCTCGCTCAGTAGTAGGCGATCATCCGCCCGCAGAAGAGCGCGGCGAGCCACAGGGCCAGCGACAGCACCGCCGCCAGCCTGACCCGCGCGCCTGCGCCCGCGTCCCGCCGCCATCCCGGCGCCCGCCGCAGCAGCAGCGCGTTGAGGATCGCGCAGGCGACAACCGCCAGCTTCGCCTGGAAATAGGGATTGGCCGCATAGTCTTCGGGCCGGACGGCGAACAGGAGCGGGCCCGTGGCCAGCACCAGCACGACGCCGGCGACGGCGCTCGGCACCAGCACGGCGGCGAGCGGCGCTGCCGGCACCGTCCGCCACAGGCCCAGCAGCCTGAGGTCGAGCGGCAGGATCCCGCCCACCAGCAGCGCGATGCCCAGCACGTGCAGGGCGTTGAGGGCGGGATAGGCCCAGTAGGAGCCGCGCAGACCGGCGGCAAGGGCGCTGTTGCCGAGATCGGCGAGAAGGCCGTCGATCACGCAGGCGGCCGCTCAGTCGCGGTCGGGGTAGATGTTGTGCTCGACACCCCCGACATGGATCCGCTCCGCCTTGAGCCGGAGCTCGGCCGGGTCCGCGGACCGGTGGCCGATGACGACGATGGTCATGCCCTCGACCAGCGTTCCCTCCTCGATCCCGGCGCGGGTGTTGCGTGCAGGCGGCCCGAGCTCCACCCGCCACTCCTCGCCCCCGACGTCGAGGATGACGATGCCGTGCGGGTTGCCGAGTTCCACCGACTTCACCACGCCGGTGAGCTGGACGTGGTCTTCCTCCGTCCAGCGCCAGCCGTGATGCCCCGCCGCCGTCGCCGCCCACAGCGCCATGCCCAGCAGCGCGCCTGCCGCAGCCGACACCATCCGCCGCATCGCCATCGCTCTGCCCTCCCGTCTATGGCTGGCGCTCGTAGACGACCTGCATCATCTCGGCCATGTCCTGGCCGGGGAACTGCATGGACAGCCGCATGATCTCGCGGTCCGGGCTTTCGACGACCTGCTCGACGCGCATCGGCACCTCGCCCATCAGCGGGTCGATGGAGACCCCTTCGTAGGTGTAGGTCGAGGTCAGCTCGTCGTAGTCGCCGTACATCACCAGCAGACCGGTGGTCATGGTGTCGGTCCAGGTGGACCAGTAGCGGCCGGTGACATTGTCGAATCCGGCGCGGCCGATCCCGGCATAGGGCTGGCCCATGATCGTGCCTTGCAGTCGCTCCTCGAGCACGCGGCCGTCGAGGGTCGCGACGCGCTCCGCCGTCCCGTGCTCGGTGACGATCTCATCGGAGCCGGGATGGGCGGGATAGGTGGTCGTGGTGGACCAGGTGCCGGCCCGGGCGGAAAGTGCCATGTGCTCCGGCCCGATCTGCATCGCCTCGGCCCAGGCCGCCATCATCTCCGCTTCCGTCGGCTGGTCCTGGGCGGCGGACGGCCCCGCCAGCAGCGCGCCGACGACGGCCGCGATCCCGAAAGGCCAAATCCGCATCGCATCCCTCCCTTGCGCCGGTGGTGCCCCGGCAGTGCCGGGACCGGCATGCGCATGAAGTGTCACCGCGCGGCGCAGCATGTTCAAGCCGCGACCGATGACGCTTGCGTGACCATCGCGCAATGGCGCGCCCGAGCCGTGCCGCCATCCGGCGGGAGAACGTCTGGCTGGACCTGGCCGCGATCATCCGCCAGCTGGGGTCGGCGTGACCCGGGCAGGCGCAGCCGCGACCGGGCGGCCCAACCAGCGCGCCCGCACGCGCAAGGACCTGCTGCAGGCGGCCGCGCGCCTGCTGCGGCACGGCCGCACACCGACGTGGAGGAGGTTGCCGCGGAAACGATGGTGTCGCGGGCGACCGCCTACCGCTACTTCCCGGGTATCGAGGCGCTGCTGGTCGAGGCGGCGCTGAAGCCTGCGGCGGGCCGGATGCGGCCCGCCGACCGAAAGCTGCTGACCCGGGCGCTGGCGCTCGCCGTCGGCACCGAGGCGGTGGTGGTGCTGAAGGACGTGCTCCAACTCGACGAGGCCGAAGGGCGCCGGGTGCGGCGGTGGGCGATTCGCGCCCTTGTCGCCGCCGCACTGGACCGGAAAGGAGAGGACTGACCGCCGCGCAGGTCAGCCGGTGTAGGCGACGCAGCGCTGCTCCTGCTCGCCCAGGCCCTCGATGCCGAGGCGGACGACGTCGCCCGGCTTCAGATACTGCGGGGTCGGCTTCTGGCCCATGCCCACCCCGGGCGGCGTGCCGGTGGAGATCACATCGCCGGGACGCAGCGTCATGAACCGGCTGAGATGGGAGACCAGGGCTGCCACGCCGAAGACCATGGTCTTCGTGCTGCCGTCCTGCTTCCGCTCGCCGTTGACGTCGAGCCACATCTTCAGGTTCTGCGGGTCGGGCACCTCGTCGGCGGTGACCAGCCACGGTCCGATCGGCCCGAAGCTGTCGCAGCTCTTGCCCTTCACCCACTGGCCGCCTTCCTCGAGCTGAAAGCGCCGCTCGGAGACGTCGTTGCACACGCAGTAGCCGGCAACGTAGTTCAGCGCCTCCTCCTCGCTGACATGGGCGGCGGTCTCGCCGATCACCACGCCGAGCTCGACCTCCCAGTCGGTCTTCTCGCTGCCGCGCGGGATGATGATCGGGTCGTTGGGCCCGGTCGGCGGGCACAGCTTGGCGAAGATGATCGGCTTCTCCGGCACCGGCAGGTTCGATTCGGCCGCGTGGTCGGCGTAGTTGAGGCCGATGCAGATGAACTTGCCGACATTGCCCACGCACGGGCCGAGGCGCCGGTGGCTGGGGGCCATCGGAAGGGTGCCGGGATCGATGGCCCGCAGGCGCGCAAGCCCTTCGCGCGTGAGGACGGGACCGGCGATGTCGTCGATCACCTCCGACAGGTCGCGGACCGCACCGTTGGAATCGAGAACGCCTGGCTTTTCCTGCCCCGGCTCACCGTAGCGCACCAACTTCATCGGCCGTCTCCTCCCACTTCCGGAACTGTCTGATGACCGGCGGAAGGCCCCGCCGACGCGGGGTGTTATAGCCGACCGCCCGCGCCGGACAATGCCGAACTGGACGATGCGCGCCCGGGCGGGGTCAGACGATCTCCTCCCGCTCCTCGTCCCACTCCATCAGCACGCCGCCGCCCAGCGGGTATTCGGCCTCTGCGGTGTACTGGGCGCCATGCTTGCCGAGGTGGCTCGAGAACAGGATGAAGCGGTCGACGAAGAACGGATCGGCGCGGAAATCCGCCCGGTCGCGCAGGAAGGACCGCACCCGGTCCAGCGGCGCGCCCTTCAGCCGGGCGAGGGTGACGTGCGGCCGGAAGTTGCGCCTGTCGAAGGGAACGCCGACGCGGCGCAGCGCCGAATCCACCTTCTCCTGCAGCCGCATCAGCGGCGGGTTCGGCTCGATGTCGGCCCAGAGCTGGGTCGGTTCGCCGCCGTTCTCGAAGTGGCCCAGGCCCTTCAGCGCAAGCTCGAACGGATCGGCGTCGATCCGCTCCAGCGCCAGGTCGATGTCGTCGGCGACATGGCCTTCGACCTCGCCGATGAAGCGGAGGGTGAGATGCAGGTTCTCCTGCTCGACCCAGCGGGCGCCGGGAATGGCGGATCTCAACCGGCGCAGCCGGTCCTGGATCGCCGCGGGCATGCCGATTCCGACAAACAGGCGCATGGGCGGCTCCTTCCTGTTGCGGAAACCGCCGGCGGGCAGCCGGCGGCCGGCGAATCGCCTTCAGGGACAAGGATTGCTGATTTCGCGGTGAATGGCATCGATGCCGTCGATCACCGTCTGCGGCAGCGTCACCCCGACGCTGTCGATCATGGTCCGAATATGGTCCAGCTTCGTGGCGCCTGGAATGGTGCTGGTGACAAATGGCCGGGAATTCACGTAGGCCAGCGCCATCAGCGCCGGGTCGAGCCCGTGCTCGCGGGCGAGCGCGACATAGCGCTCGGTCGCCTTGTGGCCGGTCCAGTGGTTGTAGCGGGTCATGCGGTCGCCGAAGAGGGTGAGCCGGGCGCCCTCCGGCTTGGCGTCGCCGATGTACTTGCCCGTGAGCACCCCCATCGCCAGCGGCGAGTAGGCGAGCAGCCCCACCTGCTCGCGGATCGCGATCTCGGCGAGCCCGACCTCGAAGCTGCGGTTGAGCAGGTTATACGGGTTCTGGATGCTCACCACCCGCGGCAGCCCGGTGCGCTCCGCCACGCGGAGGAACTCCATCACGCCCCACGGCGTCTCGTTGGACAGCCCCACCATCCGCACCTTGCCCGCCTTCACCAGGTCGCCCAACACCTCCAGCGTCTCGGCGATCGGCACGGCGTCGTCGTCCGGCACGTGGTTGTAGCCGAGGCGGCCGAAGTTGTTGGTGCGGCGGTCGGGCCAGTGCAGCTGGTAGAGGTCGACATAGTCGGTGCGCAGCCGGCGCAGGCT
>CALKHQ010000207.1 GCA_937988735.1 uncultured Alphaproteobacteria bacterium
CGCGGCGCGGCGCGAAGTAAGGCGCCGGCGGCGGCTCGAGCACCGCGAGCTGGGTCTCCGGCGGCGCCTGCTCGGGGGCGGGCGGCGTCTCGGCCTGCACCGGCGGCTCCTCGTCGTCCTCCTCGTCCTCGGCCGGATCCGGATCCGTCCGCACCCGCGCCTGGGCGCGCTCCGGCGGCAGCGGCGGCGCCGGCATCGCCGGCGGCGCGGGCCGCTCCTCGGGCTGCGGCTGCTCGGTGGGGAGCGTCGGCGCATCCAGCGCCGCCACCTGGGGCGCGTCCGGGGCGGGCGCATTCGGCGCCTGCACCAGCTCCGGGTCCGCCAGGCTGGGCGGCGGGGCCGGCTGCGGCTCCTCCGGCGTTGCGGCGGCCGGCGGCTCCGGCGCCTCGGTCAGGACCGGCGGCGGGGCTTCTGCCGAGGCCACCTGCGGCGGCGGCGTCTCGGTGGGCAGCTCCTCGGCCGGCGGCGGCGGTTCGGACCGGGATTCGGGCGACGGGGTGGCGGTGGGCGCGCGCTCGGGCGCATCCGGATCGATCCGGTCCACCTCGGCCGCCTCGTTGCCCGCGGGCAGCTCCAGCCGCTCCAGCGGGCGCGGCGGCGTGATCTCGCCCACCTGCGGCGCCGCCGTCACCTCCGACAGCGGCACCATGCCCACCGCAAACGCCAGCACCGGCTCTTCGAACCGGCTGCCGAACAGGTCGATGTCGAAGACCACCGGCACGGCGATCAACGCGTGCAGGGCGACCGACGCGATCGCCGAGACCGGCATCATGCGTTCATCACGCTCAGGCATTCGCTCCGTCCCTCGCTCGGTCTGCGGCGGCCGACAGGCGCGCTCAGCCGTCGGTGGGAAGCTCGGCCACCAGCGAAACCCGGGTAAAGCCGGCCCTGATGATGAGGCCCATCACCTCCATGATCCGCCCGTAGCTGACCGACTGGTCGCCGCGGACGAAGATGCGGCGCTGCTCGTCCTCGCCGACGATGCCCGACAGCCGCTCCACCAGCGCATCCGGCGTCACCTGCTCGTCGCCGACGTAGACGTTGTTGTCGCGATCGACGCTGACAACCAGCGGCACGTCCTGGCTGGGAAGCGCGGGCGCCTCCGCCTGCGGCAGGTCGACGTCGACGCCGACCGCGAGCAGCGGCGCGGTGACGATGAACACGATCAGCAGCACCAGCATCACGTCGACGAAGGGCGTGACGTTGATCTCCGACAGGGGCGCGTAGGTCTCGTCGGAGCCGTTGTTGACCTTGATCGCCATCAGCCCTGGTCCCGTACGGTTGCCCGTTTCCGCCGCATTCCGGCCACCATTCTCAAGCCTTGGCGTCCAATTGGCGCGAAATGATGGCAGCGAACTCCGCGGAGAAGTTGTTCAGGCGCGCGGCGTAACGGCGCATCGACTCGCTCAGCCGGTTGTAGCCGATGACCGCCGGGATCGCGACGAACAGGCCCATCGCGGTGGCGAACAGCGCCTCCGCGATGCCGGGCGCCACGGTCGCGAGCGTGGTGTTGTTCATCTCGGCAATGGCGGTGAAGGTGTTCATGATGCCCCACACCGTGCCGAACAGGCCGACGAAGGGCGCGGCACTGCCGGCGGTGGCGAGGAAGCTCATGCGGCGGCCGACCCGGTCGAGCTCGCGGTTGATCGTCACCGCCATCACCCGCTCGATCCGGTCCTGCAGCGAATGATAGACGCTGCCGGCGAGATGGCTCGCCGACCGTCGCCACTCCCGCATCGCGGAGGCGAACACGCTCGCCATCGGGTCCGGGGGATTGGCGCCGACCCGCTCGTAGAGGTCGTCGAGCGAACCGCCGGACCAGAAGCTGTCCTCGAACTTGTCCGCCTGGCGGCGCAGCCGGGAGAAGCGCAGACCCTTCTCGATGATGACGGCCCAGCTCCAGATCGAGGCCAGGAGCAGCAGCACCATCACCGCCTTGACCACGATGTCGGCCTTGAGGAACAGGCCGATCATCGACAGGTCGTCCCCGGAGAGCGCCACCGTCTCCACCGCCGTTACCGCGACTTCCTGCTCCATAGATCCCTATCCACTTCCTTCCGCAGCGGCGCCGGCGGCCGCAATGCGCTCGCGCACCCAGCGGGGGATTCGCGCGGGCCGCCCGTTCCCGTCAACGCAGGCCACACGAACCGACAATTGCGCCAGAATCTCGGCGGCGCGCATCACGGTCTGATGCATGTCCACCGATGCCCCCCGCAACGCGACAATGCGGCTTACCACATCCAGGGAATCGTCGAGTCGCGCCGGCTGAAGATAGTCGATTTCACATCGCCGCACCGCGAACAAGAGTCCATCGCGATCTCTTAATGTCCGCTGGTCGATGCCCGCATCGCGCAGATATTCGGTGCGGGCCCGCTCGGCGAAGCGCAGATAGTTGGCGTAATACACGATTCCGGCCGCGTCCGTGTCCTCGTAATAGACCCGGAGCCGGAAGCGGTGAGCCCCGGCCGGCTCATCCGCCATCGCCGCCATCCCCGTCCTGCGCCAGGAGGTCGAGCTGCGTCTGGCGTCCGCGCGGCGGCGTGAGGCCCAGGTGCGCCCAGCCAAGCGCGCTGACCATGCGGCCCCGCGGGGTGCGCTGGATGAACCCCTGCTGGATGAGGAAGGGCTCGATCACGTCCTCCAGCACGTCGCGCTGCTCGGCAAGCGCCGCCGACAGCGTCTCCACGCCGACCGGCCCGCCGTCGTAGTTGGTGACCAGGCAGGTGAGATAGCGCCGGTCCAGCGCATCCAGCCCCCGCGCGTCCACCTCCATCCGGGTGAGCGCGCGGTCGGCGACGGCGGCGTCCACCGCCTTGTCGCCTTCCACCGCAGCGAAGTCGCGCACGCGGCGCAGCAGCCGGCCGGCGATGCGGGGCGTCCCGCGCGACCGGCGCGCGATCTCCTCCGCGCCGTCGTCGGTGAGGACCATGCCCATCAGCGACGCCGCGCGGCGGACGATCACGAGCAGCTCCTCCGGCGTGTAGAAGGTGAGCTGCAGCGGGATGCCGAACCGGTCGCGCAGCGGCGTGGTGATCAGGCCGGCCCGTGTGGTCGCCCCGATGAGCGTGAACGGCGCGAGGTCGATCCGCACCGACCGCGCCGCCGGCCCCTCGCCGATCATCAGGTCGAGCTGCAGGTCCTCCATCGCCGGATAGAGGATCTCCTCCACCGCAGGGTTCAGCCGGTGGATCTCGTCGATGAACAGCACGTCCCGCGGTTCGAGGTTGGTGAGCACCGCGGCGAGGTCGCCGGCGCGGGCGATGACCGGGCCGGAGGTGGCGCGGAAGTTCACGCCGAGCTCGCGGGCGATGATCTGGGCGAGGGTCGTCTTGCCCAGCCCTGGCGGCCCGGCCAGCAGCACGTGGTCCATCGCCTCGCCGCGGGCCCGCGCCGCGCGGACATAGACCGCAAGGTTGGCGCGGAGCTGCGCCTGGCCGACGAACTCGTCGAGGGTCTGCGGTCGCAGCGCCCGGTCGTCGCCGGGGCGCGCCGTGGGATCGACCAGCCGGCCTTCGTCTTTCGTTGCCATCACGCACTCAGCTCGCGCAGGCTCGAGCGGATCAGGGTCGCGACGTCGGCAGCGTCGCCAGCGTCACGGCGGGCCTTCGCCACCGCGCTCATCGCCTGCGCCTGGGCGAAACCGAGGTTCACCAGCGCCGACACCGCGTCCGCCATCACGTCCTCGCCGCCGGCCGGCACCGCCGTTGGCGCAACCCGGGCCGCCACGGCGGTCAGCGCGACACCTGCCGCCTTGTCCTTGAGCTCGCTGACGATCCGCTGCGCGAGCTTCGGCCCGACGTTGGGCGCCCGGGTCAGCGGCGCCTTGTCCTGCAGCGCGATCGCCTCGACGATCTCCTCCACCCGCAGCGTGCCGAGGACGCCCAGCGCCACCCGCGCACCGACGCCCTGCACCCCGTTCAGCAGCCGGAACCACGTGCGCTCCGACTCCTGGGTGAAGCCGAACAGCTGGATCCGGTCCTCGCGGACGTGGGTCTCGACGAACAGCGACACCTCGCCGGTGACGCGCGCCAGCTCCGCCAGCGTGCGCGACGGGCAGTGCACCAGATAGCCGACGCCGCCGACGTCGATCACCGCCCAGTCCTCGCCGATGCCGTCGACCCGGCCGCGCAGCTTCGCGATCATGCCGTCACCCCGCACCCGGGCCGGGGGCGGCGCGGGCCCAGTCGCGGGCCGTGCCGTGGTGGGCGTGGCAGATGGCGACGGCGAGCGCATCGGCCGCGTCCGGCCCGGCGATCTGGCAGCCGGGCAGCAGCACCCGCACCATCGCCTGGATCTGGCGCTTGTCGGCATGGCCGGCGCCGACCACGGTCTTCTTGATCAGGTTCGCCGGATACTCGCCCACCGGCAGCCCGGCGCGGGCCGGCGCCAGCAGTGCCACGCCGCGCGCGAGCCCGAGTTTCAGCGTCGAGGTCGGGTTCTTGTTGACGAAGGTCTCCTCCACCGCCGCCGCCACGGGCCGGTGGGTCGCGATCACCGCCGCCAGGCCCTCGTAGAGTTCCGCGAGCCGCTCCGCGACCGGCTTGCTGCCGTCCGAGGCCACGACGCCGTTGGCGACGTGGCTCAAGCGGGTCCCGACGGCGTCGATGATCCCCCAGCCGGTCCGCTGCAGCCCCGGGTCGATGCCGAGCAGGCGCAAGCCCGTCCTCCCCTGCCGCCGGCCCGCACGGGAGCCGGCACGGTTTCCCAACGAGCGCCGCCTCAGGCCGCGCTCAGCCGCTCCATCACCTGCTCGTCGATCTCGAAGTTGGCGGAGACGGTCTGCACGTCGTCGTTGTCGTCGAGCACGTCGATCAGCTTCATCAGCGTGCGTGCAGTGTCCTCGTCCACCGGCGTCGTCGTCACCGGCTTCCACACCAGGCCCGCCCGCTCCGGCGCGCCGAACTTCGCCTCCAGCGCGTCGCGCACGTCGTTGAAGCTCGCCGGGTCGCAGGTGACGGTATGGCTGTCGGCCGCGCTCTCCACGTCGCTCGCACCCGCCTCCAGCGCCGCCTCGAACATCGCCTCGTCGCTTGCCACCGAAGCCGGATAGGCGATCTCGCCGACCCGGTTGAACATGAAGCCGACGGAGCCGGTCTCGCCGAGCGAGCCGCCGTACTTGTTGAAGGCCGAGCGGATTTCGGAGGCGGTGCGGTTGCGGTTGTCGGTCAGCGCCTCGACGATCAGCGCGACCCCGCCCGGGCCGTAGCCCTCATACCGGATCTCCTCGTAATTCGTCGCATCGCCGCCGCTGGCCGTGGCCTGCTTGATCGCCCGGTCGATGCGGTCCTTCGGCATGTTGGCGGCGCGCGCAGCCGCGATCGCCGTCCGCAGCCGCGGGTTCATCGCCGGGTCGGGCAGCCCCGACTTGGCCGCGACCAGCACCTCACGGGCGAGCTTGGCGAACTGCTTCGCCCGCTTGGCGTCCTGCGCGCCCTTGCGGTGCATGATGTTCTTGAACTGGGAATGACCCGCCATCGTCGTCTTGCCTCATCATCTGGTCAAGGCCGCGCCCCGGACTACCACATTTTGAGCCCTTCCCCCAAAGACGGAAGAGCCTCAACCGGCCTCCGGACGTGCAGCGGTCCGCCGCCGGTCGCGCGGGCGCGCCTTCTCTAGCGCAAAGCGCGCACCCGCGCGACAGCCGAGTGCGGGCAAAATTCCGCCCGATTCGCGGCCCATCATGCAACGCAGCCGGTGGCCGCCGGCCCGCTTTCGTTTCTCCGCCGATTGAAGCATTGTAACACGGCGACAGAACAATGCTGCGCGTCGGCGGCCGACCGCCCGACGTCCGAGGGGAAAGGAAACGCCGCGACCATGAGCCTCCGTCAGCCTGCCCGATGCGCCCTGGCCGCCGCCGCGGCGACAGTTGCCCTCTCCGCGGCCGCGATCGCCCAGGAGGCGGAGGTTTCGGACCAGCTCAAGGCCGTCGAGGAAGGCGAGATCTACGAGGGCCACGCCTTCGCCATGCATGGCGACGTCAAGTACGCCGCGGGCTTTTCCCATTTCGGCTACGTGAACCCGGACGCGCCCAAGGGCGGCGAGATCAAGATCGGTCAGCTCGGCAGCTTCGACACGCTGAACCCGGTGATCATCCAGGGCACGCTGACCGGAGCCGTCGGCTACGCCATGGACAGCCTGATGGTGTCCAGCGCCGACGAACCGTTCACCGAATACTGCCTGATCTGCGAGACGATCCGCGTGCCGCCGGACCGCGGCTGGGTCGAGTTCGACCTCAATCCCGACGCGCGGTTCAGCGACGGGTCGCCGATCACGGTCGAGGACGTGATCTGGTCGTTCGAGGTCTGGACCCAGTACAATCCGCAGCAGAAGTTCTACTACGCCGACGTCAGTTCCGTGACCCAGGTCGGCGAGCGCACGGTGCGGTTCGACTTCTCGACCAGCGAGAACAAGGAACTGCCGCTCATCCTCGGCCAGCTCCCGATCATGTCGAAGGCCTACTGGACGGCGGACGGCCGCGACATCTCGCGGATCACGCTGACGCCCTGGGTCGGCAGCGGTCCCTACACCATCGGCCGGGTGGACCCGGGCCAGCGCATCGTCATGCAGCGCAATCCCGACTACTGGGCGGCGAACCACCCGACGATGGTCGGCCAGTACAACTTCGACCGCATCGTCTTCGAGTATTTCGGCGACGAGCAGGTGATGTTCGAGGCCTTCCTCGGCGGCGAGCTGGACTACCGGGTCGAGAACTCGTCGAAGAACTGGGCCACCGGCTACAACGTCCCCGAGGTGGACGCCGGCGTGCTGGTGCGCGAGTCGCTCGAGGACAGGCTCGCCCAGCCGTTCCAGGGCCTGTTCTTCAACATGCGCCGGCCGCAGTTCCAGGACCGGCGGGTGCGCGAGGCGCTGATTCTCGCCTTCGACTTCGAGTGGGCGAACCAGAACCTGTTCTACGGCCTCTACCGCCGCACCGACAGCATCTTCGAATCCTCCGAGCTGGAGGCGACGGGCCTGCCGACGGAGGCGGAGCTCGCGATCCTGGAGCCGCTGCGTGACCAGCTTCCGCCGGAAGTGTTCACCGCCGACTACGAGGCGCCCTCGACGACCGTGGAGGGCGGGCTGCGCGCCAACCTGCGCCGGGCGGTGGAGCTGCTGGAGGAGGCCGGCTACCGCATCCAGGACGGGGTCCGCGTGCACGAGGAGACCGGCATCCGGCTCACCATGGAGATCCTGCTGAGCTCCCCGACCTTCGAGCGGATCATGCTGCCCTATGCGGCCAACCTCGAGCGGCTGGGCATCCGTGCCTCGGTGCGCACCATCGACGCCTCCCAGTACGTCGAGCGGATGGACAACTTCGACTTCGACGCCGCCGTCCAGGTGATCGCGCAGTCGCTGTCGCCCGGCAACGAGCAGCGGGCCTACTGGGGGTCGGAATCGGCCGACACGCCGGGAAGCCGCAACTACATGGGCCTGAAGAACCCGGCGATCGACGAGCTGATCCGGCTGGTGATCAACGCACCGGACCGCGAGGCACTGGTGACCCGCACCCATGCGCTGGACCGCGCGCTGATGTGGCAGATGTTTGCGGTGCCGCAGTGGCACAACCCGTACACCTGGGTCGCCTACTGGGACAAGTTCGACCACCCGCGGCCCGAGGAGCCGCCGATGAGCGGCATTCCGTTCATCACCTGGTGGTACGACGCCGACAAGGCGGCGACGCTGAACCAGCGCCGGCAGGCGGCACGCTGACGCCGGACGGACAGGAGCCGCCCGCACCATGTTCGCCTACGTCATCCGGCGGCTGCTGCTGATCATCCCCACGCTGCTGGGGATCATGGTCATCAACTTCGCCATCGTGCAGGTCGCCCCGGGCGGCCCGATCGAGCGCATCATCGCCGACGTCACCGGCACCGGCGTCGACGCGACCGGCCGCATCAGCGGCGCCACCGGCTCCGAAACCGGCCGGACGGGCAGCACCACGGGACGCACCGACAGCGAGTATCGCGGCGCCCAGGGCCTGCCGCCGGAGTTCATCGCCCAGCTCGAGCGCCAGTTCGGCTTCGACAAGCCGTGGCACGAGCGCTTTCTGCTGATGATGGGCAACTACATCACCTTCGACTTCGGCGACAGCTACTTCCGCGGCCGGTCGGTGGTGGATCTGATCATCGAGCGGATGCCGGTGTCGATCTCGATCGGGCTGTGGACGGCGCTCATCACCTATGCGGTATGCATCCCGCTCGGCATCGCCAAGGCGCGCCGGGACGGCAGCCGCTTCGACGTCTGGACCAGCGGCATCATCATCGCGCTGTATGCGATCCCGAGCTTCCTGTTCGCGATCCTGCTGATCGTGCTGTTCGCCGGCGGCCGCTACTTCGCCTGGTTCCCGCTGCGGGGCCTCGTCTCGGACAACTGGGCGGAGATGAGCCTGCTGGAACAGATCGCCGACTATTTCTGGCACATGACGCTGCCGATCCTCGCGATCGTGATCGCGAGCTTCGCCGGCCTCACCATGCTGACCAAGAACTCCTTCCTCGAGGAGATCAACAAGCAGTACGTGCTGACGGCGCGCGCCAAGGGGCTGACCGGCCGGCAGGTGCTCTACGGCCACGTGTTCCGCAACGCGATGATCCTGATCATCGCCGGCGTGCCGGGGGCGATCATCGGGGTCCTGTTCGCCGGCTCGCTGTTCATCGAGATCATCTTCTCGCTCGACGGCCTGGGACTGCTCGGCTACGTCTCGGTGATCGACCGCGACTATCCGGTGATCTTCGCCACCCTCTACTTCTTCACCCTTCTCGGCATGCTGATCCAGCTGGTCTCCGACCTGGTCTACCACTGGGTCGATCCCCGGATCGACTTCGAGAGCCGGGAGGTCTGATGGCCGACACCCAGCTTTCGCCTTCCGCGCGGCCCCCCGCCCCCGCAACCGGCTATCAGGGGATGGACCGTGCGCCGGCCAGGCCGGCCGTGCAGCACCGCTTCCTCGGCCGCCCGATCTCGCCGCTGACCGCGCGGCGCCTGCGCAACTTCCGCCGCAACCGGCGCGGCTACTGGTCGCTGTGGATCTTCCTGGTCCTGTTCGTGATCGCGCTGTTCGCCGAGCTCGTCGCCAACGACAAGCCCCTGGTCGTGCACTACGACGGCCGCTGGTACTTCCCGGTGTTCGAGGTGGTGCCGGAGACCGAGTATGGCGGCTTCTTCGAGACCGAGGCGGAATATCACGACCCCGAGGTCCAGCAGATGATCGCGGAGAAGGGCTGGATGGTCTGGCCGCTGATCCCATACAGCTACGACACCTTCGACTTCGACCTGAAGGTGCCGGCGCCGGCGCCGCCCGACGGGAACCACTGGCTGGGCACCGACGATTCCAGCCGCGACGTGGTCGCCCGCATCATATACGGCTTCCGCATCTCGGTGCTGTTCGGCCTGCTTCTCACCGCCGGCAGCGTGGTCATCGGCGTCTTCATCGGCGCGGTGCAGGGCTATTTCGGCGGGCTGACCGACCTGATCGGCCAGCGCGTGATCGAGATCTGGGGCGGGATGCCGGTGTTCTTCCTGCTGCTGATCCTCGCCTCCATCGTGCCGCCGGGCTTCGTCAGCATCCTGGTCCTGCTGCTGCTGTTCTCCTGGGTCGGGCTGCAGGGTCTGGTGCGGGCCGAGTTCCTGCGGGCGCGGAACTTCGACTACGTCCGCGCGGCCCGGGCGCTGGGCGTGGGCCACTTCACCATCATGTTCCGCCACGTGCTGCCCAACGCCATGGTCGCGACCCTCACCTACCTGCCCTTCACCCTCACCGCGGGCATCACGTCGCTCACCGCGCTTGACTTCCTCGGCTACGGGCTGCCGCCGGGCTCGCCCTCCCTCGGCGAGCTGCTGAACCAGGGCAAGTCGAACCTGCAGGCGCCCTGGCTTGCCTTCACTGCCTTCTTCGTGCTGGCGATCATGCTGAGCCTGCTGATCTTCATCGGCGAGGCGGTGCGCGACGCCTTCGATCCGCGCAAGGTCGCCGCCTGATGTCCGAACCGCACAGCCAGCCGTCCCGCCTGCTCAGCGTCCGCAACCTCGGCGTCGCCTTCCGTGCCGGCGGCGGCGCCACCGTGCACGCGGTCCGGGACGTGAGTTTCGACATCGAACGCGGCGAGACGCTGGCACTGGTCGGCGAGAGCGGCTCGGGCAAGTCGGTCACCGCGCTGTCGATCCTGCAGCTCCTTCCCTACCCGACCGCGATGCACACCCCGGGCAGCAGCATCCGGTTCAAGGGCGAGGAGCTGGTCGGCGCGCCGGACGCGAAGATGCGGCGCATCCGCGGCGACGACATCGCCATGGTGTTCCAGGAACCGATGACGTCGCTGAACCCGCTGCATTCGGTGGAGAAGCAGGTCAGCGAGACCCTGATCCTGCACAAGAAGATGTCCCGGGCCCAGGCGCGCCAGCGGACGCTGGAGCTCTTGCGGCTGGTCGGGCTGCCGAAGGCGGAGAAGCGGCTGGGCGCGCTGCCGCACGAGCTTTCCGGCGGGCAGCGCCAGCGGGTGATGATCGCGATGGCACTGGCCAACGACCCGGACCTGCTGATCGCCGACGAGCCGACCACGGCGCTCGACGTAACCATCCAGGCGCAGATCCTGCAGCTGATGAAGGACCTGCAGCGCCAGATGGGGATGGCGATCCTGTTCATCACTCACGACCTGACCATCGTCCGCCGCATGGCCGACCGGGTGTGCGTGATGCAGTCGGGGCAGATCGTCGAATCCGGCACGGTAGGGAGCGTGTTCGGCGACCCGAAGCACCCCTACACCCGCCATCTGCTGGCGGCCGAGCCGAAGGGCCGCCCGGCGAAGCCGCTGGACGGGGCGCCGGTGGTGATCAGCGCCAGCGACCTCAAGGTCTACTTCCCGATCAAAGCCGGCGTGCTGCGCCACACGGTGGACCATGTGAAGGCGGTGGATGGCGTCACCATCGCGGTGCGCGAGGGCCAGACCGTCGGCGTTGTGGGCGAGAGCGGCTCCGGCAAGACCACGCTCGGCCTCGCCCTTCTGCGCCTGATCTCGAGCCAGGGCGAGATCCGGTTCCGTGACCAGCCGATCCACGGCCTGCAGTCGAAACAGCTGCGCCCGCTGCGCCGCGAGATGCAGATCGTCTTCCAGGACCCGTTCGGCTCGCTGAGCCCGCGCATGTCGATCGCGCAGATCATCGAGGAGGGGCTGAAGGTCCATTCCATCGGCAGCAGCCGTGCCGAGCGGGAGAAGCTGATCGCCCAGGCGCTGGAGGAGGTGAGCCTCGACCCCGAGAGCCGCCACCGCTATCCGCACGAGTTTTCCGGCGGCCAGCGCCAGCGGGTGGCGATCGCGCGGGCCATGGTGCTGAAGCCGCGCTTCGTCGTGCTCGACGAGCCGACCTCGGCGCTGGACATGTCGGTGCAGGCCCAGATCGTGGACCTGCTGCGCGACCTGCAGCAGCGGCACCGGCTGGCGTACATGTTCATCAGCCACGACCTGCGGGTGGTGCGCGCACTCGCCGACCACGTGCTGGTGATGAAGGACGGCAAGGTGGTGGAGCAGGGACCCGCCGACCAGATCTTCGAGGACCCGCGCGAGCCCTACACCCGGGCGCTGCTCGCCGCTGCCTTCAAGCTGGAAGCGTTCGAGGGCGTCGTTGCCTCATAGGGCTGCGGCTCCCTCAATCAGGATCAAATGCAGCCCAATCGCCACTTCGCCGCCGGCGGGAAGCGCGATATAGTCGCGCGGTCCGATACCGGCACGGCGGCGCGGAAAAATGCCGACGGCAGGGCGGGCAGTCCGGGGACCGTCGGGAGACAGGCGATGCGGGTGGAGCTGCGGCACGCGGCGGGCGTGCTGGTGATGGGTGTCGTGGCGGCTGCGGCCGGCCAGGCTGCGGCGGAAACGCTGCTGGAGCGGGGCACCTACCTCATGAACTCGATCGTCAACTGCGGCAACTGCCACACGCCGCAGAACGAGAACGGCCCGATCCCGGGGATGGAGCTCGCCGGCGGGCTGGTGATCGAGGAAGAGGCCTTCACCGTCGTCTCGCAGAACATCACCCCGCATGAGACCGGCATCGGCGGCTGGACCGACGAGGAGCTGGAAACGGCGATCCGCGAGGGCATCCGCCCGGACGGCAGCCTGATCGGCCCGCCGATGCCGTTCGAGGTCTATCGCGGGCTGTCGGACACCGACGTCGCTGCGATCATTGCCTACCTCCGGCAGGTGGAGCCGGTCGAGAACGAGACGCCGCCCAACGCCTACGATATCCCGCTGCCGCCGGCCTACGGACCGCCGGTGGATTCCGTGCCCGACGTGGACCGCGGCGACCCGGTCGCCTATGGCGAGTATCTGGCCGGGCCGGCGGGGCACTGCATCGTCTGCCACTCCGGGCCAGGCCCCCACGGCGGGCCGGACATCGTCAACGCGCTGGGCGCGGGCGGTTTCAGCTTCCATGGCCCGTGGGGCATCAGCGTTGCCTCCAACCTCACGCCGACCGGCATCGGCCACTATTCCGACGAGGAGCTGAAGACGATCATCACCACCGGCGTGCGGCCCGACGGCTCCCACCTGCTGCCGCCGATGCCGGTGGCGGGCTACGCCAACATGACCGACGAGGACGTGGACGCGATTATCGCCTATCTGCGCTCCCTGCCGCCGAAGTAGGCGCGTCCACGGCGCAGGTGACGGGGCCGCGCGCGGCCGCTAATACTCCCGCCATGGCCCTGTACCTGCACAACACGCTCACCCGCGCGAAGGAAGCGTTCGCGCCCATCGACCCGTCCAACGTCCGCGTCTACGTCTGCGGGCCGACCGTCTACGACTACGCCCACATCGGCAACGCCCGGCCTGCGGTGGTGTTCGACGTGCTGAACCGGCTGCTGCGCCGCCTCTACGGCGAGGCGCACGTCACCTACGTCAGCAACATCACCGACATCGACGACAAGATCATCGCCCGCTCCGCCGAGACCGGGGAGCCGATCGGCGCGCTGACCCGCCGCACCGAGGCCCAGTATTTCGCCGACATGGCCGCGCTGGGCGTGCGCCGGCCGGACGTGACGCCGCGCGCGACCGAGCACCTGCCGCAGATGATCGCGCTGGTCGAGACGCTGATCGCCCGCGGCCACGCCTACGAGGCCGAGGGCCACGTGCTGTTCTCCGTGCCCAGCATGGCGGACTACGGCCGGCTGTCGGGCCGCAACCGGGAGGAACTCGTCGCCGGCGCGCGGGTGGAGGTGGCGCCCTACAAGCGCGACCCGGCGGACTTCGTGCTGTGGAAGCCCTCGACGCCCGACCAGCCCGGCTGGCCGAGCCCGTGGGGCCGCGGCCGGCCCGGCTGGCACCTGGAATGCTCGGCGATGAGCGAGCGCTACCTCGGCACCAGCTTCGACATCCACGGCGGCGGGCAGGACCTGATCTTCCCGCACCACGAGAACGAGATCGCCCAGAGCCGCTGCGCCCACCCCGACGCGACCTTCGCCCGGGTCTGGCTGCACAACGGCTTCCTGCTCTCCGAGGGCGAGAAGATGGCGAAGTCGCTCGGCAACTTCTACACGGTGCACGAGCTGCTGCAGGAGTTCCCCGGCGAGGCGCTGCGGCTCACCCTCCTCTCCAGCCACTACCGCCAGCCCCTGGACTTCACGAAGGATGGGGTGCGCACTGCGGTTGCAAGGCTGGACCGGTGGTACCGGGCGCTCGCCCACGCCGGCACCGACGACGCGGCCGGGCAGTCGTCCGGCGAGGCCGAGGATTCCTTCCTCGCCGCGCTGCTCGACGACCTGAACACGCCGCTGGCGCTCTCGGTGCTCGACCAGCAGGCTTCGCGCATCCTCGCGGCCTCCGGCGACGAGGCGGCGGCGCTGGGCCGGACCTTCCGCGACAACGCCGCCCTCATCGGCTTCCTCCAGGGTGGCGCCGACCGGTGGTTCCGCCGCGGCGTCGACGACGCCGCGGCGATCGAAGCCCGGATCGCCGCCCGCGCCGCCGCCCGCAAGGCGCGCAACTTCGCCGAGGCGGACCGCATCCGCGACGCGCTGGCGGCGGAGGGGATCCTGCTCGAGGACGGCCCGTCCGGCACCACCTGGCGCCGGGTGAACTGACACTCTCGGGCTTTTTGCGGGCCCGCGCTTGACTCTGCGCGGGCGCAGCCTCTATCCATAGGTCATGAGCTTGGGTCTTGCCCTCGTCCTGCGACTTACCCGCCCGGTGGCCTGAAGCCGCCGGATCAGGCTCGCGCGTGCGGGCCGCCCTTCGCCAGACCCCCTCACCAGCCTTCGAGCCCGCCTGTGGACAAGAGCTGCCTTCGCGCCCGACTTCGTTGCGGCCGCCGGTGCTGATCCGGTGCCGCCGGCGGCCGTATTTCCGGGCCCGTTAACCGAATTTTGTGTATAAGACGCGCGGACTGCCCGTGCCCCGAGAGGCCGACGCGGACCGCTCGCCAGCGAAGGATCAGGACCATGGCGACAGCCTTCCAGGAAGCCGTGCGCAAGTACCAGCCCTTCCCGCCCGTCAAGCTGACGGACCGGACCTGGCCTGACGCCGTCATCACCCGTGCCCCGATCTGGTGCTCCGTCGACCTGCGCGACGGCAACCAGGCGCTGATCGAGCCGATGGGCCCCGAGCGCAAGCGGCGCATGTTCCGCACCCTGGTGCAGATGGGCTTCAAGGAGATCGAGATCGGCTTTCCGGCGGCCTCGCAGACCGACTTCGATTTCTGCCGCGAGCTGATCGAGCAGGACATGATCCCGGACGACGTCACAGTCCAGGTCCTGACCCAGGCGCGCGAGCCGCTGATCCAGCGCACCTACGAGGCGCTGCGCGGGGTGAAGCGGGCGATCGTCCACCTGTACAACTCCACCTCGACGCTGCAGCGCCGGGTCGTGTTCGGACTGGACGAGGCCGGCATCATCGACATCGCGGTGCGCGGCGCGCAGTGGGTGCTGGAAGGCGCCGAGGCGGCGCCGGAGACGGACTGGCGCTTCGAGTACTCGCCGGAGAGCTTCACCGGCACCGAGCTGCCCTTCGCAGTCGAGATCTGCGAGGCGGTGTGCGAGGTCTGGCAGCCGACGCCGGAGCGCAAGGCGATCATCAACCTGCCGGCCACGGTCGAGATGGCGACGCCCAACGTTTATGCCGACCAGATCGAGTGGTTCCTGCGCAACTTCCGCAACCGCGACCGGATCATCCTGAGCCTGCACCCGCACAACGACCGCGGCACCGGCGTCGCCGCCTGCGAGCTGGGGCTGATGGCGGGGGCCGACCGCGTGGAAGGCACGCTGTTCGGCAACGGCGAGCGCACCGGCAACGTCGACGTGGTGACGCTGGCGCTGAATATGCTGACCCAGGGCGTGGACCCGGGACTCGACATCTCCGACATCAACGCGCTGGTCCGCACCGCCGAGCACTGCAACCGGCTGCCGGTCCATCCGCGCCATCCCTATGCCGGCGAGCTGGTGTTCACCGCCTTCTCCGGCTCGCACCAGGACGCGATCAAGAAGGGCTTCGCGGCGCAGGAGAAGTCCAACTCCGGCCTGTGGGAAGTGCCCTATCTGCCGATCGACCCGAAGGACATCGGCCGGTCATACGAGGCGGTGATCCGGATCAACAGCCAGTCGGGCAAGGGCGGCGTCGCCTACATCATGGAAACCGACTACGGTCTGACCCTGCCGCGCCGGCTGCAGATCGAGTTCAGCCAGGTGATCCAGCGGATTGCCGACGAGACCGAGGAGGAGCAGCCGTCCGAGGCGATCTGGCAGGCGTTCCACGACGAGTATCTGGCCGACACCGGGCCGCTGCATTTCGTCGAGTACCGCACCGTCCCCGAGGGCACCCGGGGCGACATGCGCCGGCTGGACGCGACGGTCAGGATGAACGGCGAGACCAGGGTCATCGAGGGCCACGGCACCGGGCCGGTCGATGCCTTCGTCGATGCGCTGAACCGCAGCTTCGGGCTGGGGCTGAAGGTCGCCGACTACCGCGAGCACGCGGTAGGCGCCGGTGCGGACGCCGAGGCGGTGGCCTATGTCGAGCTCAACCTCGGCCGCGAGCACAGCCTGTTCGGCGTGGGGCGCGACAAGAGCATCGTTGCCGCCACCCTGAAGGCGGTGGTGAGTGCGGCCAACCGCGTCATCCGCTACCGTGCCGCTGCGGCCGCCTGAGCCGCGGCCATCCCTGCGTTCCGCCCGGAGAACACGGCAGGACGGCCGGCGCAGGCCGAATGTCCTGCCCGCCGATGACGGCATGAGGGCGTCGCCGTGCCCCGCGCACGGCGACGTTCCCGTCCAGAGCTGAGGAAAGCCGATGAGCCAACCCGACGTGCTGAACCTGCTGCAGGACCTGATCGCCGCGGCACGGCAGGCCGGCGCCGACGCGGCGGACGCGGTGGCGATGGACGGCATCTCGATCAGCCACGCCTGGCGGCTGGGCAAGACGGAACGGCTGGAACGGTCGGAGGCCGCCGACATCGGGCTTCGCGTCTTCGTCGGCCGGCAGCAGGCGATCGTGTCCACCACCGACCGCAAGCCGCAGGCGCTGCGCGACCTCGCCGAGCGGGCGGTGGCGATGGCCCGCGCCGTGCCGGAGGATCCGTACAGCGGGCTGGCGGAACCGGAGCAGGTCGCGACCAGCTTCCCCGACCTCGACATCGCCGACCCCGGGGAGCCGGCGCCGGAGACCCTGATCGAACGGGCGCGGACGGCGGAGGAGGCGGCGCTGGCGGTTCCGGGCGTCACCAACTCCGAGGGCGCCGAGGCGTCGTGGAGCCGCAGCGCCATCGCGCTGGTCGCCAGCAACGGCTTCGCCGGCGCCTACGCCCGCACCTATCACTCGGTCAGCGTCTCCGTACTGGCCGGCGAAGGCACGGCGATGGAGCGGGACTACGACTACAGCGTCGCCGTCTTCGCCGAGAACCTGGAGGACCCGGCCGAGATCGGCCGGCGCGCCGGGGAGAAGACCGTCCGCCGGCTTGGGCCGCGCAAGATCCGGTCGTGCCAGGTGCCGGTGGTCTACGACCCGCGGGTCGCCGGCGGCCTGCTCGGCCACCTCGCCGGCGCGATCTCGGGCGCCGCCATCGCCCGCGGTACCAGCTTTCTCAAGGACAGGCTGGGCGAGCCGGTGTTCGCCGACGGCGTCACCGTCGTCGAGGATCCGCTCCGCATCCGCGGGCAGGCGTCGAAGCCGTTCGACGGCGAGGGCCTGCCGACCCGGCGCAAGGCCGTCATCGACCGCGGACGGCTCACCACCTGGCTGCTTGACCTCCGCTCCGCCCGCCAGCTCGGGATGCAGTCCACCGGCAACGCCGGGCGCGGCACGTCTTCGCCGCCGTCGCCGTCGGCGACCAACCTTTGGATGGAGCCGGGCACGGTCAGCCGCGACGACCTGATCGGCGGGATCGACCGTGGCCTCTACGTCACCGAGCTGATCGGGATGGGGGTCAACGGCGTCACCGGCGACTACAGCCGCGGCGCCGCAGGGTTCTGGATCGAGGGGGGCGAGCTCACGCACCCGGTCAGCGAGGTGACCGTTGCCGGCAACCTCAAACAGATGTTCCGGAACCTGACCCCGGCCGACGACCTGGTCTTCCGCTACGCCACCAACGCGCCGACGGTCCGCATCGACGGGATGACGATCGCAGGCAACTGAGTCAGGGCCCGGCCGACCCGGCCGCGGGCCCTTCCCCCCCTCCTCCGGCGCTGGCGGATTACTCCTCGCCGGCCTTCGCCAGGGCCTTGGCCAGCTCGAACAGGCGCTTGCGCACCCCCGGCTCGCCGATCTTGTAGTAGGCGCGCACCAGCTCCAGCGTCTCGCGCTTCGACAGCGGGTCGCCCGCCTCGTACTCCTCCGATGCACCCTCCGCGATGCCGCCGACATAGCTGGAGGCAGCGACGTTGCCCGGCATGTCGTCGAAGAAGAACGACACCGGCACGTCGAGGATGCGCGACAGCTCGTACAGGCGGCTGGAGCCGATGCGGTTGGCGCCGCGCTCGTACTTCTGTACCTGCTGGAAGGTGAGCCCGATCGCCTCTCCCAGTTTCTCCTGGCTCATGCCCAGGAGCGTGCGTCGGAGACGGACGCGCGATCCCACATGGACGTCGACCGGATGGGGCCGATCCAGCTTTATCCGGGGCTTGCGAGTGCCAGTCTTCCGCGTCTGAGCTGCCATTGCTGTTTACTACCGTCAGTTGTTCAAGTTGCGGTGAGCCCCGATCTACGATCGTTTACGACACACGATGGTATTCGGTCAACGACCGCGAGAACCGATTCTGAATCGTTTCGGCGGCGAACTGCAACCTAGCGGGTACGTCGGCGGCTTACTACACCTGCGATGATCAGGATGACGGCAATCGCCCAGAATGCCGTGTCACCGATGGTCGCATAGAGCGTCCCGCCCTCCAGCGCAACCGGAAGCGGCGAGTCCAGGACCCCGTAGAGGCCGAGGTCCAGCACCGGCACGCGTTCGCGCCCGTAGGCATCGAACACGCCGGAAATGCCGGTATTGGCGACCCGGACCAGGGGCAGCCCCTCCTCGATCGCGCGGGCGCGCGAGATCTGCAGGTGCTGGCGCGGGCCCGGGCTGTCGCCGTACCAGGCATCGTTGGTGATGTTGAGCAGCCACTGCGGTCGCTCCGCCGGCGGGTCGGCGACGACCTCGCCCGGGAAGATCGCCTCGTAGCAGATCAGCGGGCTGAACGGCGGCAGGCCCAGCAGGGCCAGCGTCTGCGGGCCGGGGCCCGGCGTGAAGCCGCCGGCGACGCCGCCCATGCCGAGCCATTCGCCGAACGGTACATACTCGCCGAACGGCACCAGATGCGCCTTGTCGTAGCTGGCGGCGATCTGGGCGGTGGGCGAGATCGCGAGCAGCGCGTTGTGGACCCGCGTCTGGCTGTCGATTCCGACACTGACCCGCGGTGCCCCCGTCAGCAGATAGCCGCCGACCGGGGCCGCGATGGCGAGCTCGGCCAGCAGCTCGGGCTTGTCGGCGACAGCGAAGGTGACCGCCGTCTCCGACCAGATGACGTGCGTGACCTGCTGCCAGCCCTCGATCTTCGACATCTCGATCTGGCGGGCGACGTTGTGGTTGCGCAGCGCCTCCGTCCACTTTTCGGTCTGGCTGAAATTCGGCTGGACCAGCCGCAGCACGACGCCGGGGACGTTCGCCTCCGGCGCGGTCACGTCCGGTGCCGCGGCCAGACGCAGGTGCCCGCCCACCGCCACCGCCGCCAGCAGGGCCAGCCCGGCGGCCGGCCAGGCCCAGGCGCGGCGACCGATGCGCCCGGTGGCGCCGTCGATTCCGGCCGCGGGCGACATCATGATCAGCAGGGTGACGACGGTGACGCCGTAGAGGCCGACCCAGGATGCGCTCTGCAGCACGCTGTCGAACGGCCACCAGATGTAGCCCGGCATGTTCCACGGGAAGCCGGTGAAGGCCTTGCCCCGCAGCCATTCGCCGATGCCGAGCATCCCCGCGAGGGCGGCCACCCGGCCGGGGCCGGTGAATCCGATCCGCCGCCAGACCCACATCGCCACCGCCCAGAAGATCGGCAGCACCGTCGGCAGGCCGACGGCGGCGAACGGTACCACCCACCACCAGCGGCCGGGATCGACCAGCGGCGCGTTGGCGATCCACCACAGACCCACCAGGAAGTAGCCGAAGCCGAAGAACCACCCGGACCAGAAGGCGGCCCGGCCGGGGTGGCGGCTGCGCGCGCAGCCGTCGCCGATCCAGACCAGGCCGGTGACGGCGACCGCGAAGCCGATCAGGTCATAGAAGGGCGGTGTCGCGGTGCCGGCGAGCGCGCCGAGCAGGAAGGCGGCGAGGTGCCGCTTCCAGCCCGCGCGCGTGCCGAGCCAGGCAACGAGGCGCAGGCGTCCAGCGCTGTCCACCGGGTCGATCGCTGCCGCCTGTTCGCTCAATGATACTCCTGTTGCCTGGCAGACCCGGTCCGGGTGATGTCGGGCAGCAATGGACCGGGCGGAGGATAACCATCCTCCCGCACGGCCGCCATAGCCGATGCACCGCCGGTGCGCGCGCCTATTGCGTCACCGGCAGATTGCTGACCCTCAGCTTGCGAATGCGGCGCGGATCGGCGTCCAGAACCTCGAACTCGACTCCGGACTGGTGCCGCAGCACGTCGCCGGGGGTCGGTACACGATCGGCGAGGGCGAAGACAAGTCCGCCGAGCGTATCGAACTCGGCCCGTTCGTCCTCGGTTGCGAAGGGCGCCACCGCCTGCTCGAACTCCTCGATGGGCGCGCGGGCGTCGGCGACGACCGTGCCGTCCGGGCGCTTGTCGATGACCGGCTCCTCGTCTTCCTCGTGCTCGTCCTGGATGTCGCCGACGATCTGCTCGACCAGGTCCTCGATGGTGACCAGCCCGTCCACGCCGCCGAACTCGTCCACCACGATCGCGATGTGGGTGCGGCTCTGGCGCATCTCCGCCAGCAGCTCCAGCACGCGCATCGACGCCGGCACGAACAGCATGTCGCGCACGATCGGCTCCAGCGAGAAGCCGTCGGCGGTTCCCCACGCGTCCATCAGGTCCTTGATGTGGACGAAGCCGATCATCTGGTCGAGCGAGCCGCGGTAGACCGGCATGCGCGAGTGCGCCTCGCGCCGGACGATGTCGATCACCTCGTTGAGCGGCGTGTCCACGTCCAGTGCCACGATGTCCGGCCGCGGCACCATGACGTCCTCGACCGTGATGTCGTGCAGCCGCAGCACGTTGATGATGAGCGCCCGCTCGCTGCCGTCCTCGGGATCGAGCTCGTCGACGCTCGCGTCCTCCACCAGCTCCTCGATCGCCTCGCGCAGGCTGTCGCCGTTGCGCCGGCCGAGCAGCGAGCGCAGCGCCCGCCTCAGCCAGCCGGACTGGGTGCCGTGGTGGTGATGGTCGTGGGAGTCGGATGTGTGGTGGTTGTGATGATAGTCCGGACTCGGGGGGTCGTCGGTCGCGCGCCCGCTACTGTCGCTCGCGCTCATTGTCCTGCATCCTCCGCGCACAGCTCCTCGGCAAGCTGGGCACCGTCGTAGGGGTCGGGAATGCCCAGCGCCGCCAGGATCTCCCGTTCCAGTCCCTCCATCCGTTCCGCCGCCGGCTCGCTCTCGTGGTCATGGCCGAACAGGTGAAGCACACCGTGGACCACGAGATGACTGACATGATGCTCCAGCGGCTTGCCCTGCTCCTCCGCCTCCCGGCAGCAGGTCTCGACCGCCAGCACGACGTCGCCCAGCAGCACCGGCGGTCCGCCGGCGGCCGACCGCGCGATTTCCTCCGGCTCGGCGCCGGGGAAGGACAGCACGTTGGTCGGACGGTCCTTGCCGCGCCAGCGGGCATTCAGTTCCTGCACCGCCGCATCGTCCGACAGCACCAGGGTCAGCTCGCCCGCCGGGCCGTCGCCGGCATGGCCGGCCTCGCGCCACGCTCCGGCCGCCGCGGCCATGGCCGCCGTCCGCGCCTGGGCCGCGAGCGCGCCCTCCGGCCCGCCCCAGCCCTCCGCCTCGACGAGGCAGTCGATCTCCAGCCGGTCCGCCGCGGCGCGCATCATTCCGCCTCGTCGCCCTCGAGCCGTGCGAACAGGTCGCCGTCCTGCGGCGTCCCGCGCGCGTGGGCCTCGTAGGCATGGACGATGCGGGTGACGAGGCGGTGGCGCACGATGTCCGCCGACGTCAGCTGCACGAAGCGCAGCCCGCCGACGTTGCGCAGGACCTGGCCCGCGTGGCTGAGGCCGGACTGGGTCCCCGGCGGCAGGTCGGTCTGGGTGGGATCGCCCGTGACCACCATCCGCGTGTTCTCGCCGAACCGGGTCAGGAACATCTTCATCTGCATCGGCGTCGTGTTCTGCGCCTCGTCGAGGATGACGAAGGCGTTGGAGAGCGTGCGCCCGCGCATGAAGGCAAGCGGCGCGACCTCTATCTCTCCATTCTCGATCCGCCTGGCTATCTGTTCCGCCGGCATCATGTCGTGCAATGCATCGTAGAGCGGACGCAGGTAGGGGTCCACCTTTTCGCGCAGGTCGCCCGGGAGGAAGCCCAGCTTCTCCCCCGCCTCGACCGCAGGGCGCGACAGGATCAGCCGGTCCACCTGGCCGCGCACCAGCATCGAGGCGGCCATCGCCACCGCAAGATAGGTCTTGCCCGTGCCGGCCGGTCCCAGCGCGAACACCAGCTCGCAGTCGTGCAGCGCTCGCAGGTAGTCCACCTGCCCCGGGGTCCGCGCCCGGATCAGCCGGCGGTTGGTCTGGATCGCGATGTCGGCCATGCCGTCGTCCCGCGACCGGTCGCCAGGCGCGGCCGCGGCGTGGAGCGCGAAGCGGATCGCGGCGTCGACGTCGCCGGCATCGAGGGCCTGGCGCCGCCGCGCCTCGCGGTAGAGCCGGGTCAGCACCTGATGCGCCACGGCGACCGACTGCTCGTCGCCCTTGATCGCCATATGGTTGCCGCGGCCCTGCAGGGTGACGCCGAGCTGGCGCTCGATCCGGGCGAGGTGGGAGTCGTGCTGGCCGAACAGCACGGGCAGCACGGCATTGTCATCGAAGGAAATCGTGCCGAGGCCTCCGGGAGTCCCGTCTGCGCTCACGCGGAAGCTCGCATGCTGAAGGCAGGATCCGGCCCGGCGGGATCCGCGGCCGCCAGCACCCCTGCCAGGCTGTTCGGCATCGCTGCGGTCACCGTCACCTCCGCGAGCTGGCCGAGCAGCGACGGCGCGGCGGTGGCGTGCACGGCCTGCATGTACGGGTTGCGGCCGATGAGCTGCCCGGGATGGCGGCCGTGCCGCTCGAACAGTACCGGGAAACTGCGGCCGACCATCGACCGGTTGAAGGCGGTCTGCTGCCGGCGCAGCTCCGCCTGCAGCACCGCCAGCCGCTCGTCCTTCACCGCCTCGGGCACCTGGTCGTCGCGCCCGGCGGCCGGGGTGCCGGGGCGGGGGCTGTACTTGAAGGAATAGGCCTGGACGAAGCCGACCTCGCGCACCAGCGCCATCGTCGCCGCGAAGTCGGCATCGGTCTCGCCCGGGAAGCCGACGATGAAGTCGGAGGACAGCACCAGGTCGGGCCGCGCGGCGCGCAGCCGGTCCACGATCCGCCGGTAGTCGGCCGCAGTGTGCCGGCGGTTCATCGCCGCCAGCACGCGGTCCGAGCCGGACTGCACCGGCAGGTGCAGGAAGGGCATCAGCGCCGGCACGTCGCGGTGTGCCGCGATCAGGCTGTCGTCCACGTCGCGCGGGTGCGAGGTGGTGTAACGGATGCGGGCGAGGCCGTCGATCTCGGCCAGCGCGGCGATCAGCCGGCCCAGCGTCCAGTCCGCCCCGCCGTCGGGGGCCGCGCCGTGATAGGCGTTGACGTTCTGCCCGAGCAGCGTGATCTCGCGCGCGCCGCCGGCGACCAGCCGCCGCGCCTCCTCCAGCACCGCCGCCGCCGGGCGCGAGGCCTCGGCGCCGCGGGTGTAGGGCACCACGCAGAAGGTGCAGAACTTGTCGCAGCCCTCCTGCACGGTGAGGAAGGCGGTGGCTGCCCCGGCGCGACGCTCCGGCAGGGCGTCGAACTTGTCGTCCACCGCGAAGTCGGTGGCGAGCTGCCGTGCGCGGCCCTCGGCGATCAGAGCCGGCAGCCGGTGATAGGACTGCGGCCCCACCACCGCATCGACGAAGGGCGCGCGGCGAAACACCTCCTCGCCCTCCGCCTGGGCGACGCAGCCGGCGACGACATAACGCCGCTTCGCGTCCCGCGGCGCGGACTGGCGCAGGCGGCCGAGCTCGGAATAGACCTTTTCCGCCGCCTTCTCGCGGATGTGGCAGGTGTTGAGAACCACCAGATCCGCGGTGTCGGGATCGTCGGTCCGGACGTAGCCGTCGGCAGCCAGCGCCTCCGCCATGCGGTCGGAGTCGTAGACGTTCATCTGGCAGCCGTACGTCTTGATGAAAACGCGCTTCGTCACGCCTCTAGCCATGGCCCGGCGGCACAGGCCGCCGTGTTGCACCCCTGCGGAGCCCCGGAACGCGCACGATCCATCGCCGCGATCGTAACCGATCGGGCGCGCCGGTGCACGGATTCTGCCGCCGTCTCAGGATGGGGTGGCTCCCGCACCGTCCGCGCGCTGCTTCTGCCGCGCCAGGGCGCGCTGTTTCGCCCTCTCCAGCAGCGCCCGCGCCCGCGACTGGCGCCGGGTGTCAAGCCGGCCGGACAGGGCGTCGGACAGCCCCTGCTCGATCACGGCCGCGCAATGCTCCGCCATCGCCTTCCGCGACCCGAACTGGTCGAAGCGGACCGGCGGATGGAACACCACGTCCACGCCCAGCCGGCCCATGCCGAACATCTGACCCATGTGGGACAGGATGTCCATATCCCCGAACCAGGTGAAGAACGGCCGCAGGTGCCGCCCCATCGGCATGCCGTCGAGCCGCGTGTACGCGATCGTCACCGGCTGCACCGTCACCGGCCGCCCGTTCACCTCGATCTGGGCGACCGAGAACAGGCTGCTCTTGAACTTGAGAACGCGGTTTCCCTCCCCGCTGGTTCCCTCGGGGAACAGGACGAGGCTGTCGCCCGCGTTCAGCCGCTCCGCGATCTCCTCGGCGTGGCTCTTGGCGTTGGCGGGCCGCCGGTCGACGAACACCGACCGCTGCAGCCGGGCGAGGATGCCGAACAGCGGCCAGTCGCGGATCTCCGCCTTGGCGACGAACCCCACCGGCAGCAGCGCGCCGAGGATGGTGATGTCGAGGTAGGAGCTGTGGTTGGCGACATAGAGCGTCGAGGGCGCGCGTTCGATCCGGCCGTGGCGGGTGACCCGGGTCCCCATCGCCCGCAGGCAGTTGCGGTGGTACACGACCGGGATCCGCGTCGCCGCCCGCTTCGAGACCAGCAGCGCAACCGCCTGGATCGGAACCATCAGCAGGTTCCACAGCACGTAGAGGATGACCCGGCCGAGGGCGGTCGGCACCGAGCCGTAGCTGGTGGCGGCCGGCTGGTCGGCCAGCGCCGGACGCTCCGGCGCCGGCCGGCTGTCGATCACGCGCTTCGCCAGCATCAGCGGCCCGCCCCGCCGAGGGGCGGCGAGGCTTCGGGAACCTCCTCGCTGGGCCGGTCGGCCAGCCGCTGGTAGTGCCGGAGGTAGCGGTCTGTCACCAGCTCCGTGTTCACCACGACGCAGACGTCGGTGGTGTTGAACTGGTGATCGACGACCGCACCATCGCCGATGCAGCCGCCCAGCCGCAGATAGCCCTTGATCAAGGGCGGCAGCGCCGACCGCGCCCGGCGCTGGTCGACTTCCTCCGCCGGCATGAAGTTCATGTCCACCCGCCGCTCCGGCAGCGCCTTCGGCCGGATCGCCGGCGGCGCCAGGTGGTAGTGGTAGAGATAGGACAGCAGCTCCGCGTGCTCCCGCGGATCGGTGCCGGCGATGCTGGCGCAGCCGAACATCACCGAGATGTCGTAGTGGATGACGTAGGAGCTGATACCCTGCCACAGCAGCTGCATGGTGGGGCCGCTGCGATAGGCGGCGTCGACGCAGCTCCGCCCCAGCTCCAGCACCCGTTCCGGGTACCGCAGCAGCGGCGTGATGTCGTACTCGTCGGCGCTGTAGAACCCGCGGTTGGCCAGCGCCACCTCCCGCCGGAGCAGGCGGTAGGAGCCGACCACCGCGTTGAGTTCGTTGTCGATGACGAGCAGGTGGTCGCAGATCGGATCGAACTCGTCGAAGTCGCGCTGCAGCTCGCGCATCGCCTCGGTCGGCTGCGCCGCCATCTCTTCATAGAAGACGCGATAGCGCAGCGCCTGCGATGCGGCGATCTCGTCCCCGTCGCGGGCGAGCCGCACGCAGAGCTGGCCGGACCGCAGCCCGCCGGTCAGCTGCACGGGCAGCGAGTCCCCCGGTTTCCATGCGGCTGTGCCCCCACCCAGACGGGAGGCGGACTTTGGCGCGCCTGCCGAAGTCATTTGTCGGAGCCGCGCTCCACGCCCTTGCGACGGACTCCGTACAGCTCCAGGCGATGATCCACCAGTTCGTAGCCCAGCTCTTCCGCCACCCGTCGCTGCAGGGTCTCGATCGTCTCGTTGCGGAACTCGATGACCTGTCCGGATTCCACGTCGATCAGATGATCGTGATGGTGCTCCGTCTGCTCCTCGTAGCGGGCGCGGCCGTCGCCGAAGTCATGCCGCTCGAGCAGGTTGGCCTCCTCGAACAGGCGCACCGTACGGTAGACCGTGGCCATGCTGATGCGGGAATCAATGGCGGTCGCCCGCTGGTGCACCATGGCGACGTCGGGATGATCGGTCGCCTCCGACAGCACCCGGGCTATGACGCGCCGCTGCTCCGTCATCTTCAGGCCCTTCGCTTCGGCCAACTTCTCGATTCGATCAGTCATGCAACCCGTCCAACTAGCCTCTGCGGACTTCAGTATAGTCGCGGCGGGCCGATCGGACCATTGCAACCGTCATCGCTGCGCGCACCGGAGCGCACCGACGGCCGGACGGGCGCCGGCGCGGGGCCGGCGCCACCCTTCACGCCGGGTCAGCGCTTGCGCTGGCGGCTGCCCAGCCCGATCTGCTTGGCGAGCTGGCTGCGCTGCTTCGCATAGTTCGGCGCCACCATCGGATAGTCCGGCGGCAGGCCCCAACGCTCGCGATACTCCTCCGGCGTCATGTTGTACGCCGTCTTCAGATGGCGCTTCAGCATCTTCAGCTTCTTGCCATCCTCCAGGCACACGATGTAGTCCGGCATCACCGACTTGCGGATTGGCACCGCCGGCTCCAGCTTCGGCTGCGCTTCCTCCTTGGACTCGCTCATTGCCGCAAGCGTCGCGTGAACGTCCTTCAGTAGCTGCGGCAGCTCCGAGGCAGGCAGACTGTTGTGCGAAACGTGCGCGGCAACAATCGAGGAGGTCAGCGCCAGCAGCTCGCTATGGTTGGATTTTTCCGACATCCCTGGCCTTTCAATCTGGTCGTGATCGGTTTTCACGCAATCGCAGCCAGCTTATTGAGCGCGGCACTCCCGAACCGGGGCCTTTGACTGCGTTTGTCTTGCCGTAGCAAGTATATCACCGGCAGGCGGGTTTCAAGCGAATTTGTTTACGAATTCGTATTGAGCGGACCGGGCCCGCGGCAGAATTGTACATAGATCAAACGCGCGGCAAGAGGAGGGACCGGGACGGCGCGAACAGCGCCCGATTCTCACTCCGCGATTACTTCGGCATCGGCCGCCAGCGCAAGCCGCAACACCAAGGCGTCTGCCCGGGTGCCGTCGGTACGGTGGTAGTAGGCCCGCCGGCGGCCGGCGTCGCGGAAGCCGAGACGGCGGTAGAGCGTGATCGCCGGCCCGTTGTCCGCCGCCACCTCCAGCCACAGCGTGGCCGCGCCGGCGGCGCGCGCCGACGCCGCTGCCCGCTCCAGCAGGCCCCGGCCGATCCCCTGCCGCCGCCGGTCCGGCAGCACCGCGATCAGCAGGATCTCGGCCTCGTCCGCGGCAGTCCGCCACAGCACGAAACCGGCCGGATCCCCGCCGTCGGCCGCGAGGAGCGCCCGGGCGCCGGTGCGCGCGATCAGGGTCTCGAACGCCATCGCCTCCCAGACCGGCTCCCCCGGCCGGACCGATGCCGCGTGAATGGCGGAAAGGCAGGCCGCGTGCGCCGGCGTCGCTTCCAGATGCTGCACGGTGGTCACGGCGCCGGCACCGTGACCGCCGGTGGGGCGAGATACAGCGGCGACGGCAAGCCGAGCGCGCTCTCCGCCACGCGCGCGGCCTCCCGCGCCATCGCCCGCGCGTCCGGCGCCCTTTCCATCACAGCCGGCTCCAGCCCCGCCGCCTCCAGCGCCGCAGCGGCCCTCACCGCGGCGTCCCCCACCACCAGCGGCCGGCGCACCCCCGGCGACAGCAGCGCGGCGAGCCCCTCGGGCGCGCAGGCCGCGGGCGGCGCGAGCGGAGCCAGGCCGGTGTCGAAGGGCTGGGCATAGACCGGCTGCAGCCGGCTCTCTACCACCGCCAGCACTGCCTCCCGCTCGCCCGGCGGCAGCGCCAGCAACAGCGCCTCGAAGGTGGTCGGCGCCCACACCGCGGCGCCGGTGGCGAGCGCCAGCCCGCGCGCCGTGGCGAGCCCGACGCGGACCCCCGTGAACCCCCCGGGCCCGCGCGTCACCGCCACCCGGTCCAGCGCGGCCGGCGCCACGCCGGCCCGGGCTAGCACGTCGGCGATCATCGGGGCCAGCAGCTCGGCATGCCCGTGCCGGGCCGTGACTGCCGCTGCAGCGACGACCTCCCCGTCGACCGCCACCGCGGCGGCGCATTGCGCGCCTGCGCTGTCAAAGGCTAGTGTCCGCACCTCGCGACCGTCCGCTGTCGATGCCCCGATGCTGGTCCCCGTAACCGCCGCCGACTTCGATGTCGATCTCGACCTGCGCTACGCCACCAGCGACAATGTCGCCGGGCGCCGGCTCTACCGCCGCGCCGTCTGCCTGCTGAACCCGGAGGCGGCGGAAGCGCTCCGCCGGGCGGCGCAGCTGGCTCGGGCGCAGGGCCTGCGGCTGCGGATATACGACGCCTTCCGGCCGGTGGAGGTCCAGCTTGCGCTGGTCCGCCTGTTTCCCGGCTCACCCTACGTCTCCGACCCCCGCACCGGCAGCGCGCCCCATTGCCGCGGCGCCGCCGTCGATCTCACCCTTGCCGATGCGACCGGCCGCCCGCTGGAGATGGGCACGCCCTTTGACGACTTCAGCGACGCCGCCCACCACGGCTCGACGGCCATCCCGCCGGAGGCGCAGCGCAACCGCGCCCTGCTGCTCGGGATCATGACCGCCGCCGGCTGGGACTTCTACCGGCGCGAGTGGTGGCACTACCAGCTGTTCGCGCCGCGCCGGCATCCGCTGCTGAGCGACACCGTGCTGTCCGAACCGATGGCGGAGGAGGACCTGCGATGATCCGTCTGGCGCTCCGTCTGGCGGCGGTGCTGACCGCGATCCTGCCGCTGGCCGCCCACGCCGACGACGGCGCGGTCGTTCTCATCTACCATCGGTTCGGCGAGGCCCAGCATCCCTCGACCAGCGTCACCCTGACCCAGTTCGAGCGCCAGCTCGCGGCGATCCGCGACGGCGGCTACACCGTGCTGCCGCTGCCGGAGCTGGTGCGGATGCTGGCCGACGGCACGCCCGTCCCGTCGCGGAGCGTCGCCATCACCATCGACGACGCCTACGTCTCGACCGTCACCGAGGCGTGGCCGCGGCTGCGCGCCCACGGCTATCCGTTCACCCTTTTCGTTTCCACCGATGCCGCGGATGCGGGCACCGGCGACCTGATGTCGTGGGACCAGATCCGGGCGATGGCGGCCGATCCGCTGGTGACCATCGGCCACCACGGTGCCGCGCACGCCCACATGGCCGCCCTTTCCATGGCCGAGGCCGCGGCCGACCTCGATCGCGCCGACCAGCGGTTCCGGTCCGAGCTCGGCCATGTCCCGGCGCTGTTCGCCTATCCCTATGGCGAGTACGGCGCTGCGCTGCGCGCGATGGTCGCCGCGCGCGGCTTCACCGCAGCCTTCGGTCAGCACTCCGGCGTCGCCGACCGCTGGACGGACCGCTTCGTGCTGCCGCGATTCGCGCTGAACGCCGGCACCAGCCACGAGGACTTCCTGCTGCGCCTCGCGGCCATGCCGCTGCCGGCGGAGGAAGTTCAGCCGGCCGAGACGCTGGTTCCGGAAGGGACGGTGCCGCCGTTGCTGTCGTTCCGGCTGGTCGAGCCCTCGGACGAGGGCGGGCCGCTGCGCCCGGAGGCGCTGAACTGCTTCCTGGACGGAAGCCCCCTGGTCGTCTCGGTGGCCGGAGACCGGGTCACCGCCCCCCTGCCCGCGAGCTTCCGCCCCGGCAGGACCCGGCTCAACTGCACCATGCCGGCCGCCGGCGGACGCTTCCGCTGGCTGGGGATGCAGTTCTACCGCCCGCCGGCCTGATCCGGCTCAGAACCGCGCCGGCTGGACGTGGATGGCGCGCCCCGGCGCCAGCACGGCGGTGTCGAAGTCCCGCAGGTCGTTGGCGTCGATGGTGGTGCGCAGGTTGCGCATGTAGGCGCTCGGCCGCTGCGAATAGCTGCTGAGGGTGGAGACCAGCTCGCGGCCGTCCAGCGGCAGTCCCTGCTCCCGCATCCGCGCCCGCTCGGCGCGGAACTCGCCGTAGGCCGGGTGAGAGTTGAGGTTCAGCGCATAGGCGGCAACGGACTGCAGCAGGCTGTCGAAGGTGCGGATGCGGTGCCCGTCGTTGCGGCCGAGCGGCAGCAATCCCTGGTCGCTCCAGGTGTACTGGCCGAACATCGCGTTGCCTTCCTGGGCGAAACGGGAGCGGCCCCAGCCGCTCTCCTCGACCGCCTGGGCCATGGCCAGCGACGGCGGGATCACGTCCACGCGGGTGAGCAGCGTGTCGATGTCATCGAGGGTGAGCGTGACCGCTCCGGAATCCGGCTCCGCCGGCAGCACGCGATAGAGCCGCGCCAGGTCGATCAGCCAGTCCATCTCGCCCGCGGACGGGATCTCGCCCGCAACCAGCCGGTCGCGCAGGTCGACCAGGATGGCACGGTCGGCGGTGATCGCCTCGTTCACCCGCAGCATCAGCGGCAGGAAGGTGCGGAGGAACAGCGCCTTGCGCTCCTCGATCGTCGGCACGTCCACCCAGCCGACGGGGAAGGAGGTGAGGTAGAGCCGCGGCACCTCGGCCTGACCGTTGCGCACCGCGTCGAGGTCGTAGCCGATGATGTCGTGGAGCTGGCCCACCTGGTTGGTGTCGCTGACGACAACCATCGAGGCGGAATTCGGCCGGAACGGCCAGCCGAACACCTCGGCCGTCGCCGCGGCGGGCGCGGTGGCCGAAGCCGTCAGGTCGGAAACGGGAGCCAGGCCCTCCTGCAGGCTGCGGTCGAAGGTTGGCAGCTCGTAGGCGCTGGCACCGGTCAGCCCCGTCGCCACGGCGCCCGCCAGAATCAGGGCAACAGTTGCCGGTCGACGGCCGAGCCGTCGTGAAAAACTCCAGAATGTCATCGTCATCTCACCGGGCGGGACCGCCCGGTGCCCCCCATGTTGTGGCTCTCAGGCTCGGCGACGCCGGTCAGCCGAGAGCACGCACCTCAACCACTTCCGGTACGTAATGCTTCAGCAGCTGCTCGATCCCCATCTTCAGAGTCGCGGTGGAACTGGGACAGCCGGAACAGGATCCCTGCATGTGGAGGTAGACCACGCCCTGATCGAAGCCGCGGAAGACGATGTCGCCGCCGTCGCGGGCAACCGCGGGGCGGACCCTGGTCTCCAGCAGCTCCTTGATCTGGACGACGATCTCGGCATCCGCCGGATCGTAGGACTCCCCGGCCGTGTCGGCCGCGGCATTCCTGGCCGCATCCACCAGCACGGGCTCGCCCGACTGGTAGTGTTCCATGATGGCGCCCAGGATGGCGGGCTTCAGCCGCTGCCAGTCGCCGGTCGCCTGCTTGGTGACGGAGATGAAGTCCGGGGCGAGGAACACCTCGATCACGCCCGGGACCTCGAGCAGGCGCCGCGCCAGGGGAGACCCTTCGCTGCCCGTCTCCGCCGAGAAGGTTGCCGTGCCGGATCCCGTGACCGGAAGACCCGGCAGGAACTTCAGGACCTCGGGATTTGGCGTAGCCTCGGTTTGAATAAACATCAACTTCGCTCCGTCAGAGCGGAGCATCTGGCCCAGCCGGGAAGAAGAGTCAACAAGTCACTTATTGTGCGGTGCAGATGCCGCTCAGGCGGGCGTATGATGATCGGAGCCTATTGCGCTGATAGGCCTATAAAATAGACGCTCCGTTACAATATCGTCATGTCAGGGCGTCGATCTCGGCATCGGTGAGCGCTCCGGGGACCACGGTCACCGGAACGCGCAATTTGCCGGCCGCCTTGCCGACCAGATAGCTGACAAGCGGCCCGGGGCCCTTGCCGCCGGTGCCCGCCCCGAGCACCAGCACCGAGATCTCCGGCTCCGCCTCGAGCAGGGCCATCAGCTCGTCCTGCGGCCGGCCCTCGCGGATGTGGAGGATCGGCATCTTGCCGCTGATCTCCTTGCAGGTGGCGGCATGGCGGTGGAGGACCTGCTCGGCCTGCTTGCGCGCCTCCTCGCGCATCAGTTCGCCCACCGACATCCACTGCTCGAACTCGGCCCGGTCGATGACATAGAGCAGCGCGACGCGGCCGCCGGTGTGCGCGGCGCGGCGCGAGGCGAAACGCAGCGCCGCGCCGAACTCCGGCGAATCGTCCACCACCACCAGAAACACCCGCTCCCGCGGGCCGGGAGGCGCCTGCGCCCCGGGCGCCGCCGCTCCGGCCGCGTCCGGACCCTGGTTGCTGCTGTCGCTCATGATCCTGCTGTCCCCGTCCCGGCTGGACCGACCGGCGCTGCAATCGTCCGCCGCCGTCCCGCTCAGCGCAGCCAGCGAACCACAGTGGGCAGGAATCCGGCGAGGAATGCAACCAGCACCGCCGCCGCACCGTAATAGGCCGCATGGGCGTGGGCGAACTGGTAGATCTGCGCCTCCAGCCCCACCTTGCGCACGGTCAGCGGCACCGTCTGCGCCCCGACGAGCTGGGAATCGCGGACCTCGTAGACATCCACGAAATAGGCCCCGGTGGGCACGTCGCTGGGGAAGATGACATCGGTGCGGAACAGCCGGCCGCCCAGCACCGACACGCCGGTCTCCGATTCGCGGTAGAGACCGCGCTCCCGCATCTCCCGGATCAGCGCCTCGCGGTAGAGCGCAATGGTTGCCGAATCGAAATATTCCGCGGAATCCCGGGACGGCGGAATGGCGACGGCCTCGATGCCGATCTGGTAGAGGCTGCGCACGTCCGGCGGCAGCACCTCGTCGAGGGGGCGGGTGGAGGCGAGCGCGTAGTAGGTCGGGGCGCCGACGAACTGCAGGCCCGCGGCATTGAGCCAGATGCCCGCCACCTGGACCCGCTCGCGCACCGTCACCGACTGCCCCGGCCCGCGGATGACGACGACGATGTCACTGCCGCCCTCGGTGGCGCCGAACAGGACGACTTCCGTGCCGACGAAGCTGGTGTCGATGGCGACGACATGGCTCGACAGGTCCGCCACCACCGGCGCCTGGCCGGAGGCGGCGAGCGGCAGCGCCAGCGCTGCCAGCACCAGCATGCCGCGGATGGTGCGCCGCCAGGCGGCCGGGACGCGCGAACGCCTGCCGCGCCCGGCCATCGCTAGACGTCGCCCCAGGTGATCTCGAACATCGAGTCCGGTGTCGAGATCATGTCGTAGAACAGCTTGCCCGCCACTGCGAGCACCAGTACCGCCAGCATCGCCCGCAGCTGCTCGCCCGGCAGCTTGGCACCGACGCGGGTGCCGAGCTGGGCGCCGGTGACGCTGCCGATGAACAGCAGCGCGGCGAGCATCACGTCCACCGTCTGGTTCGTCACCGCGTGCAGGAAGGCGGCGTTGGCAGTGACGAAGATGACCTGGAACAGCGAGGTGCCGATCACCACCAGCGTCGGCATGCCGAGCAGGTAAATCATTGCCGGCACCATGATGAAGCCGCCGCCGACTCCCATGATCGCCGCCAGCAGCCCGACGATGAAGCCGATGCCGAGCGGCGGGAACACGCTGATGTACAGCTTGGACCGCCGGAACCGGCGCTTGAGTGGCAGCCCGTGGATCCAGTGGTGCTTGTGCAGCTTGCGCCGCTGGGCCCCGCCGGGCCGGCGCGCGCGCAGGATGGCGCGCCCCGATTCCACCCCCATCATCACTCCGACGAGGCCGAGAAACAGCACGTAGCTGAAGGCGATCACCAGGTCGATCTGTCCGGCCTGCTTCAGCAGGCGGAACAGCAGCACCCCGATGCCGGAGCCGGCGAGGCCGCCGGCGAGCAGCACCAGGCCCATGGGGACATCGACGTTGCCGCGCCGCCAGTGGGCGATCACAGCCGCGACCGAGGTGGCGACCGTCTGGTTGGACTGGGTGCCGACGGCCACCGCCGGCGGAATGCCGATGAAGATCAGCAGCGGCGTCATCAGGAAGCCGCCGCCGACGCCGAACATGCCGGAGAGGAAACCGATCAGCCCGCCGATGCCGATCAGCACGAAGACGTTCACCGACATCTCCGCGATCGGCAGGTAGATCTGCATGGCGCGTCCAGCGACTCGGGGCTGTTCGATCCTCCCCGAGCCTAGCCGCGATGCGGCAGTGGCGCCACGACGCGAAGCCGGGGAAGCCGGCCCGCGCCCGCCCGTCACTCCCTCAGGAAGCCGACGACGTCGTAGATCTCTGCAAGGATCGGCTCTGCAAGCGCGCGGGCCCGGGCGGCGCCGTCCCGCAGCACGGCGTCGATGTGGTCCGGCGCCGCCATCAGCCGCTGCATCTCCGCCCCGATCGGCCCCAGCACCGAGACCGCGAGGTCGGCGAGCTTCTGCTTGAAGGCGCTGAACGGCTGGCCCTCGAACTCGGTGGCGACCGCGGCGACACTGCTGTCGGACAGCGCGGCGTAGATCGCGAGCAGGTTCCACGCCTCCGGCCGCGCCGCCTGCACCTGGGGCCGCGGGCGGCCGTCCGGCCCCAGCCCGTCCGGCCCGGGCAGCGGCTCCGGATCGGTCTTCGCCTTGCGGATCTTCTGCGCGATGGCGTCCGGGCCGTCGGTCATGTTGATGCGCGACATGTCCGACGGGTCCGACTTCGACATCTTCTTGGTGCCGTCGCGCAGCGACATCACCCGGGTGGCGGCGCCGAAGATCAGCGGCTCGACCAGCGGGAACAGCTGGACCCCGTAGTCGTGGTTGAACTTCTGCGCGATGTCGCGGGCCAGCTCCAGGTGCTGTTTCTGGTCCTCGCCGACCGGCACGTGGGTCGCCTTGTAGACCAGGATGTCGGCCGCCATCAGGTTCGGATAGACGTAGAGGCCGACGCTGGCGTTCTCGCGGTTCTTGCCGGCCTTCTCCTTGAACTGCGTCATCCGGTTCAGCCAGCCGAGGCGCGCGACGCAGTTGAACACCCAGGCGAGCTCGGCATGGGCCGAGACCCGGCTCTGGTTGAAGATGATGTTGTGCTTCGGGTCGAGGCCGGCCGCGAGCAGGCCCGCTGCCGCCTCCCGTGTCTGCCGCCTGAGCTCGGCCGGATCCTGCCAGACGGTGATCGCATGCATGTCCACCAGGCAGTACAGGCACTCGTACTGGTGCTGCAGCGCGACCCAGTTGCGGATCGCGCCCAGGTAGTTGCCGAGCGTGAGATTCCCGGAGGGCTGGATTCCGGAGAAGATCCGATTCATGCAGGCTGGCTCCCGTTGGCCGGGCGGTTGACGGCGCGTAATAGGCGGAGAGCCGCACGGCAAGTCAAGGTCGCCGCCGATCGCGCTTCCCCGCCCCCTGCGCGCGGGCTATGTCATGGGCGGATCCGCCGCAAGGGGAAAGGTCATGACCGTCTCGAACGAGGCCGAGCTCGCCAAGCTGAAGGAGATCGGCGCCATCGTCGCCCGCACCCTGGCGGCCATGGGCCGTGCGCTGGAGCCGGGCATGACCACGGCCGAGCTCGACGCCATCGGGCGCAGGCTGCTCGAGGCGGAAGGCGCCCGGTCGGCGCCGGAGCTCTGCTACCAGTTCCCGGGTGCCACCTGCATCAGCATCAACCACCAGATCGCCCACGGCATTCCGGACGACCGCCGCATCGCCCCCGGCGACCTGGTCAACATCGACGTGTCCGCCGAGAAGAACGGCTTCTTCGCCGACACGGGCGCCAGCTTCGCCGTGCCGCCGGTCTCGGCAAGGGCGCAGGCGCTGTGCCGCGACGGGCGGCGGGCGCTGCGGGAAGGCATCCGTGCCGTCCGCCCTGGCGCGCGCCTGTCGGCGATCGGCGCCCGGATCGAGCGCTTTGCCGAGCGCGGCGGCTACACGCTGGTCCGCAACCTCGCCAGTCACGGTGTCGGCCGCTCGCTGCACGAGGCGCCGAAGGAGATCCCGACCTGGTACGAGCCGCGCGACATGCGCACCATCACCGAAGGGCTGGTCTTCACCATCGAGCCGTTCCTGTCCACCGGCGCGGACCGGGTGGAAGTCGGCGCCGACGGCTGGAGCCTGCTCACCGAGCCGGACGTGATGACCGTGCAGTACGAGCACAGCCTGGTCGCTACCCGTCACGGTCCCGTCGTGCTGACTGCGCTTCCGGCGTGAGGCCGATGGCCCGGGAACGCATGGCGGCGCGGGGCTCCGCGGTCGCGGGTTCCTCCGGCGCCCCGATCGGGATACACCGTTGGTGAAATCAGGAATCGTTAAGCCCGCGCTGCGATGGTGAGCGGGCGGCTTGCCCGGCGAGGGCCCGTCCCGAGCCGACGGCGCCAGATGCCGCCGCCCCGTCGCCCGACACCGAGACTGGCCACTTCCGGATGAACCCCGCGACGACCGCGCCCCCAGCCCCCCGCCGCCGCCCGCCGCTGTTCGTCGATCCGAAGGCGAAGGCGGAAGCGCGCGCCCGGCGCTGGCACCGGGGCTCGATGGTGCTGGACAGCCTCGCGTTCCTGCTGCCGTTGTCCATGGCCTACCAGGTCGAGATCATCGGCCGGCTGTACGCGGCGGAATTCCTGCTGCTGCTCTGCCTGCCGCTGCTGCTGCTGGACCGCGGGCAGATGCTGCTGGAAAGCCTGCCGAAGACGGTGCTCATCCTGGCCGGCGCCTGGTTCGCGAGCCAGGTGCTCACCGACATCGTCGACGGCACGCCCTATGCCGACTGGTCCCGCGGCTGGTCGAAGATCTTCTTCTTCACCGTCAACTTCGCCGCGATCTACATGCTGGTCTACGGCAACCGTCGCCGGATCATGCTGTTCGCCGTCGGGCTGGCCATCGGTCTCGCCATCTCCAACTCCCGCTATGCCAACTTCGAGATGGCGGCGAGCCCGTGGAAGTTCATCTACGGCTTCTCGGCGACCCTTGCCATTGTCGCCGTCGTCTGCTCGCGCCTGGTCCACCGCGTGCCAATGCTGCCGGTGGTGGTGATGATCGCCGCCGGCGGGCTCAACATGTACATGGGCTGGCGCAGCATGGCGGGGGTCTGCTTCCTCACCGCCATGTACCTGATGGCCCAGTCGGTATTCGGCCGGAAGGGCGCCAACGTGACGCCCCCCACCAACACGCGGCTGCTGATCCTGTTCGTGCTCGGCGTGGTCGCCGCCTGGCTGGTGCTGTTCCTCTACGAGATGGCGGCCATGGACGGCCTGCTGGGAGAGGAGGCGCGCGAGAAGCTGATCCAGCAGACCGCGAGCGGTGCCGGCATCCTGCTCGGCGGCCGGCACGAGGTGCTGGTCTCGATCCAGGCGATCCTCGACTCGCCCTTCCTCGGCCACGGCTCCTGGGCCCAGGACCGCCGCTACGTCGACATGCTGATCGCGCTGACCCGCGAGGCCGACGAGGAGATCGAGGCGTCCTGGTTCGGCGACCTGATCCCGACCCACTCCCACCTGACCGGCTCCTGGGTGGAGGCGGGGCTGCTGGGCGGCGTGTTCTGGATCTTCATCCTGTTCGTGGTGGCGCGGGTTCTCGCCAACCTGTTCCAGACACGCGACCCGATGTCCCCCATCGTGACCTTCATCGGGCTGCTGATGCTCTGGGACATCCTGTTCTCGCCCTTCGCCGCCGACCGCCGTGTCGTGGTGGCCTACGAGATCGTGCTGATGATCTTCATGTGGGACAACCTGAAGAGCCTCGCCGAACGGGCGCGGCAGATCCGGCGCATCCGGGCGGCCGCGCGGCGCACGCTGAAACGCACTGGCGGCGTCCGCGGCATCGGGCAGCCCCTGCCCAGTCCCCGGCTGATGCGCCGCCGCCCGCCGAACGTCGCCACCCTGCCGCGACCGTCGGCCCGCGAGGCGCTGCGCCGCCAGCAGCAGCCCGCTCCGCCGCCGCCCGACGGCGAGCCCGGAACGCCCGCACCATGAAGATCTCGATCGTCACCCTGTCGTTCAACCAGGCGCCGTTCCTCGAACAGGCGCTGCAGTCGGTGCTCAACCAGGACTACCCGGACCTGGAGTACATCGTGGTCGACCCCGGCTCCACCGACGGCAGCCGGGAGATCCTCGAGCGCTACCGCGACCGGCTGTCGGCGCTGATCCTCGAGCCGGACGCCGGCCCCGGCGACGGGCTCAACAAGGGCTTCGCCCGGGCCAGCGGCAGCGTGCTCGGCTATCTCAACGCCGACGACGCCTATCTGCCGGGCGCGCTCCGCGAGGCGGCCGCCGTCTTCGCCTCCCGGGACCGGCCCGACGTGGTCTGCGGCCACGGCCTGATCATCGATTCCACTGGGCGGGTCGTGCGCCGGATGCGCTCGGCGCCGTGGAGCCTGACGCGCTTCGTCTACGGCGCGTCGGTGCAGATGCAGCAGTCCACCTTCTTCCGCGCCGATGCCTTCGCCCGCACCCCCGGCTTCAACAACGCCAACCGCACCTGCTGGGACGCCGAGCTGCTGATGGAGCTCGGCCGCGCCGGCGCCCGGTTCCGGATCGTGGACCGCTACTGGTCGCTGTTCCGCATCCACGAAAGCTCGATCACCGGCAGCGGCCGGCTCAACGACCGCTACGCGGAGGACCTCGCCCGCATGTTCCGCATCGTGATGGGCCGGCCGTGGACGGCGCGGGACGCGCTGATCGCGAAGGCGATGCGCGTCGTCCGCTGGGCCACCGATCCGGCCGGGCTGGTCCTCCGGCTGCGCGACCAGCTCTCCGGGCCGCCGCCGGCGCTACAGGCGCTGGCGGCATCCGCGATCCAGGCATCGTCCCCCATCATGACAGGCAGTCGCCCATGAGTATCCGCAAACGCGTGCTGGTCACCGGCGGCGCCGGCTTCATCGGATCCCACCTCTGCGAGCGGCTGCTCGAGCAGGGGCACGACGTGCTGTGCGTCGACAACTTCTACACCTCGTCGCGGGACAACATCGCCCACCTGCTGGGCAACCCGTATTTCGAGTTCATGCGCCACGACGTGACGGTGCCGCTCTACGTCGAGGTGGACGAGATCTACAACCTCGCCTGCCCGGCCTCGCCGATCCACTACCAGCGCGACCCGGTGCAGACGACCAAGACCTCGGTCCATGGCGCGATCAATGTGCTGGGACTCGCCCGCCGGCTGAAGGCCAAGGTGCTGCAGGCCTCTACCTCCGAGGTCTACGGCGATCCGATCCAGCACCCCCAGGAGGAGAGCTACTGGGGCAACGTGAATCCGATCGGCACCCGCGCCTGCTACGACGAGGGCAAGCGCTGCGCCGAGACCCTGTTTTTCGACTACCACCGTCAGCACAGGATGCAGATCAAGGTGGTCCGCATCTTCAACACCTACGGCCCGCGGATGCATCCGAACGACGGGCGCGTGGTGTCGAACTTCGTGCTACAGGCGCTGAAGAACGAGGACATCACGCTCTACGGCGACGGCGAGCAGACCCGGTCCTTCTGCTATGTGGACGACCTGGTCGAGGGGCTGATCCGGATGATGGCGACCGGCGACGACGTCACCGGGCCGATCAACCTGGGCAACCCCGCCGAGATCACGGTGCGCGAGCTGGCGGAGCGGGTGATCGCGCTGACCGGCTCCCGGTCGAAGCTGGTCCACCGGCCGAAGCCGCTCGACGACCCGCGCCAGCGCCGGCCGAACATCGCGCTGGCGGAGAAGGTGCTGGACTGGAGGCCCGTCACCGACCTCGACCAGGGCCTGCGCCGCACCATCGCCTATTTCGAGGACCTGATCGCGCGCGGCATGGCCTGACCGGCCGCGCGCACCGCCATCAGGACGGCATCGCGAGCACGGTCTCGGCCCAGCGGGCCGGCGTGTACTGCTGCGCGAGCGCGAGGCTCATCGCGCCGGCGCCGGCCCGCGCCTCGGGCGTGAGCCCTGCGATGCGGCCGAAGGCGCGGGCGAGGCCGTCGACGTCGCCGGCGCCGACCACCGCGCCGTTCAGCCCGTCCTGCACCAGGTGGACCGAGGCGCCGCAGACGGCGGTGACGATCAGCGGCAGGCCGGCGGCGGCCGCCTCGTGGATCGCGACCGCCCATGGCTCGAACAGGCTGGGCAGCACGAAGGCGCCCGCCCGGTGCAGTGCCGCGGGCAGCGCGTCGGGCTGAACGAAGCCGGCCAGGGTCACCCCCTCGATCCCCGCCAGCATGTCCTTCAGCGGCCCGCTGCCGTAGACGGTGAGCGGCCAGGGATCGGTGGCGGCGGCGCGATAGGCGCGGTAGGCGGCGCCGAGCACGTCCACGCCCTTCTCCGGGATCAGCCGGCCGACGAAGACGAAGCCCTCCCCGGGCGGTGTCCCCGGCGGCGGCGCGAACCGCGCCGGGTCGCAGGCATAGAGCCCGTATCGGATCGCCGACTGCGGGAAGCCGAGCCGGCGGGCGAAGATCGACTGCCGCTCGCCCGGCAGGAACACCCGGTCGTAGAGCGGCCGCACGTGCCAGCGACTGACCGCAACGCCCAGCCGCTGCTTCGGCGTGCCCAGCCACTGGTTGTCCATGCACAGCACCCGGACCGCCTTGCCGGCGAGCGCCCGGAGCGCCGCGCGGTAGCCCCTGATATGCCAGCTCGTCACCAGCACCACGTCGGGCCGGAACGCCTCCACCGTCCGGATCAGCGTCCCGGACGCCATCAGCTCGTCGTAGAAGGCGCGCTGCTCCAGCCACGCGAAGGCGGAGGCGTCGAACGGCGCCATCGGATCGGCACGGAAGTGGCTGAGGAACAGGCCGTCGCAGCCCGGATGGGCGGCGAGCGCCCGGAAGCAGGCGTCGGCATAGCCGGAAAGCTCGCTCCACAGGATCGCGACCCTGAGCCCCATCAGCACCCCTCCCGCGGCTCTGCCGCAGCCTCCGTCCTCATCCGCCCCAGGCCGCCCGGTAGACCAGCCCGGCCCAGCCCCTGAGCCCGCGCGCGCCGGCATCCACCGCCATGCCCAGGCGGTCGGCGACGCCCTTCAGCAGCCAGTCGCGCACCGGCACCGAGAAGCCCGTCTTCGGCCGCCGCAGGACGGCGTCGGGCAGCGGGCGCTGCGGCGCCGCAGCCATGTCCTGCTTGTCCGGAGGCCGATCGGTGGCCAGCATCGGCGCGACCGCGCGGACCAGCGCGATGTCGACGAGCGGCACCCGGATTTCGAGCCCGTGCGCCATTCCGGCCCAGTCGGCGTCGCGCAGCAGCTGGCTGCGCATGTACCAGCACATCTCCAGCGCCGAGATCCGCTGGCGGTCGGTGCCGCAGGGCGCGGTCGCGGCGAGCCGGGCGTCCAGCGCCAGCGCGTCCAGCCCTTCCCGCACCATCTCGCGCGGCAACGGCAGCTCCCACGGCATGAACAGGGCGCGGCGCAGGAACCAGGCGCGCGGCACGCTGTCGGCATATTCGATGAGCCCGGCGTATTTCGGCGAGGTGACGGCCGCGGCCAGCGGCGCCGTCAGCACGCGCGCGGCGCGCCCCAGCCCCGGCACCGCCGTCGCCCAGCCCAGCCGCCGGGTCAGCGCCGGCACCTGGGTGAAGCTGGGATAGCTGCCGAACAGCTCGTCGCCGCCGAGCCCGGACAGCGCCACCTTCAGCCCCGCCGCCGCCGTCACTTTGGAGACGAAGTAGACATTGACCCCGTCGATCGTCGGCTGGTCCATCGCCTGCAGCAGGCGCTCTGCCTCCGCGGCGAAATCCTCGGCCGAGACCCAGACCGTGCTGTGCTCGCTGCCGATCTGGCGCGCCACCGTCTCGGCCAGCGGCACCTCGTCATGGTCCCCGCCGCGGAATTCCTCGAAACCGAGCGTGACCGTCCGCAGCGGCGCCCGCGCCGCCTCGGTGGCAAGCGCCGCGATGGTGGTCGAGTCCATGCCCGCCGAGAGGAACACGCCCACCGGCACGTCGGCCACCAGGTGGGCGGCGACGCTGTCGGCGAGCGCCGCGTGCAGCGCGGCCGCCGCACCCGGCTGCGGCTCGGCCTCCGTCACCAGCGCCGACACGTCGGCATGGAAGCTTTCCTTCACGCCGTCCGCATCCACCCACATCTGCCCGCCGGCGGGGATGGCACGGATGCCGCGATGTAGGGTATGCGGCTCCGGGACGTAGCCGAGCAGGAAGAAGCCGACATGGCCCGCCGGCGCCGGCGACCGGTCGATACCGCCGCCGGCCAGCAGCGCCTTCACCTGGCTCGCGGCGCGCAGCGTGCGGCCGTCGTCGGCGACGTAGAGCGGCTTGATGCCGAACGGATCGCGGGCGAGAAACAGTCCGCGGCGTGCGGCATCGTGGATGGCGAAGGCGTACATGCCGCGCAGCCGCTGGGTCATTGCAGGACCGAAACGGTCGTAGGCGGCCAGCAGCACTTCCGTGTCGCTGTCGGAACGAAATACGGTTCCCGCCGCTTCCAGCTCCTGTCGCAGGGCGCGGTAGTTGTAGATCTCGCCGTTGAAGGTGATGGTCAGCCGGCCGTCGGCGCTGTGCATCGGCTGGG
>CALKHQ010000208.1 GCA_937988735.1 uncultured Alphaproteobacteria bacterium
TCCGATGGGCTCGCGCCACCCGTCCATCACCCCGTTCGAGGCCTACCGCGCCGCCGACGGCCACGTGATCATCGCCGCCGGCAACGACGCGCTGTTCGGCCGCCTCGCCGCCGCGCTGGGCCGGCCGGAGCTCGCCCACGACGCGCGGTTCCGCAGCAACGGCGACCGCGTCGCCCACGCCGATGCGCTGAAGGCGGAGATCGAGGCGGTGCTCGCCGGCGGCACCGTCGCCTCGTGGCTGGACAGGCTGCAGCAGGCGGGCGTGCCCTGCGGGCCGATCAACGACATTCCCGCCGTGCTCGCCGACCCGCACGTCCGCGCCCGCAACATGATCGCGACCTTCGCCGGCGGCCCCAACGCGGGCTTCGCGGTCGCCGGCAACCCGATCAAGCTCTCCGGCCATCCCGACCGGACCGAGGTGGCGCCCGCGCCGGCGGTGGACGCCGACCGCGAACGGATCCTGCAGTGGCTCGACGGAAACTGAGGCCGTTCCGGGCGCTGCGCCGCGGCATCAGGGTCGCCGCCTGGCTGGTCGGGTCGGTGATCATGCTGGTGCTGGCGCTGATCGCGGTCGGGCTGATCTGGCTGCAGAGCTCCGAGCCGCAGGTGGACGGCACCATCCAGGTCGCCGGGCTGGATGCGCCGGTCACCGTGCTGCGCGACGCCCGCGGCATCGTCCACATCCGCGCCGAGAGCGACGAGGACGCCTATTTCGCCCTCGGCTTCGTCCACGCCCAGGACCGGCTGCCGCAGATGGAACAGATGCGCCGACTCGGCGCGGGGCGGCTGTCGGAGATCGTGTCCTTCCCCTCGGTGATCGAGCTGGACCGCTTTACCCGCACCCTCGGCCTCTATGCGCTGGCAGAGGACGCGTACCGGGAGGCGGCGCCGGAGGTGAAGGCGGCGCTGGAGGCCTATGCCGCCGGCGTCAACGCCTATCTCGAGACCCACGAGGGCGCCTGGTCGCCCGCGCTCTACCTGCGGATCCCGCCCAGCCTCGACCTCGCCGACTACCGGCCCGAGCCGTGGACGCCGGCGGACTCGATGGTCTGGGGCAAGCTGATGGCGATCTTCCTCGCCGGCTGGAACTTCGGCTTCGAGGTGGAGCGGATGCAGGTCGAGGCGATCCTCGGCCCCGAACGCACCCGGGAATACTACTCCGACCTGCCGGAGGGCGAATACGGCCCGACCCTGCCGGGCGCGCAGCACGCCGCCGCGCCCGACCCGCGCTGGCGCGCCGCCTTCGACGACATCCCGCCGCTGTTCCGCGCGCCGATGGACGCCTCCAACGCCTGGGTGGCGGACGGCAGCCGCACCGCAAGCGGCAAGCCGCTGCTCGCCAACGATCCGCACCTGCGCCACAGCCTGCCCGGAACCTGGTACCTGGCGCACGTCAAGACTCCGACCCTCGACATCGTGGGCGGCACGACGCCCGGCGTGCCCTTCCACATCCTCGGCCACAACACGCACATCGCCTGGGGCTTCACCACCACCCACTCCGACATGGCGGACACCTTCATCGAGGAGATCGACCCGGAGAACCCGAACCGCTACCGCACGCCGGACGGCTGGGCCGAGTTCGAGACCCGCACCGAGACGCTCCGCCTCTCCGACGGCCGGATCGAGAGGTTCGAAGTCCGGGTCGGCCGCCATGGGCCGGTCATCTCCGACCTGCGGCCGCGGCAGGCGGAACGGGTGCTGGCGGAGAACCAGGTGCTCGCGCTGTCGGCGCCGTATCTCTTCCCCGGCGACACCACCGCCGAAGGCATGTACTGGCTGAACCGGGCCACCGACTGGCGCAGCTTCCGCGCCGCCGCCCGCCGCTTCGTCGCCCCGCAGCAGAACATGCACTATGCCGACACCGCCGGAAACATCGGCTTCATCGCGCCGGCGCACGTGCCGATCCGCGCCGGCGGCGACGGGCTGACGCCGATGCCGGGCTGGACCGGCGAAGGCGACTGGATCGGCCGGATCCCGTTCCAGGGGCTGCCGCAGACCTTCAACCCGGCCGGCGGCGTGATCGTCAACGCCAACAACCGGGTGGTGGACGACGACTACCCGTACCACCTGGGCAGCACCTACGACTTCCCCTACCGGTCGGACCGCATCCACCAGCTGCTGGATACCGACCGGCGGCTCACCGTCGCCGACTTCCGCGCCATCCAGCACGACGTGGTCTCGCTCGAGGCGCGCGAGCTGCTGCCGCTGATGCTGGACGCGGAGTTCCGCGAGCCGCGGGCGCAGGCGGCGGCGGGCCTGCTGTCGCGCTGGGACGGGACGATGGCCGCGGACCGGGCGGAGCCGCTGATCTTCGAAGCATGGATGCGCGAGATCACCCGCGGGATCGCGGCCGACGAGATCGGCGAGCTCTACCCCGAAATCTTCGCGCGCAAGCCGGACTTCGTCGCCCGGGTGCTGACCGACCTCGGGCACTGGTGCGACGACGTGACCACCGAGGCGGTGGAGGACTGCGACAGCCTGCGCGAGCGCTCGCTGCTGGCGGCCCTCGACTTCATCGCTGCCCGCTACGGCGACGACATGGGCCAGTGGCGCTGGGGCGAGGCGCACCGTGCGGCCTTTCGCCACCAGATGTTCGGCCAGATCCCGGTCCTCGGGAACTGGCTGGACGCCTCGGTGCCGACCGGCGGCTCCTGGGCCACCGTCAACCGCGGCGGCACCTCCTTCGCCAGCGACGCCGACCCGTTCAGCAACGTCCACGGCCCGGGACTGCGCGCGATCTATGACCTCGCCAACCTGGAGCAGTCGGTGTTCTCGATGGCGCCGGGCCAGTCCGACAACCCCTACTCGCCCTACTGGGCGCACCTGGCCGAGCCGTGGGCGGCGGGCGAATACTGGCCGATCCCGACGAGCTGGGCGGTGGCGGAGGACGCCGCGGTGGCGCGCCTGACGCTGGAGCCGCGGCCATGACCACGCCCTTCGCTGTCACTTTCGCTCATGTCGAGGCCGCCGCGGCGCGCATCCGCGACGCGGTCATCCGCACGCCGACCGTGCCCGCGCCGG
>CALKHQ010000209.1 GCA_937988735.1 uncultured Alphaproteobacteria bacterium
GGGCCGGCGCCAGCGCCGGCAGGGGCAGGGGAGGCGGATCAGGCGATCCGGATGTAGCCGCGCTCGATCACGCGCTCGAGCGCCTCGAAGGCCTCGCGCATCTCGTCGAAGGCCTCGCGGGCATGGCGCAAGTCCGCGATGGCGGCCGCATCGGGCGTGCCGGTCGCCTCGGCGAGCCGGAGCGCCTGTGCGAGGTAGGCGCCGCGCAGCTCCGCGACGCGCACCGCGAGACGGGTGAAGGAGTCACGGGTCAGCTCGGGGAGCCGGTTCCGCAGCACCTCCTGGTTCGCGGACATGATCACCGCGTCCAGCCCTTCCTTGAACTTCAGCAGCGCGTGCCGCTTCTCGCGGTCCAGCTCCTCGCTGGACAGCAGGCGGTCAACCCTTCGCGTCTCGACCAGTCCGGCGTATCGGGTCATGGTTCGGGCCCCGGCCGCGCTGCGCGGCGCTGCGACAACGTGTCATTGTCGCCGGATGTGCTTAACGGCCGGTTTATCCGGTGGTGTCGAGCGCGCGGCGGATCGCGGTCGCGAGCCTTGCCCGGGTGACGGGCTTGGTCAGCAGCGGCGCGTCCGGGATGCCGACCGCGCCGTCGAGATTGTCCGCGGCATAGCCCGACATGAACAGGACGCGCAGGCGCGGATAGCGCGCCCGCGCCGCGGCGGCGAGGGCGACGCCGCTCCCGCCCGGCATGACCACATCCGTCAGCAGCAGGTGGATGGCGCGCCCCTGCGACAGGACGGCCAGCGCCTCGTCGTAGTTGCCGGCCTCGGCAATGCCGTACCCGAGCCGGCGGACCTGTGCGACCACGACCTCGCGCACCGCATCCTCGTCCTCGACCACGAGGACCGTCTCGCCCGGCCTCGCCCGGGGCACGTCGGAAACCTCCGCCGCAGGCTCCTCGACCACCGTCGGGCAGTATTCGGGGAAGTACAGCTCCACCCGGGTGCCGGCGCCCGGGGCGGTGTCGAGCCGGACCGCGCCGCCCGACTGCTTCATGAAGCCGTAGATCATCGAGAGCCCGAGGCCCGAGCCCTTGCCGACCTGCTTGGTGGTGAAGAACGGCTCGAACGCCCGCGCAGCGACCTCCGGCGGCATCCCGTTGCCCGTGTCGGCGGCAGTGACGCGGACGAAGCGGCCGCCCTTCAGGTCAAGGTCGAGCGCCCGGCAGTCCGCGGGCAGCAGCGTGGTGTTGGCCGTGCTGATCGTGAACTCGCCGCCTGCGGGCATGGCGTCGCGGGCGTTGAGCGCCAGGTTGAGCAGCGCGTTCTCGAACTGGTTGCGGTCGATCTTCGTCTGCCAGAGATCCGCGCCGGGCTGGACGGTGACCACGATCGTCTCCGGCAGGCTGCGGCGCAGCATCTCCTCGATCCCGCCCACCACCTGGTTGATGTCCAGCACCTCCGGGGTGAGGACGGCGCGGCGGCTGAACGACAACAGCTGGTCGATGAGCTTCGCCCCGCGTCCGGCGGCTTTCATCGCCGCGTCGAGCAGCGGCATCAGCCGCGGGTCCTGGTTCCGCTCCTCCATCAGCTCGAGATTGCCGAGCACCACCGTAAGCAGGTTGTTCAGGTCGTGGGCGACGCCCCCGGTGAGCTGGCCGACGGCCTCCATCTTCTGCGCCTGGCGCAGCTGTTCTTCACGCTCGCGCTGCTCGGTGACGTCCCAGTCCACCCCGATCAGGTGCACGTGCCCGGTCCGTGGGTCGATCTGGGGCGCGCAGTGCTCCGCGATGCGGCGCCGGGCGCCGTCGCTCGGTCGGGTGATGGTGTACTCGCAGCGATAGGGCTTGCCGCTCATCATCGCGGCGTGGCCTTCACGCTCGATCTGCGCGAGGTCCTCGGGATCGACGAGGGAGCGGAAGTCGGCAAACCGGCCGCCGAAGGTCCGGCGGTCCACGCCGAACAGCGCGAACATCCGGTCGTCCCAGGCCAGACGGTCGTTCTGGGCGTCCCAGTCCCAGATGCCGATCCCGCCGGCTTCGGCGGCGAATTCGAGGCGCTGCAGCGTCGTCTGCAGCTTGTGGTGCGCCCGGGCGTGCGCGAGGACGACGCCGACGACGTTGGCGGCGGCATCGATCAGGCCGGACTGTTCCGGGGTGGGCGCGCAGGGGCGGGGGTGGTAGACGGCGAAGGTGCCGATCACCTCGCCCTCGCCGAAGATCGGCACCGACCAGCACGCCCGCATTCCGGAGAGCCTGGCAAGGTCGCGGAACGGCGCCCAGTTCCGATGCTCCAGGATGTCGATGACCTCGACGCGGCGGCCCTCGGCCACGGCGGCGCCGCAGGAACCGACGTTGGGGCCGTAGGGGAGGCCGTCGACCGCCTTTGCATAGGCTTCCGGCAGCCGGGGCGCCGCCACCACGCGCAGCACCCCGGCCCGCCGGTCCACCGACATCACCGAGATGTGCAGCTCGGGTTCGGCCGATTCCAGCACGTGCAGGATCTGCTCGCACACCTGCGACAGGTCCTGGAGGCGGAGGACGCCTTCGAGGCCGATGTCGCTGGCCCTGGCGAGGGCGGCGGCGTGGCTGGACCGTGCGGCCGCAGCGCTGGTGGTTGTTCCGTCGAGCATGGTCGGCCCGGGCATCCAGTCTGATCCGTGAGTCATCCGCGCGCCGGATGGACGCCCACCGAATGTATCCACATGCGGGCGGGACTGTGCAGCCGTCAACATTAAGGTGCGATGAATGCTCGCGCGCTCGTGCATTGTGTCGCCCCGTCCCTGCCCGCAATGCTGGTGCCGGCAGCGGGAGGGGCAGGACGGGTGGCGGAGCTCCTGATCGACATCGCCGGCTGGTATGCCGCCGCAGGGGCGGTCGTCGCCGCGCTGTTCCTCCTGGCCGGGATCGATCGGGTCGAGCCGGCGGCCCGCGGCAGCTGGCTGTTCCGTGTACTGCTGGTGCCCGGCCTCGTCCTGCTGTGGCCGATCGTGCTGCTGCGCTGGCGGCGGCTGGAGCAGCAGCGGAGGGGCGGCTGATGCGCCGTGCGCACCGCAGGGCCCATCTGGGGCTGTGGCTCCTGCTCGCGGCCCTGCTGCCGCTCGGGCTCGTGCTGGCCCTGGCGTTCCGGCCCGGCTCGCCGCCGCCCGAGCCGGCGCTCGACGCGCTCCGGGCCGTGGCGGGGGAAGGCTGAAGCCATGGGCCATGCCTGCCGGCCGGTCCAGTGGAACCGGAACAAGTGGCTCTATGATGGCGTCCTGCTGCTTCTCGTCGCAGGCTACATCCTGACCTACACCCGCCTGGCGCCGCTGCTGGCGGACGGTCCGCCGATCGACACCGCGATCGTGAGGATGCGCGCCTTCGGCAGCTGTGCCTTCCTGATGCTGACGGCGATCCTGTGCATCGGGCCGCTGGCCCGCCTCGACCGCCGCTTCCTTCCGGTTCTCTACAACCGGCGCCATTTCGGCGTGCTGACCGCGGTCGTCGCCGGCGCCCACCTCGGCGCCGTGCTCGGCTGGTATCATGCCTTCGCGCCGGTGGACCCGTGGGTGTCGCTGCTGTCGAGCAACCCGGCGTTCGACAGCGTCGCCGGCTTTCCCTTCGAGTATCTCGGCCTGTTCGCCTTCGCCGTGCTGGTGGTGATGGCGGCGACCAGCCACGACTTCTGGCTCTCCTTCCTCGGCCCGGTGCTGTGGAAGGCGCTGCACATGCTGGTCTACCTGGCCTATGCCGCGGCGGTGATGCACGTGGCGCTGGGGGCGATGCAGGGTCGGTCCGCGCTGTTCGAGACCATCCTCGTGGCGGCGAGCCTCTGCCTCGTCATCCCGCTGCATCTCGCCGCGGGCCTGCGCGAGTGCCGCCGCGACGTGGCCGGAGCGGGCCGCAGGCTCACCGAGGACGGCTGGTTGCCGGTGGCGGTGGTGAGCAACGCGCCGCCCGACGGCCGCGCGCAGGTGGTCGTGCTGCCGCGGGGCGAGCGCGTTGCCCTGTTCCGCGACGGCCGGCGGCTGGGGGCACTCACCAACCTCTGCGCCCACCAGAACGGGCCGCTCGGCGAGGGGCGCATCGTCCGCGGCTGCGTCACCTGCCCGTGG
>CALKHQ010000210.1 GCA_937988735.1 uncultured Alphaproteobacteria bacterium
GGGTGCGCAATTCCCGTGAGTTGGCCGGGTCGAGCCCGGCCATGATGATCCGGGGGGCCGGGAAACCGGCGCGCTGCGACCGGGACCTCAGGTCGTCCAGCACTCGTGCAGGTGGCGCCAGAGCATGCGGCCGTCCGGGGCGCGGGAAAAGAGGGCGGTGGACCAGCGCACGGAGGGCGGGCGGCTGCCGCCGGTCTGGACCTCGCGGTAGACCACCACCGCCAGATCCCCGCCATAGATGTGGGCGCCGGCGGCCTCGATGCGGATGGTGAAGTCGGTGCCCCAGCTGCCGCCGGCGGCGGCGACCCCGGTCAGCACGGTCGCGCGGTCGCAGTGGACGCCGTCCGGGGTGATCATGGTGAAGTCGTCGGCCAGCGACTCCTCGAACCGGTTCCAGGCCGCGACGTCCTTGCGCGCGAACCACGCCTCCAGGTCGGCGTGGGTGTCGATCACCGCCCGGATGGCGTCGGCCTCGAGGGTCATGGCTGGCATTCGCGGTTGAGGTTGTACTTCATGATCCGCCCGTGCCGGCCGGAGCGGTCGCGCTCCAGCGTGTAGCAGTCGCCGGCAGGCCCGGTGGCGCGCGCCCGCACCGCCTCGATCCGCGCCTGGTCCTCGTCGTCGAGGACGAGGTCGAAGGCGGCGAGCGTCGGCGCCAGCCGGCTGGCGTAGCGCGCCCCGACGATGGCGGCGGCGACCAGCGGCTGGTCGAGCACGTGGCGGATGGCGACGGTGGAGATGTCGGCCGCGGGGCAGGCGCGGGCATGGCGGTCGGCGATGGCGCGACAGGCGGCGAGCAGCTCCTGGAACAGGTCCCAGCCGCCGAACTCCTCGATGATCAGGCGATACTTGACCAGCGAGCGGTTGTCGAAGGCGAAGCCCGGGTCGGGGCGGCCGAGCCAGGCGTCAGTGAGGAAGCCGCCGGCGAGCACGCCGTAGCAGAGGAAGCGGAAGCCGTGGGCCTCGGCCAGCGCCGTCATCGGCCCGGCCGGGCGGTGATCGAGCAGCGAATACTGCGTCTGCATCGAGAGGATGCGGACGCCGGCATCGAGGATCTCCGACAGCCGCGGAACGTCGAAATTGGTCATGGCCAGGTGCCGGATCTTCCCCTCCGCCTGCAGCTCCTGCAGCCAGCGGGTGGTGCGCACGTAGCCGGGTATGTCGTAGTCCCACCAGTGGAACTGCACCAGGTCCAGCCGGTCCACGCCCAGCCGCGCCCGCGACCGGTCGATCACCGATTCCACATAGGCCCGGTCGATGGTGGCGAGGCGGTCGAGGTCGGGCACGAACTTGGTGTGCACCTTCACCGTTCCGTCGCGCCGCCGGGCGAGGAAGGCGCCGATCATCTCTTCCGCGCCGGTATAGATGTCGGCGCAGTCGAAGGTGGTGACGCCGGCGTCGACGAATTCGCCCATGGCCACGATCGCCGCCTCGCGGTCCACCGGCCCGTGGTCGCCGCTGAGCTGCCACCCGCCCTTGATGATGCGGGAGATCTCGTGGTCGGGGGCGAGGCGGAAACGTTCGACGGTCACGGATGCGACCGACCGGGCAGGGGCACCGCCGTCGTCTCGCTGTGGCGGAACCGGCGCTTGCCGATGCGGGTGATGCGGTAGCGGGCGCCGCAGTTCGGGTCGGGCCCGGCAATCTCGACGTCGGTGGTCATCCAGTCGTTCGGGTGCGTTTCGCGCTGCTTCGCCGGCAGCAGGGGCAGGAGCGCCGCCAGCGCGTAGATCGGGAAGCCCTGTCCCGGCGGCAGGGTCATCATCTCGCCGGACAGGATGAAATAGTCGCCCGCCTTGTATTCGCCCATCATCGGCCGGTCGCCGGCGACGATCTCGACCTTCAGGTCGTAAAGCTCGAAGCTGTCGTCGGGCGCGTCTGCCATGGCGGTGTCCCTGCTCGGTCGGCGGGCTTGGCGCCCGGCGTGCATCCTGTAGTCTGGGGCCCGATTTCATGCAACCGAATCGCCCGGGCCACAAGCGCCGGCTGCGGTGGCATTCTGCTATGGTCGCACCTGATGCTTGAGGCCCGGGGACTGACGAGGCTGTTCGGCGGCGTTCGCGGCGTCGACGGCGTTTCCTTCACCATCGCCGAAGGG
>CALKHQ010000211.1 GCA_937988735.1 uncultured Alphaproteobacteria bacterium
CTGTCGATCGGGGGCGCGCCGATCTCCGGGCACGACAATGCGGGCGCGATTGCCACCGCCGGGCGGATCGTGATGCTCGCGGTGCCCTGGTCCGCCCACGACGCGACGCTCGCGGCGGTGAAGGACCAGCTGCGCGGGCGGATCCTGGTCGACATCGAGGTGCCGCTGAAGGAAGGCGATCCGAAGGCGGTGGCGATGCCGCCCGAGGGTTCGGCGACCGAGCGCGCCCAGGCACTGCTGGGGCCGGAGATTCCGGTCGTGGGAGCGCTGCACAACGTGTCGGCCGCGGTGCTGAACGACCTGGACCGGCCCATCAACTGCGATGTGCTGATCGCCGGCAACGACGTGGCGGCGAAGAGCGAGGTTCTGGAGCTGATCCAGAAGTTGGGCGTGCGGGCCTACAACTGCGGACCGGCGGAAAATGCCCGCTGCATTGAGGCTTTGACGGCAATCCTCATTCGGCTCAACATGTCGAAGACGACGCCGTTCAGGCACGCGGGCATCAGGATCTGGGCCCCCGAGCACTGAGCGACGGGGCAGGGGTCAGAGGGGGAGCAATGGAATTCGGCATCTGTTTCAAGGGGAACATCGATCCGCGGCGGACGGTGGCGCTGTGCATGCAGGCAGAGCAGGCCGGCTTCACCTACGGGTGGTTCTATGACTCGCACATCCTGTGGCGGCAGTGCTTCGTCACCATGGCGATGTGCATGGAGTACACCCAAACGATGAAGTTCGGACCGTGCGTCACCAACCCTGCGGTGCGCGACTGGTCCGAGGCGGCGTCGATCTTCCTCACCCTGGCGGTCCAGGGGCAGAACCGGGTGCTGGTCGGCGTCGGCCGCGGCGACAGCTCGCGGCGCGTCATGGGGCACAAGCCCGCGACCGTGGAGCGCATGGTCGAGTTCACCGAGAAGCTCAAGGCCATGGTGCGCGGCGAGGAGGTGACCTACGGCGAGAGCCCCAACCCGGTGCAGTTCACCTGGTCCAACGGCTACGACATCCCCGTCTGGATCGCAGCCTACGGCCCCAAGGCCCTGGATGCGGCGGGCCGCGCCGGTGACGGCCTGATCATCCAGCTCGCCGAGCCGTCGCTGTGCCAGTGGTTCGCCGGCGAGGCGATCGCGGCCGGCAAGAAGGCGGGCCGGGACATGTCGAAGTACGAGGTCATGTCGGCCGCGCCGGTCTGGGTGGGCGACATCGAGAAGGGCCGCGAGCAGACCCGCTGGTTCCCGGCGATGGTCGGCAACCACGTGGCCGACATCGTCGAGAAGTACGGTAAAGACACCAGCCTCGTGCCTGCGAGCCTCACCGGCTACATCGAGCGGCGCAAGGGCTACGACTACAAGAAGCACGCCGAGAAGGACGCGGACCATCTCGACTTCATCACCGACGACGTGGTGGACAGCTTCTCCATTCTCGGTCCGGCCGAGGCGCATGTGGAGAAGCTGAAGGAGCTGGAGAAGGCTGGCGTGACGCAGTTCAACATCTACCTGATGTGCGGCGAGGAGGAGCGGCAGATCGCGGAATACCGCGAGCACGTGATCCCGCACTTCCGGTAGGCGCCCTGTTCCGTCCCCGCGAGCCGATGCGATGGCGCGGCGCTTCGGGGCGCCGCGCTTCCGCCCCTCCGGGTGACGCCGTGAAGGCGGCAGCATGCGCCTGATCCTGCGCAGCCCGACCGCGGTGGCGGGCCTGATCGTCATCGGCGCGACGATCCTGGTGGCCGTGCTCGCGCCATGGCTCGCTCCCTATGACTACCGTGAGCAGCTGTTCGAGGGGCTGACCCTCGAAGGCGCCCCGCTGCCGCCGGGGGGCGACTTCGTCTTCGGCACCGACACGCTCGGCCGCGACCTTCTCAGCCGGATGATGTACGGCGCCCGCACCTCGCTGATCGTCGGCGTGGTGTCGAACGGCGCCGCGGTCCTGATCGGCACCCTGCTGGGCGCGATCGCGGGCTATGTCCGCGGCTGGCTGGGCACCGCGATCATGCGCTTCACGGACCTGATGATGGCCTTTCCGGCGCTGCTCCTGGCCATCGCGCTGGCGGCGATCATCGGGCCGAGCTTCTGGATCGTCGCCCTGGTGATCGCGCTGGTGAACTGGGTGCAGGTGGCGCGGGTGGTCTATACCGAGACCACCGCGCTCGCGGAGCGGGAGTATGTCGAGGCGGCGCGGGCGCTGGGCGCCCATCACCTGCGCATCGTCGGCGTCCATATCCTGCCGCACCTGGTTCCGACGATGCTGGTCTGGGCGACCCTGGGGATCAGCACCACGGTACTGCTGGAGGCGACGCTCTCCTTCCTCGGCATCGGCGTCCGCCCGCCGGAGCCGTCGTGGGGCAACATCATCTTCGAGAGCCAGAGCTACTTCACCAGCGCGCCCTGGCTGGTGTTCATCCCCGGGGTCGCGATCCTGCTGCTTGCGCTCTCGTTCAACCTCGTCGGCGATGCGCTCAGGGACGCGCTGGACCCGACGCAGCGGGGGCGGCGGTGATGGCGGCCTTTCTCGCCCGGCGGCTGGGACAGGCGGTGCTGATCGTGGCCGGCATCACGCTGATCACCTTCCTGCTGATGTACCTGATCCCGGCGGACCCGGCGCGGATGATCGCCGGCCGCAACGCGCCGCAGTCCACGGTGGAGTCGATCCGCCAGCAGCTCGGCCTCGACCGCCCGATCGTCGAGCAGTACCTGATCTACCTGTCGAACCTGCTCCAGGGCGATCTGGGGCGGTCCTACATGCAGCGGACGGAGGTCGGCGAGCTGCTGTGGAGCCGGCTGCCGGCGACTCTGGAGCTGATGGCGGGCGGCATCTTCTTCGAGCTCCTGATCGGCATCCCCGCCGGGCTCGCCGCCGCGGCCTACCGGGGGCGGCTGCCCGACCGGGTCATCATGGTGGCCGCCTTCGTCGGCGTGTCGGCGCCGCAGTTCCTCGTCGGCATCCTGCTGCTTTACGTATTCGCGGTGGAGCTGGACTGGCTGCCGCTCCGCGGCTACGGCGGCCTCGACAACCTCCTGCTGCCGGCGCTGACCCTCGGCATCCTCGGCGGCGGCTGGTATGCGCGGATGATGCGGTCGTCGATGGTCGACGTCCTCCGCCGCGACTACATCCGCACCGCCCGCGCCAAGGGGGCGGGTGCGGGGCGCATCCTGGTGGTGCACGGCCTGCGCAACGCGATTCTGCCCATCGTGGCGATGATCGGCCTCGACATCGGCATCTTCATGAGCGGCGTGGTGGTCGTGGAATCCGTGTTCGGCTGGCCGGGCATCGGCCAGCTCGCCTGGCAGGCCATCCAGCGGCTGGACATCCCGATCATCATGGGCGTAACCCTGATCGCCGCGCTCGCGATCGTCCTCGGCAACCTGCTCGCCGACATGGTCGCCCCGCTGATCGACCCGCGCATCCGGCTGCGCGCCTGACACGGCTGGCGGTGTTTCACCAGGCCGCGGCCGCCTGCAGATAGTTGACTCAGTCAACTGATTTGCGTTCACTGATCGGGCAGGGGATCCCGGGCATGATCATGAGCGCGACACCCGACTGCGCCAGCCGCGTCCGCCAGTTCAACCGCTTCTACACCCGCCGCATCGGCCTGCTGAACCAGCGGTTCCTGAAGAGCCGCCGTTCGCTGGCGGAGATGCGCGTGCTCTACGAGCTGGCGCACGCCGACGGACCCGCGACCGCGTCGGCCCTGATCGCCCGGCTCGGCCTCGACCGTGGCTATCTGAGCCGCATCCTGCGCCGGCTGGAGGTGGAAGGCCTGATCGCGCGCCGCCAGGATCTCGATGACCGGCGGCTCAACCTGCTGTGGCTGACCGAGGAGGGCCGGCGGGAGTTCGCTGCGCTCGACGCGCAGTCGCAGGCCGAGGCGGCGGCGATGGTGGAGCCGCTGGCACCGGCGGAGCAGGAACGGCTGGTTGCGGCCATGGCGACGATCGAGGAACTGCTGTCGGGGGCCAGGGCCGCGCAGATAATCCTGCGCCCGCACCGGCCGGGCGACATGGGCTGGATCACCTACCGCCACGCGGTGCTCTACCACGAGGCTCACGGCTGGAACGCGGACTTCGAGGTACTGGCCGGCAAGGTCACCACCCGCTTCCTCGAGAACTTCGATCCGGATCGGGAGCGTGCGTGGATTGCGGACCGGAACGGCGCGATCATCGGCGCGGTCATGCTGGTGAAGGAGAGCGACGAGACCGCCCGCCTTCGCGTCCTCTACGTCGAGCCGGCGGCGCGCGGCCTCGGGCTGGGGCGGCGGCTGGTCGAGGAATGCGTCGCCTTCGCCCGCCGCTGCGGCTATCGCCGAATCGTGCTCTCGACGTATGACATCCTCGTCGAGGCCCGGCAGCTCTATGCGTCGATCGGCTTCCGGCTGGTCGAGCAGCGCGCCGAGTGCAGCTATGGCCAGCAGCTCACGGCGGAAACGTGGGAGCTGGCGCTGCAGGAGGAGGGGCGGCTTTCGCCGCAGTGACCGCACCTTCTCGCCCCGCGCGGCACGCCCGGAGCGATCACGGTGCTGCGACTTCCGGACCGGCGCTCGGTGAAGTCTCTTGCGCCGGCGCGCCGGGCGGGAAAGACTGGCCGCAGGGATCTGGTCCTGGGGGAATGACGATGCACAAGATGCTGGCCGCGGGCGTGGCGGTGATGGCGCTGGCCGCGCCGATGATCGCGGCGGCGCAGGACGATGCGCCGACGGGCGGGTCGATGATCGTCACCTACAACGATGACGTTTCGACCCTCGACCCGGCGATCGGCTACGACTGGCAGAACTGGTCGATCATCAAGAGCATCTTCGACGGGCTCATGGACTACGAGCCCGGCACGACGGTGCTGGTGCCGGACCTGGCCGAGAGCTACGAGCTGTCCGACGACGGCCTCACCTACACCTTCCATCTGCGCGACGGCATAACCTTCCACAACGGCCGCCCGCTGACCTCGGCCGACATCAAGTACTCGATCGAGCGGGCGGTAAACCCGGACACGCTGAGCCCCGGTCAGGGCTTCTTCTGGATGATCGAGGGCTTCGATGCCGCCGCGGCCGGCGAGGCCGATGGCCTGTCCGGCATCGAGACGCCGGACGACCGCACGGTGGTGATCCGCCTGTCCACGCCGAACGCCACCTTCCTGCACGTGATGGCGCTGAACTTCTCCTTCGCAGTGCCGCGCGAGGTGGTGGAGGAACTGGGCCCTGATTTCGGCCGCAATCCCGTCGGCACCGGCGCCTTCAAGCTCACCGAATGGTCGCTCGGCCAGCATCTGATCCTCGACCGCAACGAGAACTACCACATCCCCGGGGTGCCGAAGCTCGACAGGATCGTGTTCGAGGTCGGCCAGGATCCGAGCGTCGCGCTGCTGCGGATGGAGAACGGCGAGGTGGACATCCTCGGCGACCCGATCCCGTCGGCGCGCTTCGTCGAGGTCATGGAGAACCCGGACTATGAGGGCCGGATCATCGAGGGCGGCCAGCTCCACACCGGCTATCTGACGATGAACGTGCAGATGGCGCCGTTCGACGACGTGCGGGTGCGCCGGGCGGTGAACATGGCGATCAACAAGGATCGCATCGTGCGCATCGTCAACGGCCGCGCCGTGCCGGCGAACCAGCCGCTGCCGCCGGCGATGCCGGGCTATGCCGAGGACTACGAGGGCTATCCCTACGATCCCGAGGCGGCGAAGGCCCTGCTGGCGGAAGCCGGCTACCCCGACGGCTTCGACACCCAGCTCTACGCGATGAACACCGACCCCAACCCGCGGATTGCCCAGGCGATCCAGCAGGACCTGGCGGCGGTCGGCATCCGCGCCGAGCTGCTGACGCTCGCCCAGTCCACGGTCATCGACGCAGGCGGCCAGCCGAACACGGCGCCGATGATCTGGTCCGGCGGCATGGGCTGGATCGCGGACTTCCCCGATCCGTCCAACTTCTACGGGCCCATCCTCGGGTGCGGCGGCGCCGTGCAGGGCGGTTGGAACTGGGCCTGGTACTGCAACGAGGAGCTGGACGCGAAGGCGGCCGAGGCGGACGCGATGACCGATCCCGCCCGCGGCGAGGAGCGGATCGCGCTGTGGCGTGACATCTACCTCCAGATCATGGAGGACGCCCCCTGGGCCCCGATCTTCAACGAACAGCGCTTCACTTTCCGCAGCGAGCGGATCGGCGGCGAGGATTCCTACTTCGTCGATCCCGTGCACATTCCGGTGAACTACGACCATGTCCATGCACTCGACGCCGGTCAGTAAGGCCGCGCATACCATCCACGCGCACGACCACCACTTCGGCTGGGACAACAGCTTCCCGCCGAAGCTGACGGTCGCGCCGGGCACCTCGATCACCTTCGAGACCGTCGATGCCTCCGGCGGCCAGCTCTCGCCGCAGAGCACGGTTGCCGACGTGCCGGGACTCGACTTCGCCTTCGTCAACCCGGTGACCGGCCCGGTCTATGTGGACGGCGCCGAGCCGGGCGACACGCTGAAGATCACGCTGGAGGGTTTCCAGCCCTCCGGCTGGGGATGGACCGCGAACATTCCGGGCTTCGGCCTGCTCGCCGACCAGTTCCCGGAGCCGGCGCTGCACATCTGGAAGTACGAGCCGGACCTGAAGACGCCCGCGCTGTTCGGGCCGGGTGGGCGCGTGCCGCTGCGCCCCTTCGCCGGGACCATCGGCGTCGCGCTCGCCGAGCCGGGGCACCACAGCGTGGTGCCGCCGCGCAACGTGGGCGGCAACGTCGACATCCGCGACCTCACCGAGGGGGCCGAGCTGTGGCTGCCGGTGGAGGTGAAGGGGGCGCTGTTCTCGATCGGCGACCTGCATGCTGCGCAGGGCGACGGCGAGGTCTGCGGCACCGCGATCGAGAGCCCGATGACAGTCACGGCGCGGCTGGACCTGATCAAGGGCGGTGCGCCGCGCGCACCCCGTTTCTCGACGCCGGGGCCCGTTTCCCGCCACCTGGACGAGAAGGGCTACGACGTTACCACCGGCGTCGGCCCCGACCTGATGACGAACGCCCGCAACGCGCTCAGCGACATGGTCGAGCTGCTGGCGAAACGGACGGGCATGGCGCCGGTTGACGCCTACATGCTGTGCAGCGTCTGCGCCGACCTGCGCATCAACTGCATCGTCGACGTGCCGAACTGGGTGGTGTCCGTCTACTTCCCGCGCGTGGTGCTGGAATAGGCGTGAGCCGGCTCTCCGTCGAGGAGCTGACGGTCGGCTTCAACACCGACCACGGGCCGGTCGACGTCGTCGAGGGAGTGAGCTTCGCGCTCGATTCGGGCGCGATGCTGGGGCTGGTCGGCGAGTCCGGCTGCGGCAAGAGCGTGACCGCGATGGCGGTGATGCGCCTGCTGGCGACGCCGCCCGCACGGATTGCGGGCGGCCGCGTGCTCCTCGACGGGGTCGACCTGCTGCGCCTGTCGGAGGCGCAGATGCGCCGCGTGCGCGGCGACCGCATCGGCATGATCTTCCAGGAGCCGATGACCAGCCTGAACCCGACCTACACCGTCGGCAGCCAGCTCGTGGAGGCGATCCGGCTGCATCGCCCGGTCGGGCGGCGCGAGGCGTGGGCGCAGGCGGGCGCGCTGCTGGAGCAGGTCGGCATCGGCGCCGTTCGCCGGCGGCTGGGTCAATATCCGCACGAGCTTTCCGGCGGGCTGCGCCAGCGGGTGATGATCGCCATGGCGATCGCCTGCAGCCCCGCGGTCGTCATCGCCGACGAGCCGACGACGGCGCTGGACGTGACCATCCAGGCGCAGATCATGGAGCTGCTCGACGCGCTGCGTCGCGAGAAGGGCATGGGGCTGCTGCTGATCACCCACGACCTCGGCCTCGTCGCCCGCTACTGCGACAGCGTCATCGTGATGTATGCGGGGCGGATCGTGGAGCGCGCGCCGGTGAAGACCCTGTTCGCGGCGCCGCGCCACCCCTACACCCACGGGCTGCTGGCCTCGATTCCGCGGCTCGGCCGGCAGCAGGAGCGGCTGCCGAGCATCCGCGGCATGGTGCCGAGCCCCGGCCTCCGCGGCGCGGGCTGCGCCTTCGCCGATCGCTGCGACCGCGCCGTTGCTGCCTGCCGGGCGGAGGTGCCGCCGCTGGGGCCGGCCGACAGCGACCACGGTTTCGCCTGCTGGAACCCGCTGCCGTGACGCCGCTGCTCGAGGTCATCGGCCTGGAACGGTCGTTCCCTACCAGGGAGGGTGGGCGCATCCGCGCGGTGGATGGCGTCGATTTCACCCTGTCCCGCGGCGAGACGCTGGGGGTGGTGGGCGAATCCGGCTGCGGCAAGTCCACGCTCGCCCGGCTGATCCTCCAGCTCGTGCCCCCGACGGCGGGCCAGGTGCTGTTCGAGGGCGAGGATCTGGCCCGGCTGCCGGCGGCAGCGCTGCGTCGGCGCCGGCGCGACCTCCAGATCGTGTTCCAGGACCCCTTCGCCTCGCTCGACCCACGGCTTCGCATCGAGTCCATCATCGCCGAGCCGCTGATCATCCATGGCATCGGCACCCGCGAGGAGCGCCGCCGGACGGTCGCGACGCTGCTGGAGCGGGTCGGGCTGCCGCCGGATGCCGGCCGGCGCTATCCGCACGAGTTTTCCGGCGGCCAGCGCCAGCGCGTCGGCATCGCCCGCGCCATCGCGCTCAGGCCGAAGCTCGTCATCGCCGACGAGCCGGTATCGGCGCTCGACGTCTCGATCCGCGCCCAGATCCTCAACCTGCTCGCCGACCTGAAGGCGGACCTCGGCCTCTCCTACATCTTCATCTCGCACGACCTGTCGGTGGTCGAACACGTCAGCGACCGCGTGGCGGTGATGTACCTGGGGCGCTTCGTCGAGCTGGCGGACGCGCAGACCCTCTACGCCCGGCCGGCGCATCCCTATACCCGCGCGCTGATCTCGGCGATCCCGCAGCCCGATCCGTCGGACCGGCGGGCAAGGCTGGTGCCGCCCGGCGAGCCGCCCAGCCCGGAGCACCCGCCGCCGGGCTGCCGCTTCCATCCGCGCTGCCCCCACGCCCGGGATGTGTGCCGGGAGCAGACGCCGGCGCTGCGCCGGGTCGAAGGCGGGCAGGGGACGCACCTTGCCGCCTGCCATTTTGCCGAGGAGATTGCGGCGCTGCCGTCGCCGACGGGCTGAAGTGGGGCGCCGGCCAAGCAGTCAGTCGGGGGAGACGCCCGTCTCCTCCAGCGCCCGGATGGCCTCGCTGAAGCCGTCGAGCGGAAGCTCGAAGTTGATCGGCTCGCCGGTCTTCTGCGGCACGGTCACCAGCACCGTATGACCGGTGCCAAGCTCCTGCAGCAGGACATCGATCGGGTGGCCGGCGAGGCTGACCACATTGTCGCTGATGATCTGGTAGCTGACGGGCCAGATCAGCGGCTCGTTCTCGTCCACCTGGACGATCACCGGGCTCTCCGGATCGATCAGCACCGAATCGACGGAGATCCGGATCCTGCGGTCGACGCCGCCGTTGCGCAGTTCGAGCACGTAGCCGAGCGCGCGCGACCCGCTGGATTTCTGCACCGCACAGAAGCGGACGCCGGTGCTGTCGGTGCCGCAGCCGGCGGCCCAGTCGCTGGCCTGGTTGACGGCCATCAGGTCGACGGACTGGGCGTGGACGTGCCAGCCCGCGATCACGGCCGCAACCGCAGCCGCGGCCAGAGCGGCGTGCCGCATCCTCGCTGTGCCCTCCCGCCGTCCGTCCATCCGCGGCCCCTGCCGATGCTCCTGCTGGTTAATGAACGGAATGTAAGGCGCGCCTGTGCGCTGCACAATGAGCAACAGGTTAAATCTTCACCCTAATCGCTTCGGGATTATGGGGAATCCAACCCATCCGCTAGTTGAGCGGGATCATCCGGACGTAGGCGCCGTTCTCCATTCCGACGAAGACCTCGTCCACCGCCGGATGGGCGACCGGCCCGTTCTCCGCATCGTTGACCAGGTTCTGTTCGGACACGTAGGCCACATAGGGTCCTTCGCTGCCGACCGCGAGCAGGTGATAGAACGGCTGATCCTTGTGCGGGCGCACTTCCGAGGGAATCGACTGCCACCATTCCTCGGTGTTGGCGAACACCGGATCGACGTCGAACACGACGCCGCGGAACGGGAACACCCGGTGGCGCACGATGGCGCCGATCTGGAACTTCGCGGTACGCGGGCCGGCGGAGGCCGGGTCGGAGCTCATTGCAGGCAAGACCACTCTGTGCAGACGGGACTCGGGCCTGATGTTGTGGCCCGGTCATGCAACGGCAAGGCCGAAGCATGGCGATTGTGTGAGCGCATTCGTCACGAAGCTGCAATCGGGCCGAGTGCCGCACCATCGTTGCCCGCACCCGCGGATCGCGCTATTCAGGCGACACCTGCGCACGCGTCCCCGTAGCTCAGCAGGATAGAGCAACGGATTCCTAATCCGTAGGCCGTGGGTTCGAATCCCGCCGGGGACGCCATCGGGCCCACGCACCCGATCTAGCGCGGAAATCTCTGACGTTGGCGAAGGGCTCGTTGGTCGCTGTGCCCAACAGGCAAGTGGACCCAACCAATTGCCCGCACCGCCACGGGACCACCGCGCGAGAGGCGCTCCATCCTCGACGTGGACCTGAAGCTGGAGCGGCCTCCAGCTACCGAGTGACGTGCACCACCGGTGCCGCCGGCTGTCGTTTGCCCGCATTTCCCGGAGTTACGTAAAATCTGAAAGGAAACCGTCTGGTATACGCCGCGAATTGACCAGATACTGGCGTCGATATCGAAAGTTTACGGGTTGGCAAGGTCCGGAATGTCGTCATTTCATTGACGGTGCCTCCGCCGCCTCTGCACTTCTTCTCGGATCAGTATGACAGGAGCGCCATGCAGGTCTTTACCCTCGCCATCCGTATCGGCCGATCCGGCAAGACGGCAAGGGCAGGGCTGCATCCCGGGCCGGGATGCGTCGGGGAAGAGGCGTGCCGGAGGAAGGGGTGAACCCCATGAAGCCGGGTCGCCTGCTGCTGCGGACCACGGACTCTCCAGATGAGGTGCCGCTCGAGATCATCGAGGGCGGCCTCGAACGCCACGTCAGCCCCTATCCGCAGCGGGCGCGCGACGGACGCCGCTGCAATTCGGACATCCTCGGCTACTGGGCGCGTATCCGCGGCGATCGGGCGATGCCGGCGTGGTCCGACCTCGACGCCAACCAGATCGCCTTCTTCTGGCCGAACAGCTTCCTGCTCGCCTGCGTGTTCCGCGGGGACCATCTCCCGCCGATGATCTCCCGCGCCACCCGGATCACCGACGACGACGGCCTGGCCGACCGCAGCCGGGACATCGCCTTCACCCCGGACATGGTCGGCTGGATCGTCCGGGTCAGCGCCGATGTCGCGGCGAAGAAGGTGCCGTTGGACGAGACCTGGACCTTCGCCACCGCCAGCGGCGACTGGATGACCTGCAACCTCGTCGCGATGCCGCTCGGCACGAACGGCCGCGTCGAGCACGTGCTCTGCCATGTGAGGCGCATGTAGGCCTGGGCCGCGCCCCAGCAGCGCGTCCCGGCACGGATCGCCGGTCGACGTGCGGTCGCGGTCAACGCTTGTCTGCGCGCCGGTTCGCGCGGATGATTGTGTCCCGGAAGGCGCGGGCAGGGGGCGCAGGTGGCGGTGACGGCAGCAATGCCGGGCGCGAGACAGGGCCCCGAACGGTGCGGGACAGGCGGTAGTGCGTGCCTCGCGCGCGGCGACGGGGTGTGGCGGAGGCCGGCCCGATGACGCGCCTGCTGGTCGCCACCGACTTCTCGCCGCGCTCCGATCGCGCCGTGCAGCGGGCGGTCGTTCTCGCCCGGCAGCTCGGCGGCGAGATCGTCGTCATGCACGTGATTGACGACGACTGCCCCGCATCGCTCGCGTCGGCGGAGCGGAAGGCGGCGACGGCGCTGCTTGACGCGCTTGTCCGGAACGTCTGCAGGCAGGACCGGCTGCCCTGCAGGAAGCACCTCGCCTCCGGCATTCCCCATGAGGCCGTTGTTGAGGCGACCGAAGCCCTTGCGGCCGGTCTGGTGGTCATGGGCGCACACCGGCGGCAGGCGCTGCGGCGGATGTTCGTCGGCACCACCGTCGAGCGCACGATCCGCACCAGCCGCCGGCCGGTGCTGATGGTCAATGCCGCGCCGGCCGGGCCCTACCGGCGCGTGCTGTTGGCGACCGACTTTTCCGACTGCTCGCTGGCGGCTGTGGACGCCGCCACCCGCCTGGGCCTGCTCGACGGCGCCCGGGTCACCGCGCTGCACGTTTTCGACGCCTCGGCCCGCACTCTCGCCCTGAAATCGTGGGCAAGCCCGCGGTTCTCTGCGGACCCCGCCGGCCAGACCGAAGCGCGCGCCGCGGAGGCCATGGCGACTTTCCTCACCCGGGCGGGGCTGAACCGGAGCCGGCAGGTGATCGCGCCGAGCGGGATCTCGACCGGATGGACCATCCTTCAGGCGGCCCGGCGCGCCCGCGCCGACCTCATTGTCGTGGGCACCCGCGGGCTGTCCGAGGCCGAGCGGCTGCTCCTGGGCAGCGTCGCCGAGGAGGTGCTGACCGAGTCCGGGATCGACGTGCTGGTCGTTCCGCCGGCCGGCGCGGGCGAGGGCGCATGAGCCGCCGCCGCGGCGGCGGCGGGCTGACTTGGCACCTGCCGTGCATCGGGCGGCGCCGACCGGACGGGGCGGCGACCGGACCATGCTGGCGTCCCGCCCTGCTCCGGCATGGCACCGTGGGGGGAAGCGCGTGCAATTCGACGAGATGAACGGCACCGACGGCACCTGCCGTGCACCCTATGCGCAGGTCGCCCGGTGGCTGAAGACGGCATCGCCCGACCTGCTCAACCTCAAGCGCCAGGAAGCGGAGCTGCTGTTCCGGCGGATTGGCATCACCTTCGCCGTCTACAGCCAGGGCGGCAGCCCGGAACGGCTGATCCCGTTCGACCTGATTCCCCGCATCCTGTCCGAGGACGAGTGGTCGCGGATGGCGAAGGGGCTGGAGCAGCGGGTGCGGGCGCTGAATGCCTTCGTTCACGATTGCTACCACGAGCGCGAGATCATCCGCGCCGGCCACGTGCCCGAGGCGATGGTGCTGCTCGACGAGAGCTTCGTGCCGGAGATGCAGGGCTTCGACGTGCCGCGGGGCGTCTACATCCACATCGCCGGCATCGACATGGTCCGGGTCGGCCCGGAGGAGTTCTACGTACTGGAGGACAACTGCCGCACGCCCTCCGGCGTCTCCTACATGCTGGAGAACCGGGAGATGTCGCTGCGACTGCTGCCCGACCTCGTTTGCCGTCACGACCTGCTCTCGGTGTCGCAATACCCGGAGGAGCTGCTCGACAGCCTGATGTCGGTGGCGCCGCCAAACTGTCCCGGTGACCCGACGGTGGTGATCCTGACCCCGGGCTCGATGAACTCTGCCTATTACGAGCACAGCTTCCTTGCCGACGAGATGGGCGTCGAGCTGGTCGAGGGCTTCGACCTGATCGTCGAGGACGCGGTGGTCTACATGCGCACCACCCAGGGCCTGCGGCGGGTGGACGTGATCTACCGGCGCATCGACGACGCCTTCCTCGACCCCCTGACCTTCAACCCTGCCTCGATGCTGGGCATCCCGGGGCTGATGGCTGCCTACCGCGCGGGCAACGTCACGCTGGCCAACGCGGTCGGCGCCGGCATCGCCGACAACAAGGCCATCTACATCTACGTGCCGGAGATGATCCGGTTCTATCTCGGCGAGGAGCCGATCCTGAAGAACGTGCCGACCTGGCGCTGCGGTGTGCCGGAGGAGCTCGCCTACGTCCTCGACCATCTCGACGAGCTGGTGGTGAAGGAGACGCACGGCTCGGGCGGCTATGGCATGCTCGTCGGGCCGAAATCCACCCGGACCGAGCGGGAGGAGTTCGCGGCGAAGCTGAGGGCGGAGCCGCAGCACTACATCGCGCAGCCGACGCTCGCGCTCTCGACCTGCCCCACCTTCGTCGATGACGGGATCGCCCCCAGGCATGTGGACCTGCGCCCGTTCGTGCTGACCGGCCGCGACATCCGGATCGTGCCCGGCGGCCTCACCCGCGTCGCGCTGCGCGAAGGGTCGCTGGTGGTCAACTCCAGCCAGGGCGGCGGCACCAAGGACACCTGGGTGATCCGCCTGCCCAACGCGCCTTCGGGAGCTTCCTGATGCTCGGGCGCACCGCCGGCAGCCTCTACTGGATGGCGCGATACCTCGAGCGGATGGACTACGTCGCGCGCCTGCTGGAGGTGGCCCAGCGGATGGCGGCGCTGACTACCGCCGGCGCCATCAGCGGCAACGAATGGCATTCGGCGCTGATCGCCGCCGGCTGCGAGCCGGGTTTCCTCGCCCGGCACGAGCTGGTGACGCCGGAAGCGGTCATGGACTTCCTCGTGCTCGACGCGGCCAACCCGTCGAGCATCTGGTCCTGCATCGAGATCGGCCGGGCAAACGCCCGCGCCGTGCGCTCGGCCCTGACGGTGGAGGCATGGGAGGCGATCAACGGCAGCTGGCTGGAGCGGGACGCGGTGCTGACCCAGGGGCCGGTGCACGAGCGGCTGGGGCAGATCATCGACTGGGTGAAGATGCGCGCGATCCTGTTCCGCGGCGCCTACGCCAGCACCATGCTGCGGAATGACGCCTACTACTTCACGCGGCTCGGCAGCTTCATCGAGCGGGCGGACAATACCGCGCGCATCCTCGACGTGAAGTACCACGTGCTGTTGCCGCGGCACGAAACTGTCGGCGGCGGCCTCGACTACTACCAGTGGACCGCGATCCTGCGCGCGGCCTCAGCGCTGCGAGCCTATCACTGGGTGTACAACGACCGGGTCCAGCCGTGGAAGGTGGCCGACCTGCTGATCCTGCGGCCGGAGCTGCCGCGGTCGCTTGCGGCTTGCTACCAGGAGATCGTCGAGGTGCTGGAGAGCCTGGCGGCGGCCTATGGCGGGCGGGTCGGCGAATGCCACCGGCTCGCCGGCGAGTTCCATGCGCGGCTCCGCTTCGGCCGCATCGAGGCGATCTTCCAGACCGGGCTGCACGAGTTCCTGACCGAGACCGTGGATCACACGGCGACCCTCGGCCAGAGCATCACCGAATTTTACCTGATGGACTGATCATGCGGCTGCAGATCAGACACCGGACGACCCTCCGCTACGACCAGCCGGTCGGCTATGCCATCCAGGTGCTGCGGATGATGCCGCGGCGTCACGACGGCCAGCAGATCGAGGACTGGTCCATCACCGTCGCCGGCCGGCGCCAGCCGCTGCCGGGCCAGGTGGACGGCTACGGCAACTGGGTTCACCTGCACAGCCGCAACGGCAGCCACGAGCTGACCGACGTCGTCGTGTCGGGCGTGGTCGAAGTCAGCGACCGCGGTGGTCTCGTGAGCGGCGCGGACGAGCCGTTGCCGGCGCGCTTCTACCTGCGCCAGAGCGCGAGCACGCGGCCGGACGAGGCGATGACCGCGCTGGCGCACGGGGCAGGGGGCGCCGGCGAGCCGCTCGACCGCCTGCACCGGTTGTCGGCGGTGATCGCGGCGCGGGTCGCCCCCGAACCGGCCGGTGTGCCGCTCGCTCATGCGCACGAGGCGCTGGCGGCCGGGAAGGGTGGCGTCGCCGACGTCGTGCACCTGATGCTCGGCTGCGCCCGGCTGCTCGGCATCCCCGCCCGCTATGTCGCCGGCTACCGCCACGAGGGCGAGGGCGGCGCGCCGCGCGAATCCCCGCACGCGTGGATCGAGGCCTATGTGGACGGCACCGGCTGGGTTGCGTTCGATCCGCTCCTCGGCGAGCGGGTGGGCGACCGCCATGTGCGGGTGGCGGTGGGGCCGGACTACTGGGCTGCCGCGCCGGTAAGGGGGACGTGGCGCGGGGCGGCCGAGGAGGCGCAGACCGTGGCGGTTCAGGTCGCAGCCGCGGAGATGACGCAATAGAGTGGCGGTCCGCCGTGCGACTCGCCACGGCGGCAAGGAAGATCCCGGAGGGAGGAACGTGACCTATTGCGTGGGCCTGTGCCTCGCCGACGGCATGGTGCTGCTGTCCGACACGCGGACCAATGCCGGCGTCGACAACATCTCGACCTTCCGCAAGATGCACGTGTTCGAGCAGCCGGGCGAACGGCTCATCGTCGCGCTGACCGCGGGCAACCTCGCCATCACCCAGGCCGTGATCTCGATCGTCAGCGAGGGCCCCAACGGTCCGGACGACGAGAGCCCGGAGACGCTGATGACCGTGCCCAGCATGGTCGGCGCGGCGCAGCTGGTCGGCCGGGCCATCCGCCAGGTCTACGAGCGCGACGCGGCGGCGCTGGCGTCCCATAACGTCAGCTTCGACGCCTCGATCATTCTCGCCGGGCAGATCCGCGGCCGGCGGATGCGGATGTTCCAGATCTACGCCGCCGGCAACTACATCGAAGCGGAGCCGGAGACGCCGTTCCTGCAGATCGGCGAGCACAAGTACGGCAAGCCGATCCTCGACCGGGCGCTGACCTACGACACCGACCTCTACGACGGGGTCAAGCTGGTGCTGGTCTCGATGGACTCCACACTGCGCTCGAACCTCACGGTGGGGCTGCCGATCGACCTCGCGGTCTACCGGCGCGACGCCCTGCGCCTCGAGCTGCAGCGGCGGATCACCGACGAGGACTCCTATTTCCGGCAGCTGCGCGAGGGGTGGTCGAACGCCCTGCGCGAGGCCTATCTGGCAATCCCGCGGCCGGACTGGACCGACGCGGGCTGAGGGGTAGCGTTTGCCGGCGCAGCGGCGTTGCCGCCGACGACGCCAGCGACTACGGTCCTGCCACCGGGCGTGGCGAAATGGGTAGACGCAGCAGACTTAAAATCTGCTTCCGCATTGCGGAGTGCCGGTTCGAGTCCGGCCGCCCGGACCAGCGAGGCAGGCGGGCCAGGGGCTGACGTCAGCCGGTCAGCAGGCAGAGCGGCACCGCCGGCACGACGATCCCCGACACGGCGATACGCTGCCTGCGGGTCCGGAGTGCGATCCGGCCGCGGCGCATGCGCTCCGCCTGTCGCCATGGCCGTCACCCCGTGCGGGGACGGCCGCGCGAACAGGTCAGACAGGCGTGCGGACCGGCTGGCCGGCGAAGTGCAGCGCGAGGTTCTCGATGGTGAGGTCGCCCATCGCGGTGCGGGTCTCGATGGTGGCGCTCGCCACATGCGGCTGGACGATGACGTTGGGGAACTCCAGCAACGCCCGCGGCACCTTCGGCTCCTCGGGGAACACGTCCAGCGCCGCGCCGCCCAGCTTGCCCTCGCGCAGCACGGCGATCAGCGAATCCATGTCCACGACCGAGCCGCGGGCAACGTTGACGAGGAAGCCCTTCGGGCCCAGCGCCTCGAGGACCGGCCGGTTCACAATGTTGCGCGTGGCCTCGCCGCCCGGGCAGATGGCGCAGAGGAAATCGCAGTCCCGCGCCATCGTCTCCAGGTCTGCATAGTACCGGTAGGGCACGCCCTCCTGCTGGCTCCGGCCGTGATAGAGGATGGTGCAGTCGAATGCTTCGCAGCGGCGGGCGATCACCTTGCCGATCCGGCCGAGGCCGAGGATGCCGACGGTCTTGCCGCTGAATTGCGTCTGCAGCGCCATCATGCCCTCTGTTTCCCAGCGGCCGTCCCGGACGTAGCGGTCGCCCTGCGGGATGGCGCGGGCGACGGAGAGCATCAGCGCTACGGCCAGGTCGGCGACGTCGTCGTTCAGCACGTCAGGCGTGTTGGTGACGATGATGTTGCGCTCGCGGGCTGCCGCGAGGTCGATCGCATCGACCCCGACGCCGAAACAGGAGATGATCTCGAGGTTCGGCAGGCTCTCGATCAGCTCGCGGCTGGCGCCGTCGAAGCCGGTTGTCGCGATGCCGCGCACCCGGGGCGCCAGGTCGGCAAGGAACGCCGCCCGGTCCGCCGCTTCCCACAGCCGGTGGCAGGTGAACGTGCTTTCCAGCTTGTCCAGGGTGAACTGGGGCATCTTGCCCGCTATCAGGATTTCCGTCGACATAAGCGCTCCCTCGGGTGGACGGCGTGCATGGACATCCGGTTCTGGCCGGGTCAGCGCGCCCGGGCGAATTCGTGGACGGGCGCCGGCCGGACGGGATCGCGCCGGCCGGGCGTCATCGTCGTGGCATACAGGCCCGATTCGCGCCGGTGCGCAACCTCGGGGTGGCGTCCAGCGGCTGGAGCACCGCCAGGTGACGGTGCACGGGACATGGGTGACACCGTGCGGCCGGCGACGAAACCCGCCCCGCGCGCCAGCGGGACAGGGCCACGCTTGATGTCGAAGAGGCCGGCGGTGAGCATGCGGGCAGCATAGGAAGGGTGGCCGGCTTGGGAAAGGGCATGCGTAGAGCGACGCGCGTGGGGACGGCGCCGTGATTCCGCTGCCGTGGGAGGTGGTGGTCGCTGCCTGTGCGGCTGTCGCCGTGGGTGCCCTGGTCCAGTCGGTCTCGGGCTTCGGACTGGGCCTGCTGTCCGGGCCGGTACTGGCTGCGCTGGACCCGGTACTGGTTCCGGCGCCGGTGCTGCTGGTGACGGTCGTGCTCGGGCTCGTCATCCTGCGGCGCGACCGGGGCCGGGTGGCGTGGCGCGAAGTGGGGCTCGCCACGGCCGGACGGCTCGCCGGGTCGGTTGTGGCCGCGGCCCTGCTGGCGGCGGTGAACGTCGCCCTGTTCTACATCGTCTTCGGCCTGATGGTGCTGGCAGGCGTGGGGCTGGCTGTTGCCGGCTGGCGCGCGCGGCTCACCGGGCGCAACCTCGTTGCCGCGGGCGTCGGCTCCGGCATCATGGGCACCTTCGCCTCCATCGGTGCGCCGCCGATCCTGCTGCTCTACCAGGGCGCCGACCTGGAGCGGGCGCGCGGCACGCTCGCCGTCTTCTTCGGCTGCGGCGCGCTGATGTCGGTGCTGGCGCTCGCCGCCTTCGGCCAGGTCGGGCAGCAGGACCTGGTCCTGGGCGCGATGCTGCTGCCGTCGATCTTCGTCGGCTTCGCCCTGGCACGACCGCTGTCGCGGCGGATCGGGCGGAGGCAGCTGCGGGCTTTTGCGCTGGCGACCAGCACCGCGGTCGCCGCCTATCTGATCGTCCGCGGACTCGCGGCGCTCACCAGTGGCTGAGGCGGGTCAGCGTGGAGCGGGCGACAACGCCGGGGTGCACGCGCGGGTCGCGCAGGCTCGTCACCGCCATAAGGCGGGTCACCGTCCCCGTGCCGTCGGTCCAGGGCAGCAGCAGGGCGCCGACCGTGCCCACGCCGGGGCTTCCGAACCGGCAGATGATCAGCAGCGGGCTCTTCGCGGCGGTGCAGGCGCGATAGGCGGCGGTGACGAACGCGCCGAGCGGTGACGGCATTGCGGAGACGCTCTGCCCGGTGAGATCCAGGTCGAACCGCCAGGCCATCTCGGAGCCGAACAGACGGTAGACGAAGTCGGCGCCGCCGTCGATCACGTCGACGAGGGCGAACCAGCCCAGCGCCGGCCGCAGCTGCTCCGGGTCGATGTGATCGACCGTCGGCAGCGCCTGGCCCGCCCGGCTCGAGCGCCAGTGGCCGTATGCGGTGGCGAGGATCGGGCAGTCGAGGTCGTTCTCGGCGGGGTCGAGCTTCACGACGGGCTGGCCGCGGATTGCGAAACGGCTCCCTTCCGCGAGCAGCCCGTCCATCGATTCGAGAAGGCCTTTTGCGACATCCTTGCCAAGAATAGATGAAAAATCATGAATATCGCGCGCTCGGCGAATGCCATTCAGCAGCATGGGTTTCCGGAAAACTCGATGTCGGTGACATGGGGGTGGTCAAGAATGTACCCGAATGATAGCCGCGTTACTGTGCAACGGCAAGTCTCCAGCCGGCACCGTGCATGAAAACATGTTCATTGTGGATAAGTTATGGGATAATCTGTGGACTTTTCGACATTCGATTAGGATGCGAGCGGAAAGATTGCCATCGTATCGGTGTGCCGGCGGCGAGATGACGGATGATCGGGACTGCAGGCGGCATGACACGGTGATGTTCGTCATGATCCATCGGGCGCACGGAGCTGTGGCTTGCGCGCGCACCTGGCCGAGCTGGACGCAGCGATGGCGGACATCCGCTTGACGCGCTGCAGGGGCGGACAGGTCCTGTCTCGCATCTTGCGCATCCAGCCAGCCGATCCGGTCGCGGACCGAGCTGTCCGCCCTCACGCCGGACGGGCCTTCGGCTTTCATTAACCACTGTCGGTGCGTTACTTTGCGCATCCCCGATCCAACAGGCGCACCACGCCCGCATGGCCGCACCCGTCGATCCCTATCGTGTCCTCGGCCTCGCCCGTTCCGCGACTACGGACGAGGTGCGCAGGGCATTCCGCGCCGCGGCAAAGGAATGCCACCCGGACCTGTACCCGGACGATCCGGTCCGGGCCGAGCGGTTCAAGCAGATCTCCTGGGCGCACGCGCTGCTGACCGATCCTGAGGCGCGCCGGAAGCACGACGCCATGGCGGAGCAGGCGCGGGCGCGCTACGCCGGCTCCCGGCCGGAGGCTCCGCCGCGCCCCACCGGGGCTCCGAAGGCCGAGGCAAAGGCGGAACGTCGGTTCCGCTTCCCCGGCATCGACGGGGCCAATGTCGAATACAGCCTCGAGATCACCGCGGCCGAGGCGCGGGCCGGAACCCGGACGACCCTCAAGACCACGGACGGGCGGACGCTGCGCGTGACCGTGCCGCCCAACGCCCGCGATGGCGACGTGCTGCGCCTGCGCGGACAGGGCATGCCGGGGAAGTTCGGTGGCGCTCCCGGCGATGCACTTGTCACCGTCCGGCTCGCCCTGCCGCCGGAGCTGCGAGCGGCGGAGGAGGGGGTTCACTGCGATCTCGACGTGCCGCTGGAGGTCGCGGTCCTCGGGGGCAAGCTCCAGGTGCCGACGATCGACGGCGGTGTCGCCATCACCATCCCGCCCGGCAGCAACAGCGGCGACACGCTCCGCCTGCGCGGCAAGGGCAGGGCCGGCGCCGACGGCACGCGCGGCGACCAGTACGTCCACCTGCGCATCATGCTGCCGCGGCCTCCGGACCGCGAGCTGGAGCGGTTGCTGCGCACGTGGGCGGAGGGGCGGATCGGCGCTTCCTGAGGCCCGGCGAATATGACCACGACGGCGCCCCAATCCCGGTATAGTCACGCCGGGAGATCACCAGGGAGGCTGCCAATGCGCATGAGATGCCCGCTGCGTCACGTCGGACTTGCCGCCGGTCTGGCCCTGCTGCCCGGAGCCGCCATGGCGATGGTGACAGGCGAGA
>CALKHQ010000212.1 GCA_937988735.1 uncultured Alphaproteobacteria bacterium
TACCCGGCATTCGTTGCCGGGCAGGATCTGCCGGGTCCGGCAGCTTCTGCCGCCCCCGCGCGGCACGCACCAGTGACGGATATCACTCGGAAAACCGCCGTCGCGGCTATAGATTTCAGGAACTGACGGCGCCGCGCGGGACGGCGGCGCCGTCGCAATCGCCTGGGGCGCAAGCAGCATGTCGGGTGGCAAACGGATCCTGATTGTCGACGACGACGAAAGCCTGCGGAAGTCGCTGGCCGAGCAGCTGAAGCTGCACGAAGAGTTCCAGATCGCCGAGGCCGGCACCGGCCAGGAAGCGCTGGCGCAGCTCAAGCACGAGTACTACGACCTCATCCTGCTCGACGTCGGCCTGCCGGACATGGACGGCCGCGACCTGTGCCGGCTGATGCGGCGCAACGGCGTCAAGGCGCCGGTGATCATGCTGACCGGCGCCAGCTCCGACGCCGACACCATCCTCGGGCTGGACGCCGGCGCCAACGACTATGTGGTGAAGCCGTTCCGGCTGGGCGTGCTGCTGGCGCGGATGCGCGCGCATCTGCGCCAGCACGAGCAAAGCGAGGATGCGGTGTTCACCATCGGGCCCTACACATTCAAACCCGCCGCCAAGCTGTTGCTGGACGAGGAGAAGAACCAGAAGATCCGTCTCACCGAGAAGGAGACGGCAATCCTGAAGTTCCTCTACCGCGCCGGGGACAAGCCGGTCGGGCGCGACATCCTGCTGAACGAGGTGTGGGGCTACAATTCGGAGGTCACCACGCACACGCTGGAGACCCACGTCTACCGCCTGCGGCAGAAGATCGAGGCCGACCCTTCCAACGCCGAGATCCTGATCACCGAGCCCGGCGGCTACCGGCTGGTGCCCTGAGCCGCAGGGCGGGCGGCGGGCTCAGACGCTGGCCTGCGGCCCGGCGACGAAGGCGGTGAACGCCTCCTGCGCGTCCTGATCGACGTCGAGCTGCAGCGGCGGCAGCGACAGCGTGGTCGCGACCGACGGCGCACTCCAGGTGGCCTGGGGAATGGCGTCGCCGGAGAGCGGCTCCGACCACTGCAGGCCGGGCGTTGCGGTAGCGACGGCGGCGCCGGCCGCGGCAGCCCGGTCGAGCCAGCGCTGGGCGGCCTCGGGGCTCGGAGACGTGCCGTCGCCCGCAGCGAAGGCCTGCGCCACCCGCAGCATCGCGCCGGCGTCGCCGGCTTCGGCGGCCATCAGCTCGTAGCTCAGCGCCACCCGCGGGTCATGAGCAACGCCGTCCCCGTTCCGGTACCGGTCGGCCAGCATCACGGCGGCCTCGATGTCGCCTTCGGTGGCGGCGCGATGATACCAGGCAACGGCCCGCGCCGGGTCGTCGCCCGCGATCAGCAGGTCGGCCAGCGGCCTGTATGCGGCCGCATGGCCCGCACGCGCGGCGTCCTGCAGCCACAGCACCGCCTGGGCGGGGTCGGCAGTCGCCCCCGTCCCGGCGGCAAGCCGTGCAGCGAGCTCGGTCTGGGCCGCCGGGTCGCCATCGACGGCGGCGGCGCAGAGCTGATAGAGGCGATCGCGCTCGGCGGGGAGATTGGTGGGGCGGACCAGCCCCGCAGCCGCCTCGCGCCGGCAGTCGAAGCCGTTGCCGGCCGCCGGGATGACCGGCGGCGGCGGCGCGGGTTCGGCAGCATCGGCAATCGCGATCGGAGCAGCGGACGCCTCGGCGTCGGCCACGACCGCGACCGGAACGAGGTCGGCCAGGCGGTCGGGCGGGACCGTCGGCACCACGGCCGCCCCGACGATGGCGGCGGCGCCGAGCGCCAGCGCAGCCCCCGCGCCGATCAGGCGGCGCAGGCCCTGGCGGCGCGGCTTGCCCAGCGCAAAGACCACCTGGCTGTTCAGCGCCCGGGCTTCCGGGTCGTAGCTCTGCTTGACGATGCGCACCGCATGGCGCTTCGCCTCGGGCAGGATGCGGCGGGCGGCCTCGCCGGCGGCGTCGATGTCGTCGCCGCGGTGCCGCGTCACCCAGCCATGGCCGTCGAACGTCTGAACCTCGAAGGTAGCAGCCTGCGTCATTGCCGTCTCCATGCCCGCCCTCACGGCGTGCCGACGGCATTTGGAACTCGGCAGGGTTAAGAAAGGGTGTAGCGCCTTTCCCGCTCTGTCCGGCGTATGAATAGCGCTTAACGAGGTATGGTGCCTAGGAAAGCAGGCGTCGTTCCGGTTCTCTCAGGCCGGCACCGGCTGCCGCGCCTGGACGAGCGCCGCGCGCAGCGCCTGCGCCACCTCCAGCCGCTCGGCCGGAGTGAGGAAGCGGCCGACGGTGAGGCGACGGCCGTGGCTGGCGAGGGTCAGCTGGCTGTCCTCGTCGGGCGGCTCGTCGATCTCGACCCGCAGCCACGTCGGCTGGAAGGTCCAGACCATCGGCGAGCGCCCGGGCGGAATGCGGGCGACGGTCAGGGCCTCGCGCGTCAGCCGCAGCCGCTCGACCAGCAGGCCGGCGCGACGGCAGGCGCGGAACGCCCACCACAGCAGCAGCACGTCGAGGCCGAAGTAGCCGGCGACGGGCCACCACCCGTGGCTGAGGAAGACCACGCCCAGCCCGAAGCTGACGACGCTGACCACTCCCAGCACCCGCCTGGCGCCCCGCGGCGACAGGCTGCGGTTCGGCATCAGCACGGCGTCGAACAGCACCGCCGGCGGGGCGGCGGACTCACCGTCCGGACTGGTCTCGACGTTGGCCATCGGCTCATGATAGGAGCGGGCCCCGAAACCCGCACAATCCTGGCGGTGCGACCCGTCGTCACGCCGCCGCCAGCCGTGGAGCTCCGCCCATCCCCCGCAAGACGATGAGCCGCGCCGCGATCGATGCGCTGTTCGCGCGGCTGGCCGAGATCAACCCGGCCCCGACGACCGAGCTCGAGTACCGGAACCCGTTCACGCTGCTGGTCGCCGTGGTGCTGTCGGCGCAGACGACCGACGCGGCCGTCAACAGGGCGACGGCACCTCTGTTCGCCACCGTGGACACGCCGGAGAAGATGGTGGCGCTGGGCGAGGAGCGGCTGGCCGAGACGATCAAGACCATCGGGCTCTACCGGACCAAGGCGAAGAACGTGATCGCGCTGAGCCGGCAGCTCATCGAGCACCACGGCGGCGAGGTCCCTCGCGACCGGGCGGCGCTTGAGGCGCTGCCCGGGGTCGGGCGGAAGACGGCCAACGTGGTGCTGAACACGGTGTTCGGCGAGCCGACGATCGCCGTGGACACCCACCTGTTCCGGCTGGCCAACCGCACCGGGCTTGCCCCGGGCGACACCCCGCTGGCGGTCGAGCAGGCGCTGCTGAAACGGGTGCCGGCCCGCTGGCGCCAGCATGCGCACCACTGGCTGATCCTGCACGGGCGCTATGTGTGCAAGGCGCGCAAGCCGGAGTGCTGGCGCTGCCCGATCGTCGATCTCTGCCTCTACCCGGCGAAGAACCTGGCGCCCTGACCCCGCGAAGCGGCGACGTCAGCTCATCCGGCAGCTCGACAGCGGCGCGCCGTTCGCGCGGCTGCGCGCCTCGGCGTGGGCGACGACCCGGCTGCCGGCCTCGGGCGCGAGGAAGAAATCGACCACGCAGTCCGGGCCGGCATATTGCCAGACCTGGGTGTCGAGCTCGCTGCGGGCGCTGTGGGGCCGCCCCAGCGCGCCGCTGACCTCGGCCTCCGTCTGACCGATGAAGCGCGCCGGCTCGATCACCGGCCCGCCTGCGGCCGGGCGCCCCGACGACTGGCAGCCCGCAACCGTTGCCGCCAGCAGCGCCAGCGGCAGCACAACGGCCCTCATCCCCTATTCCGCTGCCTTGCGGCTGAGGTCGCCCGCGTCGCCGGTGCCCTCCCCGGCCGGGTCTGCCGACGCCTCCTGCGGCTTCAGGATCGAGGCCGCACTCGGCCGCGCCCCGGCATCGGCGCGGTCCGCAGCGCCTGCCGCAGCGGTCGCCGCCCCTTCCGCTGCGACCGCTGCGGTCTCGGCGGGTTCGGCGGGCGCCACGTCGCCGCGGAGCTGCCCGCCGACCGTGACCTCGAGCCGCCCGTAGCGGATGACGCCGGAGACACGCCCGGTGCCGCGGATGGTGAGCCGGTCCGCGACCTTGAGCTCGCCGTCGAACCTGCCGCCGATCTCGGCGTTGCGCACCTCGACGTCGCCCTTCAGCGTGCCCGCCGGGCCGATCTCCAGCCGGCCGCAGTCGCGTACGGTCGCATCGACATGGCCGTCGATCACCAGCACGTCACAGGTGGTGATCTCGCCGCTGATCGAGATGTCCTGGCCGATGTGCATCCGCTTGCCGGTGTCGCGGCGCGGCTCGGGCACCGCCGCCGGCTCCGTGGACGGCCCCACCGGCCGCGTGACCGGCTCCCCAAGCAGCGCGGTCAGCCGGTTCGGCACCGCCGAAGGGCGGGGCCAGGCCGAGCGGCCGAGGGCCGGATTGGGCTGGTCGGAGTCGGCAAGCGGCCGGCGCGCGGGCCCCGTCCGGGTGAGCGACGGGCCAGGCGCGGCGGCCTTGCCCGGCTCCAGCCGGGGCGTCTCCACCCCGCGCTGGGATGGTTTCGGGCGCGATGGCCTGTCCACACCGCGGTCTTTGCGGAACATCGATTATCCTCGTCCTGGAAGCGCCGGGGCTGCGCCGCGGCCGCTGCCCGTTCGCCGGGCCGGTCGGAAGCGGACTTTATCGCTTTTGCCGCACCGACTCCAACTGCCGCGATGAAAGCCGCGGCGAATGGCGCCGCGCGCGGGGCCCATCGGCGGGTGCAGGCCCCGGCACCCCATGCTATCCATGGCGAATTGGGCCCGTCGCCCGGCCCAGCAACCCGGAACGGATCGAATGACAGCAACGGCAGGCGGCGCCGCGCGCGACGTGGTCGGCATCGGCAACGCGATCATCGACATCATTGCCCATGCGGACGAGGACTTCCTCGCCCGGCATGCGCTGACCAAGGGCGCAATGAACCTGATCGACGACGACTTCGCCGAGCGCCTGTATGCGGCGATGCCGCCGGCGGTCGAGGCCTCGGGCGGGTCCTGCGCCAACACCATGGTGGGCATCGCCTCCTTCGGCGGGCGCGCCGGCTACATCGGCAAGGTTCGCGACGACGCCTTCGGCCGCATCTTCCGCCACGACATCCGGGCGATCGGCGTCGATTTCGAGACGGCGCCCGCCACCGACGGGCCGCCGACCGCGCGCTCCCTGATCCTGGTGACGCCGGACGCGCAGCGCACCATGCACACCCATCTCGGCGCCTGTGTTCACCTCGGGCCGGAGGATGTCGATCCCGCCTTCGTCCAGTCGGCGCGCATCGTCTATCTGGAAGGCTATCTGTGGGACCCGCCGGCGGCGAAACGGGCGCTGCTGAAGGCGGCGGAGGCGGCGCACGCCGCCGGTCGCATGGTCTCGCTCACCCTCTCCGACCCGTTCTGCGTGGAGCGCCACCGCGACTCGTTCCGCGAGCTGATCACCCGCCACGTCGACCTGCTGTTCGCCAACGAGGCCGAGATCCTGTCGCTGTACCAGGTCACCGACTTCGCCGACGCGGTGGCGGCCGTCCGCAACGACTGCGCGGTGGCGGCGCTGACCCGCAGCGCGAAGGGATCGGTGCTGGTGAGCGGCGACGCGGTGATCGAGGTCGCGGCCGAGCCGGCCGCGCGCGTGGTGGACACCACCGGCGCCGGCGACCAGTATGCGGCGGGCTTCCTGTTCGGCCATGCCCGCGGCCTGCCCCTCGCCGAATGCGGCCGGCTGGGCAGCCTGGCCGCGGCCGAGGTGATCGGCCATGTCGGGCCGCGGCCGGAGATCCGGCTGGCCGACCTGCTGGACGCGGCCGGGACGGACGCGGCGTAGCGCGGGCAACTCCCGCCGTCGTTGCGGGAAGCCCGGCGCCCGTGGCAAGGGTGCGACGCCCGGACCGAGCGTGCGCGTCCGGCGGTCCAGCATGACCCGACAGGCCCGGGAGAGAGCCCCGATGCGATCGCACTGCTCCGCCATCCTCGCGATCATCGCCGCCGTCCTGCTCGCCGTTCCCGGGATGGCGCAGGAGCGCGGCCCCCACGGCGGCATCGTCAGCCACGCGATGGTGATGGTTGGCGAGCCGGCCCGCGCCCCGGGGTTCGAGCATGTGAGCTACGTCAACCCCGACGCGCCGAAGGGCGGCACGCTGCGCCAGGCCGTGATCGGCACCTTCGACAGCCTCAACCACTGGATCCTCGGCGGCGTCTATGCTGCCGGTCAGACGCTGACCACCGAGACGCTGATGGGCCGGGTGTGGGACGAGCCGTTCACCCTCTACGGCCTGATCGCCGAATCGGTGGAGATGCCGGAGGACCGAAGCTGGGTCGTGTTCACGCTGCGGCCCGAGGCGCGCTGGCACGACGGCATGCCGATCACCGCTGAGGACGTCGCCTGGTCGATCCGCATGCACATCACCCAGGGCACGCCGCGGCGCCAGCAGTATGCCGACATGGTCGCCGACATCGCGGTGCTCGATCCGCGCACGGTCCGGATCGACTTCACCGGACAGGCGAACCGCGAAACGCCGATGATCATGGCGCTGATGCCGATCCTGTCGAAGGCGTGGTGGGAGGCGCACGACATCACCCGGCCGACGCTGACGCCGGAGCTGGCGAGCGGGCCCTACCGCGTCGCGGAGGTCGATCCGGGGGTGCGGATCGTCTACGAACGGGTCGAAGACTACTGGGGCCGCGATCTCGGCCTCAACCGCGGCCTCTACAACTTCGACCGCATCGTCTTCGAGTACTTCCGCGATGCGACGGTCGCCCGCGAGGCGTTCTTCACCCACGGCTACGACATCCGGACGGAGACCTCGCCGGCGCAATGGGCGACCGCCTACGACGTGCCGGCGGTCGCGTCCGGAGACATCCGGCTGGAGGAGATCCCCAACGACCGCCCCTCGGGCCTGCGCGGCTTCGTGTTCAACACGCGGCGGCCCCTGTTCCGGGACATCCGCGTCCGCGAGGCGCTGGCCTGGGCATTCGACTTCCCCAGCGTCAACGAGACCCTCTACTACGGCGCCTACGTCCGCACCGAGGGCCTGTTCGACAACTCGCCGCTCGCCTTCTCCGGCGTGCCCGAAGGCCGGGAGGCGGAGCTGCTCGCCGCCGTCGCCGACGCGTTGCCGGAGGGCATCCTGGACCGGCCGTTCGTCGTGCCTGGCAGCCAGCCGGGCGCCACACCGCGGGCCAACCTGGGCCAAGCCATGGCGCTGCTGACCGAGGCCGGCTGGCGGATCGAGGACGGCGAGCTCCGCGACGCCCAGGGGACGCCGTTCCGCTTCGAGATCCTGCTGGTCAACGCCGGCGACGAGAAGCTGGCGCTCGCCTACGCCAACGCGCTGTCCCGGCTCGGCATCCGCGCCAGCGTGCGCACGGTGGACAGCGCGCAGTACCAGGAGCGCCTGCTTCGTTTCGATTTCGACATGATCATTTACAGCTGGGGTGTCACCCTCTCCCCCGGCAACGAGCAGCGGCTCTACTGGGGCAGCGAGCAGGCGTCGCAGGAGGGCAGCCGCAACTATGCCGGGGTGGCGAGCCCCGCCATCGACGCGCTGATCGAGGCGCTGACCAACGCGCGCACCCAGGATGAGCTGGTCGCGGCCGCCCGCGCCCTCGACCGGGCTCTGATGTGGGGGCACTACGTCGTGCCTCTGTTCCATGCCACCGCGGATCAGGTCGCCGTCTGGCGGAACATCTGCCACCCCGAGCAGCCCTCGCTGTACGGCTACGTCATCGAGTCGTGGTGGAGCTGCGAGGCCGACGGTCGCTAAGGAATGACCCGCCGTTCGCGCAGCTCCGCGAACAGCCGCGCGAACATCGCCTCGGTCTCCACGTACTCGTGAAAGCCGAAGCGCCGCGCCTTGGACGTGTCGCCGAACACGTCGTAATCCCAGCCGAACACGGCATCCGGGAATGTCCATGACGCCACGTCGGCATAGGGAATCGGCGCAAGGCCGTGGCGGGCGACGACGGCGTCCCACAGCGGCGCCTTGTCGGCCATCACGGTGGCGAGCGAGAGCGGCAGCGGCGGCCCCGACTCCATCCGCAGCATGGCGGCGATCTTCGGCCACATCTCGCACCATCTGAACAGGTCGCCGTTGGCAATGTTGAAGGCCTGGTTGGCGGCCGCCTCGGTCGTCGCCGCCCACACCGCAGCCCGGGCGAGGAGCCCGGCGTCGGTGACCTCGAGCAGGCTGTCGTAGGCCCCGAGCTTGCCGGGGAAGCGCAGCGGCAGGCCCAGCTCGCGTGACAGCGTGGCGTAGACCGCGATCGACAGCACCAGGTTCATCGGCGTGCCGAGGGCGTGGCCGCAGACAACCGACGGCCGCAGCGCCGACCAGCCCCACGCCCGGCCCTGCTGGCGGTCGGCGAGGAAGTCCTGCTGGTCGAGGTTGAACTCCGGCGGCATGTGCCGCGGGTCGCTCTCGCGGGCCGGCGTCTTGAACGGCCCGAGGTGCGCGCCGTAGACCTTGTAGCCCTGCATCAGGCTGATGTGGCGGAGCCCGGGCGCCGCCTTCTCCACCACCTCCACCGTGTTGACCAGCATCGCCAGGTTCGGCGCCACCAGCTCCGCCCAGGTCGGGCGGTCCTGGAAGGCGGCGTAGAAGATGTGCGTAACCTCGCGCAGGCCGGAAAGGCGGGCCCTTACGTCGTCGGCGTCCGTCAGGTCGACGGCGATGTGGCGGACCGGTCCGGCGTCGGGGCCGCCGCGGCGCGACAGCCCGATGACGGTCCAGCCCTCGGCTGCAAGGTGCTCGACCAGGGCGCGGCCGATGATGCCCCGCGCGCCGACCACGAGGGCGGTGTTGGATGATGCTGTCATGATGCATGCCCCTTCAGCGGTTGCGATGCCGCGGGACATGGCCCTGACCCGACCTGTGAATTAGACTTCCGTCCGGAACAGCATCCGTGACGGACGGTCACAAATGCAGCGGCAGCTTCCCAACCGCCTGGCCGAGATGGAGGTCTTCGTCCGCGCGACGGAAAGCGGCAGCTTCTCCGCCGCCGCCCGCGCCTGCCGGATGACGCCCTCGGCGGTGAGCAAGCAGGTCGCACGGCTCGAGGCCCGGCTCGGGGCACGGCTGTTCCTGCGCTCCACGCGCCGGCTGGACCTCACCGAGGAAGGGCGGCTGTTCTACGAGCGCAGCCGGGCGATCCTCGACGATCTCCGGGAGGTGGAGCAGATCGTTGCGAAAGCGCAACGGCCTGCAGGCCGGCTGAGGGTCAATGTCAACGTGCCGTTCGGCCGGCATTACCTGCTGCCGCTGGTGCCAGGGTTCCTCGCGCGCTACCCCGCGGTCTCGCTCGACCTCACCCTCACCGACACCGTGGTGGACCTGGTGGCCGAACGCGCCGACGTCGCGGTGCGCGCCGGCCCGATGCCCAGCTCCGCGCTGGTGGCGCGCAAGCTGGGCGAAACGCGGAAGGTCATCGTCGGCGCGCCGGACTACCTCGCCCGCGCCGGCGTGCCGCGGACGGCGGACGACCTGGAGCGGCACCGCCGCATCGAGGCCGGCTACCCGCGGGCCCAGCGCGGCTGGCCGCTCCGGGACAACGGGCGGATGGTGATCGTGCCGCCGTCGGACGAACTCGCGGCCAGCGACGGCGAGGCCCTGCGCGCGCTGGCCCTTGCCGGAGCAGGCCTTGCCCGCCTTGCCCTGTTTCAGGTCCGGAACGATATCGCGGCCGGCCGGCTGGTCCCGGTGCTGGAGGCGCTGAATCCGGGCGACACCGAGGCCTTCCACGCGGTGTTCGTCGGGCCGCCCGACCGGGTGCCGGCCCGGGTCCGCGCCTTCATCGACTTCCTCTGGCGCGAGGTCCGGGTCGGCTGACGCCGGCGCCGGCGCCGGCGCTCAGGCGGCATGGCGCGCGGAATCCAGCGCATAGCCGGCGGCACGCACGGTGCGGATGAGGTCGGGCTCGCCGCGGGCGTTGATGGCGCGGCGCAGGCGGCGGATGTGGACATCCACCGTGCGCGGCTCGACGTAGACGTCGCGCCCCCACACCGCATCCAGCAGCTGCTCCCGCGAGAACACCCGGCCAGGATGGCTGAGGAAGTGGCGCAGCAGCCGGTATTCGGTGGGGCCGAGGTGGATCGGGTGACCGCCGCGGGCGACCCGGTGGGCAACGAGATCCATGACCAGGTCCTCGTAGGCCAGCGTCTCGGCCCGGCCGGCCGGGGACGAGCGCCGCAGCAGCGCCCGGATGCGGGCCATCAGCTCGCCGGGGCTGAACGGCTTCACCACATAGTCGTCGGCCCCGCTCTCCAGCCCGCGGACGCGATCCTGCTCCTCGCCGCGGGCGGTGAGCATGATGATGGGCAGCTCGCGGGTGGCGGCGGCGCGGCGAAGCTGGCGGCAGATCTCCAGCCCCGAGACATGGGGCAGCATCCAGTCGAGCAGCACCAGGTCCGGCTTCTGCTCGGCAACGGCGATCAGCGCCTCCTCGCCGTCCAGCGCCACCGCGGCGCGGAAGCCCTCGTGCTCCAGGTTGTAGCGGACCAGCTCGACGATCGCGGGCTCGTCCTCCGCGATCAGGATCAGCGGCTGCATCGGACGTGTTCCCGGCTCAGTCCGTGCGCGGGCCGCCGGCGTCGTCGTTCCCGTCGCCGGAGATGACAGCGAAGCTCGCAGCATCCGACTTGGGGCGGGCATCGATGAGGTAGGAGCCGGTGACCATGAAGTGGATGGTCTCGGCGACGTTGGTGGTGTGGTCCCCGATCCGCTCGATGTTCTTGGCGATGAACAGCATGTGGGTGCAGGCGGAGATGTTGCGGGGATCCTCCATCATGTAGGTCAGCAGCTCGCGGAACAGGCTGTTGTACATCTCGTCCACCTCGGCGTCGCTGGACCACACCTGGCGGGCGATGGCGACGTCGCGCTCGATGAAGGCGTCGAGCACGTCCTTCATCAGCTGCTGGGTGAGGCGGCCCATGCGCTGGATCGCGCCGGACTGGCGGATCGCCGGCATCTGCGACAGCGCGATCGCGCGCTTGGCAACGTTGGCGGCGTAGTCGCCGATCCGCTCGAGGTCGGTGGAAATCTTGAGCGCGCCGATGATGTCGCGCAGGTCGGTCGCCATCGGCTGGCGCAGCGCCAGGATGCGGACCGCATGCTCGGCGATCTGCTGCTCCGCCGCGTCGATCTCGTGGTCGCCCTCGACCACCCGCGCGGCGAGTTCCGCATTGCGCTGCACCAGCGCCGCGATCGCGTTGTTGAGCTGGCTTTCCGCCCGCCCGCCCATGCGGGCCACCATGTGGTTCAGCGCCTTCAGCTCCTCGTCGAAGGCCTTGACCGTGTGGGTGGTCGTCTTTTCGCCGGCCGCCATGATCATCGTCCTCTCGTCGAAGCTGTTGCGGGTCAGCCGAAGCGCCCCGTGATGTAGTCGTGGGTGCGGGTCTCCCGCGGGCTGGTGAAGATCTGCTCGGTGTCGCCGTACTCGATCAGGTTGCCCATGTGGAAGAAGGCGGTCTTCTGCGACACCCGCGCCGCCTGCTGCATCGAGTGGGTGACGATGACGATGGTATAGCTCTCGCGGAGCTCGTCGATCAGCTCCTCGATGCGCGCGGTCGCGATAGGGTCGAGCGCCGAGCACGGCTCGTCCATGAGCACCACCTCCGGGTTCACCGCCAGCGCGCGGGCGATGCACAGCCGCTGCTGCTGGCCGCCGGAAAGGCCGGTGCCGGGCTGGTTCATCCGGTCCTTCACCTCGTCCCAAAGCCCGGCCCGCTCCAGCGATGTCTGGACGATGGCCGCAAGCTCGGTGCGGTCGGCGGCGAGCCCGTGCAGCCGCGGACCGTAGGCGACGTTGTCGAAGATCGACTTGGGGAACGGGTTCGGCTTCTGGAACACCATCCCCACCCGGGCGCGGAGCTGGACCACGTCCAGCTTCGGGTCGTGGATGTCCTCGCCGTCCAGGGTGATGGTGCCGGTGACGCGCGCGCCCTCGATGGTGTCGTTCATCCGGTTGAGGCAGCGCAGGAAGGTGGACTTGCCGCAGCCGGACGGCCCGATCAGGGCCAGGACCTCGTTGGCAAGGACGTCGATGTCGATGCCATGCAGTGCCTCGGTCTGCCCGTAGAAGACCCGGACGTCGCGGGCCATCATCTTGATCCGGCCGGCTTCGGCGCGGGGCGCCGGGGCAGCCGGCGCCGCACCGGCAAGGCTCGCGGTCGTGGCCATGGCACCGTCATCCATTGCGGGTCACCACCTCTTCTCGAAGCGCTTGCGCAGGTAGATGGCAAGCCCGTTCATGCAGATCAGGAACACGAGCAGCACCAGGATCCCGGCCGAGGTGCGCTCGACGAACCCGCGCTCCGGGCTGTCGGCCCAGATGTAGATCTGCGCCGGCAGCGCGGTCGCGCCGTCCACCAGCCCGTCCGGCGCCTCGGTGATGAAGGCGTTCATCCCGATCATCAGCAGCGGCGCCGTCTCGCCCAGCGCCTGGGCCATGCCGATGATGGTGCCGGTGAGCACCCCGGGGAAGGCCAGCGGCAGGATGTGGTGGAATATTGCCTGCAGCTTCGACGCGCCGAGGCCCACCGCCGCCTCGCGGATCGACGGCGGCACCGACTTCAGGCTGGCGCGGGTGGCGATGATGATGGTCGGCAGCGTCATCAGCGCGAGCACGATGCCGCCGACCAGCGGTGCCGAGCGCGGCAGCCCGAACAGCTGGATGAACACGGCGAGCCCGAGCAGGCCGAAGATGATCGACGGCACCGCGGCGAGGTTGTTGATGTTCACCTCGATCAGGTCGGTGAGCCGGCCCTTGCGGGCGAACTCTTCGAGGTAGATCGCCGCCCCGATGCCGATCGGGAAGGAAAGCACCAGGCAGACCAGCAGGGTATAGAACGAGCCCTTGACCGCCCCCCACAGGCCGGCCAGCTCCGGCTGGCGGCTGTCGGCATTGGTGAACAGGATGGTGTTGAAGCCCGTGGCCAGCCTGCCGGCTTCCTCCAGCCGGTCCAGCATCGCGAACTGGGCGTCGCTGATCCGGCGCTGGTTCTCCGGCACGTCGCGGGAGATGAAGCCCTTGTAGGCCTGGTCGGCGTTGCTCGACGCCGGCACCCGGATCCGCACAGTCTCCCCGATCCGGTCGGGGTTGGCGAGCACGTAGTCGCGGACGATGAACTGCGCCCCGGTGGAGACCAGCGCCGCCAGCGCCCGCTCCTGACCTTCCGCGACGCCGCCGGCCGCCTCCCTCAGCGCTGCCTCCACCAGCCGGTTGTAGCGCACCCGCTGCAGCCGCGCCGGGTCGCGGGTGCCTTCGGGATCGATCGTCTCCGGGTCCAGGTGGACGTCAAGCGCGATCTCGGTCTGGACGAAGGCGGAATAGCCCTGGCTGACCAGGGTGAAGAACAGCACCCCGAGCACGCCGAGCGCGAGGGCGATGGCGACGATGCCGTAGATGCGGAACCGCCGCTCGGCCGCATAGCGGCGGCGCAGCCGCGCCCGCGCTTCCGGCGAGGTGTGGACGCTGGCGAACCGCGGCGCCGGCGGGTTGGCGACGCTGTCAGTCATATTTTTCCCGGTAGCGCTTCACGATCGCCAGCGCGAACACGTTGAGGAACAGGGTGACGATGAACAGCACCAGGCCGAGGGCGAAGGCGGAGAGCGTCTTGGTGCTGTCGAAGGCGGTGTCGCCGGTCAGGTTGGCGACGATCTGCACCGTCACCGTGGTCACCGCCTCGAAGGGGTTGGCGGTGAGGTTGGCAGCGAGGCCCGCCGCCATTACCACGATCATCGTCTCGCCGATCGCCCGGCTGACCGCGAGCAGGATCGCGCCGACGATGCCGGGAAGGGCCGCGGGGAGCACCACCTGGCGGATGGTCTCGGAGCGGGTGGCGCCGAGGCCGGCAGCGCCGTCGCGCAGTGCCCGCGGCACCGCGCTCATCACGTCGTCGCTGAGCGACGAGACGAAGGGAATGATCATCACCCCCATGACCACACCGGCCGCGATCGCGCTGTTGGCGGCCACCGGCAGGCCGACCAGCGCGCCGAGGTCGCGGAAGGCGGGCGCGACGGTGAGGACGGCGAAGAAGCCGTAGACCACGGTCGGAATGCCGGCGAGGATCTCCAGGACCGGCTTCACCACCGCCCGCACCCGTCGCGAGGCGTATTCCGAAAGATAGATCGCGCTCATCAGCCCGATCGGTACCGCGATCAGCATCGCGATCGCCGAGATCAGCAGCGTGCCGGCGAAAACGGGCACCGCGCCGAATGCGCCCGAAGAGCCGACCTGGTCCTCGCGGATGGCGGTCTGGGGGCTCCAGGTCAGGCCGAAGATGAAGTCGAGCGGGTCGTAGCGCTGGAAGAAGCGCAGGCTCTCGAAGAGCATCGAAAGCAGGATGCCGAGGGTGGTGACGATCGCGATCACCGAGCACACCAGCATCGCCACCCGGATCGCGCTCTCCACCCGCCCGCGGGCGAGGAAGGCAGGGCCGAGGCGGGCATAGGCGAAGGCGATGCCGGCGAGCGCCACCACCAGCACGATCGCGCTGGCCATCCAGCGGGAGTTGTCCTGCAGCGCGTTCAGATGGCCCGCCGCCGTGACGATGGCGGGGTCGTCGGAGGCGAAGCCGACGCCGGCCGCCGTGTTGCGGATGGTCGCGAGCAGCAGGTCGAGCTCCGCCTGCGACTTCCCTGCGGTCAGCGTTTCCGGCAGGCTGTCCATGACCAGGCTGCTGATCACCGGATCGCGCAGCACCAGCCAGGCGAGGAACAGCAGCGCCGCCGGCACGCCGGCCCAGATGGCGACGTAGTAGCCGTGATAGCCGGGCAGCGAGTTGAGGGCGGCAGGGCGCCCGCCCGCCACCGCGACGGCGCGGCGCCGCCCCATCAGATAGCCTCCGATGGCGAGCAGGCCGATGACGATGAAGGTCAGGGACGGCGACATGGGACGTTGACCTCCCGGAGCCGGCCCCCCTCCCCTCCGGGAGACGGGGCCGCGCCCGGGGCGTTGGCTCAGTGGCGGGCGAACTGCGCTCCGCCGAGGGCGGCCGCGCGGGCCGTCTCCCGATCCTCCCGCGGCGGCGGCACCAGGCCTATGTCCACGAGGTAGCCGTCATCGCCGATGGCCTCCTCGCTGGAGGCCTCCTCGATGAACTCCTGCAGCCCCGGGATGACGGTGCGGTGGGCGTTCTTGAAGTAGAGGAACAGCGGCCGGGCGACCGGATAGGAGAAGTCGGCGATGGTCGCGATGTCGGGGGCGACGCCCTCGATCGAGAGCACGCTCAGCCGGTCGCGGTTCTCGTGATAGAACGAGTAGCCGAAGATGCCGTAGGTGGCGGGGTCGGACACCAGCCGCTGCACGATCAGGTTGTCGTTCTCGCCGGCCTCGATGAAGTGGCCGTCCTCGCGCATCCGCTGGCAGACCTCCTCGAACCGCGCCTCGTCGCTCTCCTTCAGCGCCGCGATCGCCGGGAATGTGGCGCAGCCATCGAGCATCACCAGCTCGATCCAGGCGTCGCGCGTGCCGGAGGTCGGCGGCGGCCCGAACACGGTGATCTCGATGCCGGGCAGCGCCGGGTCGATGTCGCTCCACCGGGCGTAGGGGTTGGGGACGATCGCGCCGTCCACCTCGACCTCGGCCGCCAGCGCCTGGAACAGCTGCGCCAGCGAGATGTCGAAGGTCTGGCCGCCCTGGGCCACCGCCACCGCGATGCCGTCATAGCCGAGCAGCAGCTCGGTGATGTCGGTGACCCCGTTCTCCACGCAGCGCCGGTACTCGCTCTCCTGCATCGGACGGGAGGCGCCGGTCGCGTCCACCTTGTCGATGCCGACACCCTCGCAGAAGATCTGCATGCCGCCGCCGGTGCCGGTGCTTTCCACCACCGGCGCCGGATTGCCGGTGTAGGCCGCGAAGTTCTCGGCGATCACGGTCGAGAACGGAAACACCGTCGACGAGCCGACGATGCGGATCTGGTCGCGGCTCTGCGCCGAGACGGTGCCGGCCGAAGCGGCCAGCGCAAGCGCCGCGGTCGTCGCGACAAGAGCGTGTTTCATGGCTACCTCCGTGTTGACGGCGGCGCGCAACGGGAGCGGCGGCGGGCGGCCGTCCCGGCCTGCCGTCCGTGCCCCCGGGTCCTGCGCACCGCCAGGCCCGGGCCGGTTCCCGGTGCCGCGGACGATAGTGAACGCGTGGCGGCAGTCTTATTTCGTTTGGGTGACACTTTGATGACAGCGGGTGCGCCCCGGCGTCACCCGCCTCCGGGTGCGTCATCGCGGACCGTCGGTGCGGGCGGCGGGCCAGTGGACGGTGAAGGTGCTGCCTTCGCCGAGCCGGCTTTCGATGTGCAGCGTGGCCCGGTGGCGGCTGACGATGTGCTTGACGATGGCGAGCCCGAGGCCCGTGCCGCCCATGGCGCGCGAGCGGGCCTTGTCCACGCGGTAGAAGCGCTCGGTGATGCGGGGGATGTGCTCGCGGGCAATGCCCTCGCCCTGGTCGATCACCGCCATCGCGATGCTTCCGCTGTCGGCCGCGCCGTCGCCGTCGTCGGCGCCCGGCCGTGCGGCCGTCCGCCACAGCCGCACGGTGACGGTGCTGTCGTCGCGGCTGTAGCGGATCGCGTTCTCGACCAGGTTCTCGATCACCTCGTCGATCTGGTCCGCGTCGCCGATCACGACCGGGGCGGGATCCTCCTGCGCCAGCGTCAGCACGATCCGGCGGCTTTCCGCCCGCCGGCCCAGCGCCTGCAGCACCGTCCGCACCCGCGCGGCGAGGTCCACCGCGTCCGACGGCCGGGTGTGCTCGTCCATCTCGATCCGCGACAGCGACAGCAGGTCGTCGATCAGGCGGTTCATCCGCCGCCCCTGCTCTTCCATCAGCCCGAGGAACCGCTCGCGGGCGGCGGCGTCATTGCGCGCGGGGCCGGCGAGGGTCTCGATGAAGCCGATCAGCGCGCTGAGCGGCGTGCGCAGTTCGTGACTCACGTTGGCGACGAAATCCGCCCGCAGCTGCTCCGTCCGCTTCACCGCCGTCAGGTCATGGATCAGCACCATCGCCGCCGGGCGCGAGTCGTCGGACGCAGCCGCCGCGTCCCCTTCCGGCAGCCGCTCGACGATGGCGTTGAAACTGCGGGCGACCGGCACCGGCTGCTCGAACTCCGCCTCCCGCTTGGCCTCGCCGGCGAGCACCGCGCCGACCGCGTCCAGCAGCGCCGGCACCCGCTCCGCCTCCGCCAGCGCATGGCCGGCGACGCGGCTGCCGAACGCCTCGCGCGCGGCGCGGTTGGCGCCGATGACGGCGCCGTCGCGGCCCAGCAGCAGCAGCGGGTCCGGCAGGTTCTCGATGATCGCGGCGTTGGCGCGCGCCGCCTGGTCGGCGCGCCGCTGCTGCGCCGCCGCCCGGCGGGCGAGCCTGACCACGGCGCCGGCGACCCCGGCGAGGGTCCCGGCCGGCTGCGGTCCGGGCAGGGCGTCGGTGCGGCCGGCGGCATAGTCGGCGATGCGGGCAAGGCCGCGCTGGTGGCGGAGCACGGGCGGCACGAGCGCGAGCGGCGTCGCGACGGCGAGCGCGGCGAAGCCCCACCAGCCCAGCTCCCCCGCCAGGGCCAGCACCAGCGCAAGCAGCAGCGGCGCCGCTGCCAGCGCGGCGACGGCGACCAGAACCGGCCTCAGCGGGACCGGCGTGCGCGGCATCGGTGCCCTTCCCCCGTCAGCCCGGCGCGGGCCGGAGCGCCACCGACCAGGACTAGCCGGCCCCGATGACGGTTGCGTGACGGCGGGCCGGCCACGCCCGTCAGCCTTCGTCTGCTGCCTTCGCCTTCAGCGCATAGAGCGCCTCCAGCGCTTCCCGCGGCGTCATCGAATCGGGGTCGAGCGCGCGCACCGCGGCCAGCAGCGCCTCCGCCTTCGGGTCGGCCTCCGGCTCCGGCGGCGGCGGAGGCACGGCGAGCGCGGCCTGGAACAGCGGCAGGTCCGGCAGGATCGAGCCGGCGCCCCCGCCCTTCGCCTGGTGCTCCTCCAGCAGGCGCAGGATCTGCTCCGCCCGCGCCACCACCTTCCGCGGCAGGCCGGCGAGGCGCGCGACGTGGACGCCGTAGGAGCGGTCGGCGGCGCCGGGCCCCACCTCGTGCAGGAACACCACCTCGCCCTTCCATTCCCGCACCCGCATCGTGTGGCAGCTCAGCCCGTCAAGGCGTTCGGCGAGCCTGGTCAGCTCGTGGAAATGGGTGGCGAACAGCCCGCGGCAGCCGACGCGGTCGTGCAGGTCCTCGAGGCAGGCCCAGGCGATGGACAGCCCGTCGAAGGTGGCGGTGCCGCGGCCGATCTCGTCGAGGATGACGAGGCTGCGCGCCGTCGCCTGGTTCAGGATCGCCGCCGTTTCCACCATCTCGACCATGAAGGTGGACCGCCCGCGGGCGAGGTCGTCGGCGGCGCCGACGCGGCTGAACACCCGGTCCACCACGCCGAGCCGGGCGCTTTCCGCCGGCACGTAGCTGCCGGCCTGGGCCAGGATCGCGATCAGCGCGTTCTGCCGGAGGAACGTGGACTTGCCGGCCATGTTCGGTCCGGTCACCAGCCACAGCCGGCCGCCCCCCTCCAGCCGGCAGTCGTTGGGCACGAAGCGCGCCTCGCCGGCGCGGGCCAGCGCCTGCTCCACCACCGGATGCCGGCCGCCGACGATGGCGAAGGCGTCGCTGCCATCGACGACGGGACGACACCAGCGCTCGGCGACGGCGACCTCCGCCAGCCCGGCGGCGACGTCGATCACGGCCATGGCCGCCGCGGTGGCGGAGAGGTCGGCGGCGCGGGCGGTCACCTCGCCGGCGAGATCGGCAAAGAGCTGCTGCTCCAGCGCCAGCGCCCTGTCCGCGGCCTCGGCGATCCGCCGCTCCAGCTCGGCCAGTGCCGGCGTGGTAAAGCGCACTGCATTGGCCATGGTCTGGCGGTGGATGTAGCCGCGGGTGCCGTCGGCGGTCTCGTGATTGCGCAGCGTCTCACCGTGGGCGGCGGTGACCTCGATGAAATAGCCGAGCAGGTTGTTGTGCCTGATCTTCAGCGAGGCGACGCCGGTCTCGGCGCGGCACTGCGCCTCCAGCTCCAGGATCAGCCTGCGGCTCTGGTCGCGCAGCGTGCGCAGCTCGTCGAGCTCCGGCGCGTAGCCTTCGGCGATGAAGTCGCCGTCGCGGGCGGCGAGCGGCAGCTCCGGCTTCAGCGCCCGGGCGAGGCGGTCGATCAGCACGTCGTAGCCTTCGAGCCGCACCCGCGCCGCGGCCAGGGCGGCAGGCAGGCCGAGGGCCGCGTCGCGCTCCAGCGCCCGCGCCAGCGCCGCCGCGGCGGCGAGCGCGTCGCGGACCGCGGCAAGGTCCCGGGGGCCGCCGCGGCCGAGGCTGAGCCGCGCCAGCGCCCGCTCGAGGTCCGGCGCTGCCTTCAGCGCCGCGCGCACCTCGGCGCGCAGCGTCTCGTGAGCGACGAAGTGGCTGACCGCATCGAGGCGGCGGTCGATCTCCTCGACGTCGGTCGAGGGAGCGGAGAGGCGGGCCGCGAGCAGGCGCGCGCCGGCGGGGGTGGCGCAGCGGTCCACCGCGTCGAGCAGGGCGCCCCGACGCTCGCCGGAGAGCGTGCGCAGCAGCTCGAGGTTGGTGCGCGTCGCCGCGTCGATCTGGACAGTGTCGGCGGGGCTTGAGCGTTCGGGCGGCCGCAGCGCCGGCAGCGCCCCCTTCTGGGTCAGCAGCAGATAGTCGACCAGCGCCCCCAGCGCCGCGATCTCGGCCCGGCCGAAGGCGGCGAACCCGTCCATGGTCGCGACGCCGTAGGCCTGCTGCAGCAGCTTGGCGCCGCCGGTGCTGGAGAAGCGGGCGTTGGGCAGCGGGGTCAGCGCCCGCCTGCGCTGCGCCAGCTCCTCGAACAGTTCCGGCTGCTGCAGCAGCCGCTCCGGCAGCAGCAGCTCGCTGGGCTCCACCCGCGCCAGCAGCGCCGGCAGGTCCGCCATCGTCGTCGGCTCCACCGCCACCGCGCCGGTGGAGATGTCCGCCCAGGCAAGGGCGAGGCCGCCGGCGCCGTCGGCCAGCGCGGCGAGATAGTTGTGTGACCGGCCGTCGAGCAGCGCATCCTCGGTCAGCGTGCCGGCGGTGACGAGGCGCACCACGTCACGGCGGACGACGGCCTTCGACCCGCGCTGGCGCGCGGCGGCGGGATCCTCGAGCTGGTCGCAGACGGCGACGCGGAACCCCTTCTCGGTCAGCCGGTGCAGGTAGGCCTCGGCCTGGTGCACCGGCACGCCGCACATCGGGATGTCCTCGCCGAGGTGCTTGCCCCGCTTGGTGAGCGCGATGTCCAGCGCGGCCGCGGCCTCGACCGCGTCCTCGAAGAACATCTCGAAGAAATCGCCCATCCGGTAGAACAGCAGGTACCCGGGATAGCGCGCCTTCAGCGCCAGGTACTGCTGCATCATCGGCGTCGCGCCCTCGGGCACGGCGCCGTCGACAGGGGGCTGGGTGGGGGACTCGCGGTCGGCGGTCATCCCGCCGTCATAGCGGCAAAGACCGGCGGCGGACCAGTGGGTCGCAGCGGGCCGCCCCTACCAGGGCGGCTCGCCGAGGTTGATGGTGTCCTTGTCGGTGACGGCGCCGGTTAATGCGCCGACGCCGGCACCGATCGCGGTGCCGGCAAGGATGTGGCCGCCGAACAGCGCAGTGCCCGCCGCGCCGGCCGTGGCGCCGATCAGTCCGCCGCCAAGGGCGCGGTCGCCGGTCGAGCTGCCGCATCCTGCTGCGAGCAGCAGGATGGCTGCGACCGCTCCGGTCTTCACCGCCACGCTGGCTGTCATCGCCTCCTCCTCATGCTGTGCTGCCGACCGTTATGCCGGCGGCCCGGCCGTCCGTGGCGTGAAAACACCGTAAGGGAGAGGTCGTGGGGCGCGCTCAGTTGATCTGGTCCCACACGGGCTCGCCCAGATAGAGCTGGTCGGAGGTGGTGAGCACGCCGATCGCGCCGCCGGCCACGGCGCCGGCGGCAGCGCCGGTCAGCAGGCTGGCGTCCAGAAGCGCCGCCCCTACCAGGCCCGCACCCGCGCCGATGCCTGCGCCGGTGGTGCCCCTGTCGAGCGGGCTGGATCCGCATCCGGCGACGCCGAGAACGGCCCCGCCGAGGACGGCGACCCGGGCAACGGAGATCCATTGACGCATCTGAACACTCCTCGCATTGCGACCCTGCCGGTTACAATACGAGAAATTCGCGTGGGATCAACCGATTGCACGGGTGCCTTTCAGCATCT
>CALKHQ010000213.1 GCA_937988735.1 uncultured Alphaproteobacteria bacterium
CGGCGGTGGCGGTTGCCGGCATGTACGATCCGCAGACCTACTCGCCGGAGACGAGCCCGCTGCCGCGGCCGAATCCGGTGGTGGCCCGCCGCTGGTACGAGGCGGCGGTCGGCGCGGGCGACACGGAGGCGCTGCTGCGCCTCGCCCGGATGCTGATGGCCCAGAACCAGGACGAGGAGGCGCGCGCCGTGCTGCGCCGTGCCGAGGAAGCGGGCCTGGGCGAGGCCGCGAGCCAATTGCTGGAGGAGCTGCAGTGAGCGCAGTTTCGGTGAAGGCCCTTCTTTCCGTGCGGGAGAAGGGGGTCGTCGGAGCGCTGGCGATACTTCTGCTTGCGCTGTTCCCTGCCGTCCCCGTCGCTGCCCAGGAGGCGCGGACGCCGCTGCTGATCGAGGGCAAGACCACGCTCTACCAGCGGGTGCTGACCCGGCCGGAGGCGGTGCTGCGCGCCGCGCCGGGCGAGGGCCAGTCGGTGGTGCGCGATCCCGTGCCCCCGTTCTCGGTGTTCTACGTCTATGGCGAGCGGGAGGCGGACGGTGCGGCGTGGCTGGAGGTCGGCGTCGGCCGCGACGGCACCATCGACGGCTGGATCCGCAAGGACCTCACGGTGCGCTGGGATTCCAACATGACGGTCGCCTTCGCCAACCCGGCGAACCGCGACCGCGTGCTGCTGTTCGCCGACCGCGACGCGCTGACGGACACGCTCAACGCCGACGACCCGGAAGCCGCTGCCGATGCGCTGCGCGCGGCGGTGGAGGCCGGCAGCCCGCCGCCGGAGGTGGTCTCGATCGAGCCCGACGTCTATGTCGACCTGCGCCGCCAGTTCTACCTGCTGCCGATCCTCGATTCCGAGGAGATCTACCTCGACAGCGGCTTCACCACCCGCCTGCTGCAGATCGCCTCGGTGACCCTGCCCAAGGAGCCGGGGCAGCGCACGTCCGATCCCGCGCGGGAGGAGCTGCTGAGCGAGTTCCGCGCCGGCGTGGTGTTCGTGATCGACACCTCGATCTCGATGAACCCCTACATCGACCGGACGCGCGAGGCGATGCGCACGATCTACGAGCGGCTGGAGGAGCAGGGGCTGCTCGGCCGCGTCGCCTTCGGCCTCGTTGCCTTCCGCAACAACGTCGACGTGTCGCCCGGGCTGGAGTACCTGACCCGGACCTACGTCCATCTCGAGGAAGGCGCCGATCCGGTGCGGTTCTTCGACCGGGTGTCCTCGGTCTCGCAGGCGCGGGTCTCCAGCCACAGCTTCGTCGAGGACAGCTTCTCCGGCGTCGTCCGGGCGATCGAGGACATGGACTGGGACCGGTTCGGCGGCCGCTATCTGGTGCTGATCACGGACGCCGGCTCGCTGCGCGGCAGCGATCCGCTGAGCGGCACCCGCATGGACGCGGAGCAGGTCCGCCAGCTCGCGGCGGAGAGGGGTATTGCCGTCTACACGCTGCACCTGCTGACCGAGGCCGGCCGCAGCAACCACGAGGACGCGGCCGCGCAGTACACCGTGCTTTCCACCTTCCCCGGCCTCGACCGGCCGCTCTACTACCCGGTCGCTGCCGGCGACGTCGGCCAGTTCGGCCGGGTGGTGGAGGCGCTGGGCGAGGCGCTGGCGAACCAGGTGGCCGACGCGGAGACGCGCTTTGGCGCCAACGCGGAGCCGCCGCCGGTGACCAACAGCGAGGACCCGCTGGCGCGGATCGACGCCGATGCGCTGGTGGTCGGCAACGCGATGATGCTGGCCTACCTCGGCCGCGAGGAAGGGGCGGCGGCGCCGAGCGTGATCGAGGCCTGGGCCGCCGACCGCGACATCGGCGACCCGACGGTGGCGGCGCTGGACGTACGCGTGCTTCTGACCAAGTCGCAGCTCAGCGACCTGCAGGAGGTGCTGAAGGCGATCGTGGACGCGGCGCGCGTCGGGCAGATGGCGCCGGAGTCCTTCTTCGACGAGCTGCAGAGCGCGGCGCTGGCGCTGAGCCGCGACCCGACCACCGTCGGCAGCGGCGAGGCGCGCAACCTCGCCGACCTCGGGCTGATCGGCGAGTATCTGGAAGGGCTGCCCTACCAGTCGAAGATCATGGGCATCGACCAGGACCTGTGGCTGAGCTGGAGCGTCGGCGAACAGCAGGCCTTCATCGACGAGATCGAGGCCAAGATCCGGCTCTACGAGGCCTATCACAACAATGTCGACCGCTGGATCGCCCTCGACGGCGGCCGGGTGCCGGGCGACGCGGTCTATCCGATCCCCCTCGACGCCCTGCCGTGACGGGTTGCTGCCGTGGCGCACTGCACCCCACCCTTCTCCCGGAAGGGGAGAAGGGGGTGGCGAGGCGGGCGGACACTTCTCTGGCATCGTGGCCTCGCATCCGGCCCGTGGGTGGTCCGGTCAGGCCGTGCCACGGCGCGGGAGGAAAGGGGGCCCCATGAAGCCGCTGGCGCAGCAGCCTGCGGAAGCGGGAGAGGTGCTGCTGGCGGCCCGGCGGCTGCGCAAGGCGTGGACGACCGGGCCGGGGCGCCGGTTCGTGGTCGAGGGCGGCGCCATCGTGCTGCGGCCGGGAGCGCATCTGGCGCTGGTCGGGCCCAGCGGCAGCGGCAAGTCCACGCTGCTCGACATGCTGGCGCTGGCCCTGGCGCCGGATGCGGCTGACGTGTTCCTGTTCGACGACGGCACCGGCGAGAGCGTGGATGTCGGCGGGCTGTGGCGGCGGGGCGACAGCGACCGGCTGGCGGCTCTGCGGCGCGGACGGATCGGCTACGTGCTGCAGACCGGCGGGCTGCTGCCGTTCCTGTCGGTGCGGGAGAACATCGCGCTGCCGCTGCGGCTGAACGGGCTTCCCGATGACGGCGCGGTGGAGGCGCTGGCGGAGCGGCTGGGGCTCAGCGACCGGCTCGGGCTGCGGCCCGGGGCGCTTTCCGTCGGCGAGCGGCAGCGCGCGGCGATCGCCCGTGCCCTCGTCCACCGGCCGGCGCTGGTGATCGCCGACGAACCGACCGCCTCGGTGGACCAGGCCAATGCCGAGAAGATCTTCGCCCTGTTTGCCGAACTGATCGCGCAGGCGGGCGTCGCCGCCGTGATCGCCACCCACGACCGCGCCCTCGCCGAGGCCTTCGGCCTCGCGATCGTCCAGCACGATGTGGTGACCGAGGGCGAAGAGACCCTGTCGCGCTTCCGGATGGGACCGGGATGAACCAGGCCACTTCCGGTTCCTTCTCCCACCGCTGGAGAAGGGGGGATTCCGTGGCTGGCACGCGCAGCCTCGCCCTGCAGGCGGTGCGGCTGGGGCTGGCGGACTTCCGCTTCGAGGGGCGGATGTCCGCGTGCTTCGTCGCGGCCCTGGCGGCAGTGCTGACGCCGCTGATCGTGCTGTTCGGGCTGAAGTACGGTTTCATCGACGCACTGACCCAGCGGCTGACCGGCGATCCGCGCAACCTGGAGCTGACCGCCGTCGGTGCCGGGCGCTACGACGACGCCTGGTTCGCGGCGATGGCCGCGGACGGACGGGTCGGGTTCGTCATCCCGCGCACCCGCCAGATCGCTGCCACTGCCGACCTCGCCTTCACCGGCGCCGGCGGCGCGGCGGTGGTGACGGCGGAGCTGGTGCCGACCGCAGCCGGCGACCCGATCCTGGAGCGGGCCGGGGCGGCGCCGCCGGGGGCGGGTGAGGTGGTGCTGAGCGACCGCGCGGCGAGCCGGCTCGGCGCCGTGGCAGGCGATGCGGTCGAGTCCATCGTCACCCGGACGCGCGACGGCGGCCGGCAGGTGGCGCGGCAGACGCTGACCGTGACCGCGGTATTGCCGCCGGAGAGCTTCGCCCGGGAGGCCGCCTTCGTCCCGCTCGACTATCTGCTGGCGGCGGAGGATTTCCGCGACGGGCGAGCGGTGCCGGACTGGGGCTACGCGGAGGATCCGCTGCCGCCCGATCCGCGGCTCTACGCGAGCTTCCGGCTCTATGCGGCGACCCTCGACGACGTCGCGCCGCTGGAGGCGGAGCTGGTCGCCGCCGGCGCCGACGTGCGGACGCGCGCGGCCGACATCGAGGCGGTGCAGCGGCTGGACCGCAGCCTGACCATCCTGTTCCTGATCATCGTCGGGCTGGGCGGCACCGGCTTTCTGGTCTGGATGGCGGCGAGCCTGTGGGCGAACGTGCAGCGCAAGCAGCGGGCGCTGAGCGTGATCCACCTGCTCGGCGCGCCGCGGCGGGCGCTGGCGCTGTTCCCGATCAGCCACGGGGCGATGATCGCGCTGATCGGCGGCGTCGTCTCGGCGCTGGCGGCGGTGGCGGTGGCCGAGGTGATCAATGCGCTGTTCGCGGAGCAGGTGGCGGAGGAGGTCTGCCGGCTGGTGTGGTGGCATGTGCTGGTGGCGGTGGCGGCGACGCTGGTGCTCGCGATCCTTGCCGCGGCGCTGGCGGCGGCCCGCGTGATGAAGATCGCGCCGGCGGACGGGCTCAGGGATGTGTGAGCGCCCACCGGTGCTGCGGCGGGCGTCCGCGAGGGGGATGAGGGCGGCGGCGCTTGCGCCGCTGCTTGCCGTCTCCGCGCCCGCCCTCGCCCAGGATGCGCCCGAGCCGGAGCCCTGGCCGGAGGTCTACTACAACCCGCAGCCGGCGGAAGGCGATCTGGTGCTGCCGATGCCCTGCGGCGGGGCGATGGTGTTCCGCCGGGTGGACACGCCGGTGGACGGGCCGCTCGACGACCGGCGGGTGCTGCTGGGGGCCTCGGACGAGAGCCGCGGCTATGCCGAAGGGCCGGTGTTTGCCGACATCGCCGGCGGCTTCACCGACCCCGACGGCAGCGGGCGCCACTACTGGATCGGCAAGTACGAGGTGACGGCCGCGCAATATGCGGCGCTGGAGGAATGCCCGGAGCTGACGCCGGCGATGCGGCTGCCGGCGACTGCGGTGACCTGGGCCGACGCCGTCGCCTTCGCCGACGCCTATACCGCCTGGCTGCTGGCCAACGCGCCGGAGGCGCTGCCGCAGGTCGACGGCGTCTCCGGCTTCATCCGGCTGCCGACCGAGGCGGAATGGGACTTCGCCGCCCGCGGCGGCGTCGCCATCCGGATGGAGGAGTTCCGCGGCCGTACCTTTCCGATGCCGGACGGGATGCCGGAATACGTCTGGTTCCAGGGCAGCCGGTCGGCCAACAACCGGCTGCAGTTCACCGGTCTGCTGCAGCCCAACCCGCTGGGGCTGCACGACATCCTCGGCAACGTGGACGAGATCGTGCTCGACCCGTTCCACCTGAACCGCGGCGGGCGTTGGCACGGGCAGGCCGGCGGCTTCGTCGTCCGCGGCGGCAACTACCTCACCTCCGCCCAGGACATCCGCACCTCCTACCGCCAGGAGATCGCGCATTTCCGCAACGGCGCGCCGAACCGGGTGCGCACCATCGGCTTCCGCCTCGCCATCTCGGCGCCGGTGCTGACCTCGCGCGAGCGCCTTGCCGAGATCGACGCCGCGTGGCGGGCACAGGCGGAGGAGATCCTGGAGCCGGTGCCGTCGCCGGGCGAGGATCCGCTGGCGGCGCTGGAACGGCTGATCGCGGAGCGGGAGGATGCGGCGCTGGCGCTGGCGACCGAGCGGGTGATCGCCGAGCTCAGGGCGCAGACCGACATCCGCGCCGGGGCAAGCGACCGGCTGGCGCGTGCGCTGTTGCGGCTCGGCGCCGGGTTCGGCGTGGAGGTCAATGCGGCGGCGACGGTGGTCGCGCTGAAGGACGAGATCTACCAGGCCTTTGCCGCGGCCGGGGTCGATCCGCAGCAGGTCTCGGCGGCCGCCGATTCGCTCGCCTCCGAGCGGCAGGCGCTCGAGGAGGCGTTGGGCGCCTACGTGGACAACGCGATCATTGCGGCCGAGAACATCCCGGCGGAGACGCTGGAGGCGCAGCTCGCAATACTGCGCGAGGAGCTGGCTGCCTCCGGCCGCAGCGACATCCTTCCCTTTGCCGACGCCTTCGCCGCCCACGTCGCCGAACTGCGCGAGCGCGGCGAGGCCGACCGCGCGGCCTGGCTGGCGGCGCTGATGGAGTAGCGGGCCTGCGTCAGGCGTGGCGCCGCTGCGCC
>CALKHQ010000214.1 GCA_937988735.1 uncultured Alphaproteobacteria bacterium
GGCTTCGCTGGCGTCATGTGACCTCCTCGGGAGCCCTCGGCCGCGCTGCGGCGGGCGTCAGAACAAGCGGATCGGCTGGCCCGTGCGCCGGATGACGGGGGTCTCGCCCGCGGTGATCGGCCGGCCGGCGGCCTGGTTCTCGCGGATGCGCCGTGCCTCTGCCGCCGCGTCCACGATCTGGCCCGGTGGCGGCGTGTCGCGCCAGAACAGCAGCAGGTCGGCGAGCCAGGTGCTGGCGCTCTCGTCCTCCAGGTTGCTCTCGGCATCGACCGTGCGCCGGATCGAGGGATCGACGCCGACGGCGCCGGCGTTGGCAAGCAGCGCGTTCTCGCCCGGGGTGGTTCCTGTCGGCACCGGCGCGGCGCCGCCGGTGACTGCCGCGCGGGCCTGGGCCTGGGCGATCACCTCGGCCGGTCCGGGTTCGCCCGGCGCCGGCGGCCGCAGGCCGAAGTCCGGCGGCAGAGACAGCGGCGCGTTGGTCACCACCTGGAACTCGTCCGGCGGCGTGCGCCGTGACAACCCGATCGCCTCGGAGAGCCCGGAGCAGCCCGTGGCCAGCATCAGGCTGGCCAGCAGCCCTGCCGATGCAATCCCGTAGTAACCCCGTCTCATCCCCCCTCGGCTCCCGCTTCCTTCTTCGAACCCACTACCGCTTCGAGCACGACGATGGCAACGCCGATGAACACGGCGGAGTCGGCCACGTTGAATGCAGGCCAATGATAGCCGGCGGCGTGCACGTCGACGAAGTCGACGACCGCACCGAAGCGCAGCCGGTCGACCACGTTGCCGATGGCCCCGCCGACGATCAGGCCGACGGGCCAGATCAGCCAGCGCATGCCGCTGCGCAGCAACCATCCGACCAGAAATGCGGCGATAATAAGGGCGACGGGGATGAACACCCACAGCCCGGCGCCGGCGAACAGGCCGAAGGACACGCCGGTGTTCCCGACCAGAACCCAGTTCAGGAAGCCGGTAACCTCGATCGCGCGCGGCGGCAGGGCGGCGAACAGGTCCGGGTCGCTGAAGTCGCGCCCGAACAGCACGCTCACCGCCCAGTATTTCGTCGCCTGGTCCGCCGCCACGACCACGAGCGTCAGCAGGCCGGCGCGCAGCAGCAGGCCAGTCCTGCGCGGAGCCGGACGTGCGGTCGCCGTCATGCGGCCGCGCTGCGCCGGGCGTGCACCGCGTCGGCGCAGCGGTTGCAGGTCTCCGGCGCCTCGGGATCGCTGCCCACCTCGGGCAGGACGCGGTAGCAGCGGGCGCACCTGGCGCCTTCCGCGAGCTTCACCACGACGCCGACATCGGCGACGTCGGGCAGGCGGAAGGCGTCCTCGGGCGGCGGGGCAGCGACCAGGTCGGCAGCGGAGGTGATGCCGATCTCGGCGAGGTCGAGGCCGGCCAGCGCCTCGTGATAGGCGGTGGGCGCGTAGACCACCGGGTGGGCCTGCAGCGACGAGCCGATGCGCTTCTCGTTGCGCGCGATCTCCAGCGCGCCGGTGATGACGCGACGCAGCGCCCGCACCTGGGCCCACTTCGCGTCCAGCGCCGGGTCGGCCCACGCTTCCGGGATCTGCGCGAAGAGCTGCTCGTGGACGCTGCCGACGTCGTCGCCGTGGCGGGCGAGCCAGGCCTCCTCGGCAGTGAACACCAGCACCGGCGCGAGCCAGGTCGTCAGCGCCTGGAACAGGATGTCCAGCACCGTCCGCGCCGACCGCCGCACGTGGCTGTCCGGCCGCTCGCAGTAGAGCGCGTCCTTGCGGATGTCGAAGTAGAAGGCCGACAGGTCCGAGGTGCAGAAGTTGTGCAGCTCGGTGAACTGGCTGTGGAAGTCGAAGGCGGTCGTCGTCTGCCGCATCATCCGGTCCAGCTGGCTCAGCCGGTGCAGCACCCAGCGTTCCAGCTCCGGCATCGTCTCCGGCGCCACCCGCTCCGCCGCGGTGAACCCGGCGAGATTGCCGAGCAGGTAGCGGAAGGTGTTGCGGATGCGGCGGTAGAGATCGACGTGCCGCTTGATGATTTCCGGCCCGATGCGCAGGTCGTCGGAGTAGTCGGAGCCGACCACCCACAGCCGCAGGATGTCGGCGCCGTACTCGCCGATCACCTGCTGCGGGAACACCTGGTTGCCCAGCGACTTCGACATCTTGCGGCCGTCCTCGGCCATGACGAAGCCGTGGGTCAGCACCGCGTCATAGGGCGCCCGCCCGCGGGTGCCGCAGCTTTCCAGCAGCGAGGAATGGAACCAGCCGCGGTGCTGGTCGGAGCCTTCGAGGTAGAGCGAGGCCGGCCAGGCGAGGTCCGGCCGCTGTTCCAGCACGAAGGCGTGGGTGCAGCCGCTCTCGAACCAGACGTCGAGGATGTCGTCGACCTTCTCCCACTCCTCCGGGTCGTAGCCGGGGCCGAGGAAGCGGGCCTTCGCGCCCTCCGCGAACCAGGCGTCGGCGCCTTCGACCTCGAAGGCGGCCGCAATCCGCTCGTTGACATCCGGGTCCTGCAGCAGGGCGCCGGTCGCCTTGTTGACGAACACGGTGATCGGGACACCCCAGGCGCGCTGGCGGGAAATCACCCAGTCCGGCCGGTGCTCGATCATGCCGCGCAGCCGGTTCTGGCCCCGCGGCGGGTAGAAGGCGGTCTCGTCGATCGCCTTCAGCGCCCGCGCCCGCAGTCCGTCGGCGCCGCGGTCGTCGCCCATGGAGATGAACCACTGCGGCGTGTTGCGGAAGATCACCGGCTTCTTCGACCGCCAGCTGTGCGGATACTGGTGGTCCAGCCTGCCGCGCGCGGCGAGCATGCCGGCGGCGAGCAGCGCGTCCATCACCGCCTGGTTGGCGTCGCCCTTCTCGCCGTCCTCGGTCAGCACCCGCCGGCCCTCGAAGCCCGGCGCCTCGGCGGTGAACCGGCCGTCGCCGTCGACGGTGAAGGGGATGCGGGTGTCGATGCCGCGCGCCTTCAGCGCCGCCTCGTTCGCGGTCCAGATCTCGAAGTCGTCGGTGCCGTGCCCGGGCGCGGTGTGGACGAAGCCGGTGCCGGCATCCTCCGTCACATGCTCGCCGTCGAGCAGCGGCACGGCGAAGTCGTAGCCGCGGCCGCGCAGCGGGTGGGCGCAGGTCAGGCCGGCCGGATCGACGGTCTCCAGCCGGCGCCAGCCGCCGGCCGGAACGCGCGCCGCCGCGAACACCTCGCCGGCGAGCGAATCCGCCACGATCAGCCGCTCGCCCGCCTTCACCCAGTTGTCCGCGGGCGCCTCCGTCACCTCGTAGAGGCCATAGGCGATGCGCGACGAATAGCTGATCGCGCGGTTGCCGGGGATGGTCCACGGCGTGGTGGTCCAGATGACCACCGCCGCATTCGCCGGCTCGCCCGCGACGACCGGGAACTTCACCCAGATCGTGTCGGAGCGGTAGTCGTGGTACTCGACCTCGGCCTCGGCGAGCGCGGTCTTCTCCACCACCGACCACATCACCGGCTTGGAGCCGCGGTAGAGCTGGCCGGACGCGGCGAACTTCATCAGCTCGCGGGCGATCTGCGCCTCGGAGGCGAAGTCCATGGTGGCATAGCGGTTGTCCCAGTCGCCGGCGACCCCCAGCCGCTTGAACTCCTGGCGCTGCACGTCGAGCCAGTGGTTGGCGAACTCGCGGCACTCGCGGCGGAACTCGTTGATCGGGATCGCGTCCTTGTCGCGCCCCTCCGCCCGGAACCGCTCCTCGACCTTCCATTCGATCGGAAGGCCGTGGCAGTCCCAGCCCGGCACGTAGTTGGAGTCCTTGCCCAGCATCTGCTGCGAGCGGCTGACCACGTCCTTCAGGATCTTGTTCAGCGCCGTGCCGATGTGGATGTTGCCGTTGGCGTAGGGCGGGCCGTCGTGAAGGATGAACTTCTCCCGGCCCTTCGAGGCGGCGCGGATGCGCGCCCACAGCCCCTGCTTCTCCCAGCGCTCCAGCAGCAGCGGTTCGCGCTTCGGAAGCTCGGCCCGCATCGGGAAGTCGGTCGTCGGCAGGAAGACGGTGTCGCGGTAGTCGGGCGCGGAACTGCGGTCTTTGGCGGTGCTCATCGCTTTCGTGCAATCGCTTGGCCGCTGCCGTGGCGCCGCCCGGCGACTGGTCGGGTGCGGCTGCTCGCGGCGCGCGAGCGGGGAGATCGGAATGGTCCAGCCCGGCCCGGTTCAGCGGGCCGGGACGGTAATTCGCCGGTGCGCCTGGTTGACCGGATTTCCCACGGACGAGACCCCCAACTGGTCGGCGCGCGATCCTATTGGCGCGACCCGCCGCTGGCAACCGCGAATGTACGCCTCAGCCCGCAACCGGCGCCGTCGCCAGCACCCGGCGCGCGTTGTCCAGGTCGCGGGCGATCTGGGCCTGCATCGCCGCAAGCCCGTCGAACTTCTCCTCCGGGCGCAGGAAGGCGGTGAGCGCCACCCGCAGGCGCCGGCCGTAGAGGTCGCCCGCGAAGTCGAACAGATGCACTTCCAGCAGCTCGGTGGTGCCGTCCACTGTCGGCCGGTTGCCGATGTTGGCGACCGCGTCGATCCACCGCGGCGCCGCGCCCGGTTCCTCGATCGCCGCCCGGCAGGCGTACACGCCGAAGGCGGGGCGGAGGTACGCGCCGAGCGCGATGTTCGCCGTCGGCACGCCGATGGTGCGCCCCAGCCGGCGGCCGCCGCGCACGCGGCCCTCGATCTCCCACGGCCGGCCGAGGATCTCCGCGGCCGCCGCCGGGTCTCCGCTGCGGAGGTGGCGGCGCACCAGCGTCGAGGACAGCACCTCGGGCGCGCCGTCCCGGGTCACCGGGTCGACGCAGGTGAAGGCGAAGCCGCCTTCCCGCGCCACCCCGCCGAGAAGCTCCGGCGTGCCCCGGCGCTGGTGGCCGAAGACGTAGTCGTGGCCGACCACGATGTGGTGCGCGGCGAGCTGGCCGATCAGCACGTCGCGGGCAAAGCTCTCCGCCGGCATCAGCGACAGCCTGCGCGTGAAGCGCACCACCAGGGCGACATCGACGCCCAGCCCCCCCAGCAGCCGCAGCTTCGGCCGCAGGGGCGTCAGGCGGAAGGGCGGATCGCCGGGGTTGAACAGCGTGCGCGGGTGCGGCTCGAAGGTGAGGACGGCGAGCGGCACGCCGTCGCGCCGGGCGATGGCGCGCGCAGCCCCGATCACGGCCTGGTGGCCGCGGTGAACGCCGTCGAAATTGCCGAGCGCGACGACGCAGCCACGGGCGTCCGCCGGCAGGGAATGGAGATCGCGATGAAGACGCATGCGGCCGGACCCTAGTCAGTCACGGCCTGCCTTGCAATTCGTGCGATGCGGTGCCGGCGGGCTCAGCGCTCGGCGCGCGTCGGCACCAGGATCCGCGCCTCGCCCTCCAGCACGATCTGGCCCTTGACCGTGCATTCGGTGCGCAGCACGACGCGGCGCCGGGCCGGCTCGATCTCCGTCACCGTGGCGCGGGTCTCCACCGTGTCGCCGACACGCACGGGCGCGCGGAAGCGCAGGTCCTGGCTGATGTAGATGCAGCCCGGCCCGGGCAGCTTGGTGCCGATCAGCGTGGAGATCAGGCTCGCGGTCAGCATGCCGTGGACGATGCGTCCGCCGAAGCGGGTGCGGCTGGCGAATTCCTCGTCCAGGTGCAGCGGGTTGGTGTCGCCGGAAACGCCGGCGAACATCACCAGGTCGGCCTCGGTGACCGTCTTGCCGAACACCGCCGTCATGCCGACGGCGAGGTCCTCGATGTAGTAGCCGTGCAGTTCCTCGATCGACGGCTCCCGGCGCGCGGCCGTACCTTCTGGCGCCATCTGGCGGCCCTCCTGCTGCTTGGCTGGCACGATCAGCCATTGTGCACCGCAATATATGCGGCTGCGAAGGCGCGTGGCAAGGTCTTGTGTGACGGCTCGCGGCTCAGTCGGCGGGAATCAGGCGCGACGGCGGGAAGATCAGGTTGACGGTCGTGCCCGCGCCCGGCGCGCTTTCCACCTCCAGCCGTCCGCCGTGCAGCGCCATCAGCCCGCGGGCGATCGGCAGGCCCAGGCCCGTGCCCTCGGTCGGGCCGTACTCGTCGTCCGACACCCGGCCGAACGGCTCCATGGCGCGGCGGATGCCGGCCTCGTCCATGCCGATGCCGGTGTCGGCGACCGAGATCCGCAGCGAGTTGTCGCTGTGGACGCGGACGGAGATGCCGACCTCGCCGCCGGGCCTGGTGAACTTGATCGCGTTCGACAGCAGGTTGAGCATGATCTGGCGGAAGCGCAGCGGGTCCGCCCGCAGCTTGGGCAGCCCGTCCGGCACATCGAACACGAACTCCAGCTTCGCCGCTTCCAGCCGCTCGCGGACGAACCGGTAGCAGGCCTCGAGCTCGCTGCGGACGGGCAGGATGGATTCCGACAGGTCGAGCTCGCCGGTCTCGACCCGCGAGATGTCGATGATGTCGTTGATCAGCTCGTGCAGGTGCCGGCCGCTGGCGCCGATGTCGGCCAGATAGTCCTTGTAGCGCGGGGTTCCCACCGGCCCCAGGGTCTCGTTCTCCATCAGCTCGGCAAAGCCGATGATGGCGTTGAGGGGGGTCCGGAACTCGTGGCTCAGCCGGGCGAGGAAGCGGCTCTTGCGGATGTTGGCGGCGCTCGCCTCGCGCGCCTGCTGCTCCAGCCGCGACCATTCCTCGTACTGCGGCCCGGCGCTGACGAGCAGCCCGGCCGGCACCGGCGGCTGCCCGTTGACCGCTGGCCGGCGGAACGGGAAGTGCTGCAGGACCAGCGCATTGGCCTGGTCGACCTCCCAGTCCAGCCACATCGGGGCGGCTTCGACGTGGCCCTTGCCGCTCAGATAGTCCTCGAGCTGCCGGCGCTGCTCGTCGGCAACGCGGGCGAGCAGCGTCTTCGCCGGCAGGCGGCGCACGTCGGGCGCGAGGCCGAAGGCGGTGGGCTCGCCGACCGCGTGCAGCACCACCTCGTGGCCGCCCGACCCGTCGGGCCGCGCGGCGTAGACGAGGAACGGCACGTCGGGGACGGCCGGTGCCGGCTCGTGGCGCGCCGGTGGCGCGGCGGCCTCGGCCCGTGCCGGCATGCCGGGCGCCTTCGGCCGCGGTGCGGCCTCCTCGGACCGCGGGCCGGAGACGCGCCAGGCGACGCCGCAGCCGATCAGCCCGGCCACGCCCGTCAGCATGATCAGCGCCCCGGCCTGGTAGTCCAGGTCCCGTGGCGTCACGTCGCTGCGGCGGACCTCCACCGCGAGGCCGAACTCCGGCACGGTGGAAAAGGCGGTGAGGTGGCCGCGACGCCATGCGGCGAGAAAGTCCTCGCCGCCGCGCTCCACGCCTGCCGGACGGTCGAGGCTGTCCTCGTCCAGTGGCGAGGTCCACCAGATGCGGTTGGTCGGCGCGATCAGCAGCGCGTCGACCCCGGACTCGCGGGCCAGCGCGTCGATCTGCAGCCGGAGCCCGGCGAGCGGCAGGATGGCGGCGAGAGTGCCGCGCGGGTCGGGCGCCGCGACGAGAGCGGCGTACCACTGGCCGTCGAGCTGGTAGGCGGGGGTGAGTCCGGGGCGGCCCGGATCGGAACCGGAGCCTGCGGCTGCCATCAGCGGGCCGAGCGGCACGCGGCCATCGCTGCCGTCGAGCGGCACGCGGGTTACGGTGACCTCGCTGCCGGCGGCGGCCGAGGAGTCGGCATAGGCGAGCCGCAGCCGCATCTCCGACAGCCGCTCGCTCACCAGGGCGGCAATCTCCGCCGCGGCGGATTCGAGCCGGGCGCGTTCCGTTTCCAGCAGTGCGGCCCAGGAATCCCGATACCACCACCCGCAGGCGACTGCGGTGGCGAAGATGATCAACCCGAAGCTGAACCACATGGGGCGACGCCGGACGCGCGGCCCAAGCCCCTGGTCGTCGCCAATGCCGCGACGACCACGCCCCCCAAGCCTATCGCTCACACACCTGCCATCCTGTACGCCGCGGCGACCCATCGCCCCGGCTTCACCCGCGCGGCGCATCGTCCCCCGATGCTGCGCCGCGTGGCGCTGCCATTCTTGGCCAGCGCCACCTTATGGGAAATTGCTGTCTAGAAGCAACAAAAAATGAATCTCAAAGGTCTTGGGATGATGTCGCACCCCGGTGCGTTAAGGTTAACGCACGTATTCCGGTTGCGCGGAAATCGCCATTGTTTTCCTGCTGCCGCCACGGCGGGGTGTCATCGCTTGAGGTCGCGTGTCGATCGCGTCACCGAACGCCTTCAAACAGCACCAATATTGTACTCAGGGTGGCAACGGCGAGTGCAGTCGAAATCATGATCACCGCCGTCGCCCGCTGGACATAGACGCCCGACTGCTGCGCCACCACGAACACCAGCGTGCCGGTGGGAAGGCCGGCGAGGATGACGGCGCAGGCCGTGAGGAACGGATCCAGGTCCAGCAGAACCGCGGCGATGACCCAGGTCAGCGCCGGCTGCACCGCCAGCTTGACCAGGCTCAGCCACAGGCTCTCGGCGAGCCCGCGGGTGACGGAGCGGCCGACCAGGAACAGGCCCATGGCGAACAGCGCGCAGGGGCCGGCGGTGACGGAGAGCAGCTCGAGGAAGCGGACGGCGGGCGAAGGCAGCGAGCGCGGCCCGGCGACGAGCGCCCAGATGACGCCGAGCGCGGTCGCCACCACCAGCGGATTGCGTGCGACGACGCCGAGGCTGCGCCCCAGGCCGCGGCCCCGCGCCCTCTCGGCCGGGCCGACGAGCTGCAGCGCCGCCATGGTCAGCGGCATCACCACCGCGCCGGTGCACAGCGTGCCCACCACCGCCGGCAGCACGCCCGGCTCGCCGAAGCGCGTGGTCAGCAGCGGGATCCCCATGTAGCCGGTGTTGGAGAAGATCGCGGCCATGCCGTGCATCACCCGCTCGCGCCCGGCGAGGCGGAACATCGGCGTTCCGAGGCT
>CALKHQ010000215.1 GCA_937988735.1 uncultured Alphaproteobacteria bacterium
CCCGCCCCCGCCCCGCCGCCACCGTCAGGAACACCGGCTGTGTCGTCGCCGCGATCCGCTCCAGGAACAGCTCCGTCACCGCAACCGGGTCGGCCCCGTCCGCGATCGCCCGACCCACCGCCGCCGCCGACAGCCGCTCCAGCCCTGCAGGCACCGTCATCGCTTCCCCCGTTGCCCTGTGGAGACGCCATGGATGCACGGATGCGGGCGCCCCGCCAAGGCGCGGCGGACAGCGGCGGGAATCAGCGGGCGGACGCGCTCCGCTGCTGCACCCACTGGTCGATGTCGAAGGGGGGATAGCCGAACCGCTGCGCCACCGCCTCGGTCTCCTCGCGGATCACCGCGAGCTCGTCCGGCGAGAAGCGCGGCCGGTAGTAGCCGGGGAAGCGGATGTGGTGGGCTGCGTGGGCGATCAGGCCGTCGTCGGGCGGGAGCGCGCAGTGGCGCAGCACCTCGCCGATCACCCGCGCCGGCGCGCCGCAGAGGGATTCGTAGCGCACGATATTCGCGCGGGACGCGACCTCCGGGTCGCGCTCCAGCAGGTCGGCGAGGTGGCGGTGCACCAGCGCCCAGTAGCGCGCCCAGCCGCGCACCTCGTCCCCCTGCCGCCACAGCGCCATCACCGCGGCGACCGCGCCGGCGTCGCCGGTGTTGATGGGGCGGCGGTCGAGGCCGAACTCGAAGTGCCCCACCCGCTGCAGGTGCTTCAGCGCCCGCGGATTGCCGGTCTGGCCGCGGACGAACAGCGCCTGCTGCTTCATCAGGGAAGCGACGTGCCACACCGGGTTGCGCACCGGGATCAGGAAGCGCGCGTCCGGCATCATCCGGGCGAGCAGCGCGAGGCGGGTAACGTTGTAGTTGCCCTTGGCGACATAGCGCTCGCGCCCGCGCACCGCGAGCAGCTTGCGGATGTGGTCGCGGTAGAAGGCGGCGAACCCCTCCGGCAACGGGGTCGCGGCGTCGAGAACGGCGCCGCGCATCGGGTCGTGCAGGGTGGGGAAGAACCCCATCCACAGCACTTCCTCGAACGCCTCCGGGCTTTCGGAGGTGACGGCAATGCCATCCTGGTGGCTGCGCTCCGTCGGCACCTCCCGCCGCCGCGGCAGCCGGTCGAGCCAACGGTTCCACCAGTAGGGGGTGAAGACCGGCGGATAGTCGCGGTAGCGATGGGTGCCGACCGCCGGGTGCATCGCCAGCGTCTCCAGCAGGATGGTGCTGCCGGAGCGGGCGAGGCCGGCGATGTAGACCGGCTTGTCCACCCGCACGTCCGCGATCGCCTCGCGCACCGTTCGGGTCTCGAGGTTGCCGAGTGCGATCCACAGCCGCGGGTGGCGGGCGATGAAGCCGCCGAGGTGGTGCATCCAGCCGGTGACCGCGAAGCCCTCGACGGGCGCCGGATGTGCTGCGGTAGCGTCCATGGCGGGGGCTGCCTCAGGCAATGCGGGCGATCCGGTACATCGCGATCGAGGTGACGATCAGCACCGGCAGGAACAGGGCGAGCCATCCGCGCGCCCACTCCGGCCCGACCGCGAGATAGGACCGCTCCGGCAGGGTGATGCTGACCCGCTCCACCGGCACCGAGTCCGGCAGGTAGCCCGCCGGGTTGCCGAACAGCAGGTTGAGCCAGCTCCACTTCTCGAGCAGCGGCACCGGCGCGTCGAGCGGGAGGTCGGCAAGCGGTTCGCCGTCGGCGCGGGCGCGGATCTGCACCCGCGTCACGCCGCCGTCACTGCGGAGCTGGGCCTCGAAGGAGGCCTCCGGCTGGACCTGGACCGGCGGCCGCTCGCCCGGCCCGGGAAAGGCGTAGCTGTAGGTGTGGTCCAGCCACACCAGCAGGCACAGCGCCGGCAGCGAGCTCAGGACGCTCGGCCCCAGCACGAGGCCGAGGTGGCGGAAGGCGGTGCGGAGCTGGGCCGCGAGCAGCGGCCGGGCGCCGGCGAAGTCGCCGTCGTGCGCGTTCAGCCTCCGGCGCGCCTCCGCCGCGGCCGCCTTCGCAGCGGCGATCTTCCGCTGCGGCGACAGCAGGCGGTAGAGCAGCATGCTCCCCACCCCCGCCAGCAGCCCCCAGACGACGAGGCGGCCGAGGGGCGGCAGCACCAGCCCCATCGCCTGGTCGATCAGGGCGAACACCGGCCCGGGCAGGTCGAACAGGCCCACGCCGCGGCTCCCGCTGCCGGGTCAGGGCCGTCCGGGCCGGGCCGGCGACACGGCCTCGTCGTGGCCGGCCTCGGCGGCCGCCTGCCGCGCCTCCGCGCTGCGCCTGCGGAACAGGACCCGGCGCAGCGGCCACAGCACGATGAAGCCGACCGCGGCACCGACGGCGATCAGCACGCCCCACAGCGCGCCGAGAAGGGTGATGCCGGCGCCGGGGCCGACATAGGCCAGGGCGGGGGCCGCCCACATCAGGATGGGCGCGGCGCACAGCGCGGCCCGGAACAGGGTGCGTTGCATCAGGTGCTCTCCTCGCTGGGTGCAAGCAGGGACCGGAACTCGTCGTCGAGCTCCGACGGCAGCAGCCGGCGCGCCGAGGGCACGACCGGGATCAGCCCCGGGTCGTCGTCGCGGCGCACCGGGTTGATCCACTCCCAGACGACCTCGCCGCTGCGGGTGACCTCGACCAGCCGGCCGCGGGTCGACTCCTCGATCAGCGTGTTGCCGTTGGGAAGCCGCTGCGCGGCGCCGCGGATGTCGCTGTCGAGCGGGCGGGCCGCGTCGCCGGCATAGACCCACCGGATCTGCATCGTCCGCGGGTCGAACTCGATCACGCGCGACCGGTTGTCGGGCTTCATGTTGCCGAGGTTGTCGAACAGCAGGATGTTGCCGCCGTCGACGAGGCTGGGGTCGTGCTGGCCGATCCACGGCCCGCGCGTCGCCCAGACGATCGTCTCCCGCTCGACGTCGAGGATGGCGACGACGCCGATGTCGCGGAAGCTGAGCAGGACCTGGCCCGCCTCGGCGAAAGGCAGCGTCGCGGCCTTGTCGGCCGTGATCACCTCGACCGTGTTGGTGTGCTGCGGGTCGCCGAGCCCGAAGTACGGAACGGCGTACATCAGCGCGCGGTAGTCGGATTCGAGCGCCGCCTTCAGCAGGTCGATCCTGCGCAGCTCCTCGCCGTCCGGCGACAGCACGACCAGGAAGTCGTTCAGCCACGGGCGCCGCAGCTGGCGGAACAGCTCGGGACGCTCGTCGACCAGCTCGTTGGCGAGGACATAGATCCGGCCCCGGGAATCGAGGTCGAAGTCGTGGTGGGTGTGGGCGAGGTAGCTCCACACCACCCCGGAATTGCGGTCGAGCTTGACCAGCCCGTGGCCCCAGGGGGTCGCGCCGGCGCCGATGTAGATCGCGAGCAGGCTGCCGTCGGCCAGCACCCGCGCCTCGTCCATGTAGACGAAGGAATCCGGCCGAGGCTCGCGGACCGCGGCGCCCTCGTGCCAGACCTCGCTGTACGGCCGCCGCCACTCGTGGAGGGTGCGCCCTTCCATGTCGATCAGCCGGGCGTAGGGCCCGTCGCCCGAGGTGTAGAGGGTGTAGCCTGCGAACGCCCGGTCCTCGTCATGGACGGTCACGCCGCGTGCGTCGCTGCGGGCATCGCGCCAGAAGTCGCCGCGCCCCTGCCCTGAGTCCATGTCGCGCCGGGCGATCAGCGCCTCGCCGGCCTGGTATGCGTCGCGCAGCAGCTCGGCCGGCCCCGCGTCGCTGAGCACGACCACCGCACCGCCGACGAAGAACAGGAAAGCCAGCGCCAGCATGAATACCGCCGACCCGGTTCGCTCCAACGCCCGACTGGCCATCCTTCCCCTTCCCGCCGGTCGGCAGTCCAGGCGTACACCAGAAGCATGCCTGTCCTGCCAGCGCGCCCAACGCTAGTATGCGTTATTCGACTCTCGAAGTTATTTAGTGGTCATCCACTTCGCGTGATGTGGAGATGACGTAATATTCACCTCACCATTTGTTCACGCTCCGAATCGGACCGCTTTTCCTTCGGGCTCAGGCAACCGCGTTGCCATTTGCAGCGCCCGCCCGTAATCAGCAGGGGCAGCAACAGGCGGGGGCACCGTGCAGCAGGGCAACGCAGGAGGGCCGGGGGCGCCGGGCGCCCGGAAGACCGTGACCGCGCAGGTGCGGCCGCTGCCGCCGCAGGCGCTCGACCGGCTGTTCGGCGACGCGCGGCTCTATCCGCTGCGCTTCGTCGGCGACGCCCTCGACTTCGTGCCGATGACCTACGAGACGTACCGGCGCTCGACCTTCCTCGACCGCCGTATCCAGCCGGCGCTGCCCCAGGTGTTCCGCGCCGGCGCGGCGGAGGTCGCCGCGGCCGCCGAGGCGGCGCCCCCTGCCCCGCCGCCGGGCTGGGTGTTCCATTCGGCCTACTGCTGCTCGACGCTGCTGGCCGCGGCGCTGGCGCTGCTGCCGCGGATGCTGGTGCTGAAGGAGCCGGTGACGCTGCTGCAGCTCGCACTGGGCGAAGTCGAGCCGGCCCGGACGCCGCTGGTGCAGGCGCTGCTGTCGCGCCGCGACCATCCCGACGACCGGGTGGTGGTCAAGGCGAGCTCGAACTGCAGCGTGACCGGCGCCGACCTGCTGCGGCAGATGCCGCAGGCGCGCGCGGTGTTCCTCCATTCCGGCCTGGAGGACTTCCTGCTGGCGGTGGTGAAGGACCCCGCGCGAGCGGCGCGGATGCGGGCGACGCTGGCGGAAGGCCGGCCGCCGGCCGCGCTCGGCATGTGGTGGCCGGCGGGCGAACCGGCGCCGGCGGCGGACGGTCTCGACGACGCCCGCCTCGCCGCCTTCGTCTGGATCGGGCGGCTGCGCGCGCTCGCCCGGATGCGTGCGGTGGCCGGCCCGGAGCGGGTTGCCGCCATCGACGGCACGGCGCTCGCGGCCGACCCGGCCGCGCCGCTGAAGACCGCCGCCGACGCACTGGGCCTCGGCGCCTCCGACGACGATCTCGCCCGCGTCCTGGCGGCGGACATCTGGCACCGCCACGCCAAGGCGCCGGCGATCGCCTACGGCCGCGAACAGCGGGCGCGCGAGCAGGCGGAGCTGGCGGCGCGGCACCGGCCGGCCCTGGACGCGGCCCTCGACTTCGCCCGCCGCCTCCTCGCCGAGGGCGCGGACCCGACCTTCGAACTGCCGCGATCGCTGGCCGGCCTGTAGGGCGCGGCCGGCGGCGGCTCAGATGCAGCGGCCGCCGTCCACCTCCAGCACCACGCCGGTGAGGAACCCGGCCTCGTCGGAGGCGAGGAACAGCGCGGCGTTGGCCACGTCCTGCGGCGTGCTCATCCGGCCGAGAGGAATGGTAGCGACGAACTTCGCGCGGTTCTCCGGCGTGTCCGGCATGCCCATGAAGGTCTCGAGCAGCGCCGTCTCGCCCATCACAGGGGCGATCCCGCACACCCGGATCCGGTCGGGCGCAAGCTCCACCGCCATCGAGCGCGTGAGCAGGTTCGCCGCGCCCTTGCTGGCGTTGTACCAGGTGAGGCCGGGGCGCGGGCGGATGCCGGCAGTCGAGCCGATGTTGATGATGACGCCGCTGCCCTGGGCGCGCATCCGCGGCACCACCGCATGGGCCATGTGGAAGATGCCCTTCACGTTCACCGCAAAGACGCGGTCGAACTCGGCCTCGTCCACCTCCAGCATCGGCCGGTTGCGGTGGCTGGTACCGGCGTTGTTGACGACGACGTCGAGCCGGCCGAACCGGGCCACCGCCTCCTCCACCGCGGCGGCGACCGAGCGGCCGTCGGCAACGTCGCAGCGGATCGCCACTGCGGCCGCGCCGATCTCCTCCGCCACCCGCTGCGCACTCTCCGCGTTGATGTCCACCACCGCCACCTTCGCGCCCTCGCGGGCGAAGGTCCGGGCGATGCCGGCGCCGAAGCCGGAGCCGCCGCCGGTGACCAGCGTTGCCTTGTCGCGCAGCCGCATGCCGCCTCTCCCTTCCCCTCAGTTGCCGCGGCCGGGCAGGCCGCGCAGCATCTTCAGCCCGTCGCCGTAGGCGATCTTCAGCGCCGCCACGTCGGTCGCGAAGCCGAGCGCGCGGAAGCCGAGCCGGGCGAACCGCTCCAGCAGCGCCGGATTGGCGTCGAGGATGCCGGCCGCCTTGCCCGCGGCGGCGCAGGCGGCCCCGACGCGCTCGACCGCGGCAAGGAACTCCGGATGATCGAACCGGGCGGTGATGTCCATGTCGTTGGTGAGGTCGTAGTGGCCGACCCAGCCGACATCGACGCCCGGCGTGCCGACGATGGCGTCGGCGTTCTCGACGCCGCGGCGGGTCTCGATCAGGCAGATGACCAGATTGTCGGCGTTGGCCCGGGCCATGGTGTCCGACGGGTCCCTGCCCCCGT
>CALKHQ010000216.1 GCA_937988735.1 uncultured Alphaproteobacteria bacterium
GCGTTTCCGTCCCTCGTGCAGGGCCGACGGACCCGGCCTCATCGCCGTTGCGCCCGATGTTGCCGGGTGGGCCCGGCCGTTGCAAGGCCGCGGGGCCCGCCTGCGACGACCGGTTGCGGTTCCCTCCCGAGGGGCAGGAGCGGCACCGCGCGGGACGGCCCGCGGACGAACCGGCCGCATGCACCGGCGGTTCCCGTCGTTGTGGTCGCGCGGAGCGCGCCCTATCTGGCATAGTCGCGGCTGCCATCCCCGCCGCGAAGGACCGCCGATGCCGCCCCATCCCGCGCGCCGCCACAGCCACGAGATCCTGCCGTCATGGTGCTGAAAGACGTCGAGAACCCGCGGTCGATCATCGACCGCAAGGCGCTGGTCGAGGCGATCGGCGAATATCGCGACATCGCGACCTCGCCGAAGGGCCGGACGGCCGTGCTCGGGTTGCTGAAGGAGGCGCTGCGCAATGGCGAGGCCCGGATCAAGGCCGACTTCCTGCAGGCGCCGGACGGCGAGAAGGCCGTGCGCGCCAGGGCGCACCTCATCGACCAGCTGATCCGTCTGGTCCACGACTTCTGCGCCGACGTGCTGCACCCGCTGCCGAACCCCACCGCCGCCGAGCGGCTGAGCGTGATCGCGGTCGGCGGTTACGGCCGCGGCGAGCTCGCCCCCTGTTCCGACATCGACCTGCTGTTCCTGCGCCCCTACAAGCGGGCGCCGCGGACGGAGCAGGTCGTCGAGTCCATGCTCTACCTGCTGTGGGACCTGGGGCTGAAGCTGGGTCACGCCACGCGCTCGGTAGACGAATGCATCCGCCTGTCGCGCACCGACGGCACCATCCGCACCGCCATCCTGGACGCCCGCTGGGTGTGGGGCGACCAGAAGCTGGCGGCCGAGCTGAAGAAGCGGTTCCGCTCCGACCTCGCCGACGGCACCGCCCGCGAGTTCGTCGAGATGAAGCTCGCCGAGCGCGACCAGCGCCATGCCCGGATGGGCGACAGCCGCTATGTGCTGGAGCCCAACATCAAGGACGGCAAGGGCGGGCTGCGCGACCTCCACACCCTCATGTGGATCGCAAAGTACGTCTATGGCGTGGAGACGCTGGACCAGCTCGTCGAACGCAAGGTGCTGACCCGGGGCGAGGTCGCGGCCTTCGCCCGGGCCCAGGGCTTCCTGTGGACGGTGCGCTGCCAGCTCCACTACCTGGTCGGCCGGCCGGAGGAGCGGCTGACCTTCGAGGTGCAGCCGGAGATCGCCCACCGGCTGGGCTACACCGACCACGCCGGCTCGACCGAGGTCGAGCGCTTCATGAAGCGCTACTTCCTCACCGCCAAGGAGGTCGGCGACCTCACCCGCATCTTCTGCGCGACCCTGGAGGCGGAGCAGACCAAGCCGCGGTTCCGCATGCCGCGGCTCAGACTGCGGCGGGGCGAGACCGGCGGCTTCACCATGGATTCCGGCCGGCTGGCCATCACCGACGAAGCCGCCTTCCTCGCCGACCCGCGCAACCTGCTGCGCCTGTTCCACGTCGCCCAGCGCCACCAGGTGGACATCCACCCCCGCGCGCTGCAGACCGTGACCCGCAACCTGCGGCTGGTGGACCGGACCCTGCGCGAGGATCCGGAGGCCAACCGGCTGTTCATGGAGATGCTGACCGGCGACGACCCGGAACTCACCCTCCGCCGGCTGAACGAGGCCGGCGTGTTCGGCCGCTTCATCCCCGAGTTCGGCCGCATCGTCGCGCAGATGCAGTACAACATGTACCACGTCTACACGGTGGACGAGCACACCATCTACGCCATCGGCCAGCTGGCGCGGATGGAGCGCGGCGAACTGGTGGACGAGCTGCCGCTGGCCAGCGACCTGATCCAGAAGGTGGTCTCGCGCCGGGTGCTCTACGTGTCGGTGCTGCTGCACGACATCGCCAAGGGCCGCGGCGGCGACCATTCGGAGCTGGGGGCGCGGGTGGCGCGCCGGCTGTGCCCGCGGCTGGGCATGACCGCGGAGGAGACCGAGACGGTCGCCTGGCTGGTTCTGCACCACCTGGTCATGAGCGAGACCGCCTTCAAGCGCGACCTCGGCGACCCCAAGACCATCGAGGACTTCGTCCACCTGGTGCAGTCGCCGGAGCGGCTGCGCCTGCTGCTGGTGCTGACGGTCGCCGACATCCGCGCCGTGGGGCCGCAGATCTGGAACGGCTGGAAGGCGAGCCTGCTGCGCGAGCTCTACCACGTCGCCAACGAGGCGCTGGTCGGCGGGCTGGAGGTGGCGGCGGCGCGCGAGCGGGTGGCGCACAAGCTCGCCGAGCTGCGCACGCTGCTCGCCGACTGGCCGGAGGAGGAGTTCGCCGCCCACGTCGCCCGCGGCTTCGACGCCTACTGGCTGTCCTACGACGTGGAGACGCTGGCGGCCCACGCCCGCATGGTCCGCGCCGCCGAGATCGAGGACCTGCCGCTCGCGGTGCAGACCCGGGTGGACAAGGACAAGGCGGTCACCGAGGTCATCATCTACACCCACGACCAGCCCGGCCTGTTCTCGCGCATCGCGGCCGCGCTCACCGTCGCCGGCGCCGACGTCGTGGATGCCCGCATCCACACGCTGAACAACGGCCGCGCGCTCGACACCTTCCGCGTGCAGGACACGATCAGCCACGGCGGCGTGCCCGCCGCCTTCGACCGCCCCGACCGGCTGGCCAAGCTCGCGAGCTATCTGGAGCAGAGCTTCCGCAACCGGCTGCGGGTGAAGAAGGTGATGACCGAACGCACCTTCCAGCCCAAGCGGCACCGGGTGTTCAAGGTCGAGCCGCGGGTGCTGATCGACCAGAAGGCGAGCGCCACCTGCACGGTGATCGAGGTCAACGGCATGGACCGGCCGGGCCTGCTCTATGCGCTGACCCGCGCGCTTGCCGAGCGCAACATCGTGATCTGCTCGGCCAAGATCTCCACCTTCGGCGAGCGGGCGGTGGACGTGTTCTACGTGCAGGACTTGGTCGGCACCAAGATCATGCACGAATCGAAGCTCGCGGCCGTGCGCCGCAAGCTGATGAGCGTGCTGACGGAGACCGGAACGGTGGAGGCAATCCCCGAATCCGCCGCCGCGGAGAGCCAGGCCGCCGCCTGACCGGCCGCGGTTGACCGGCGCCGGGCCCGGCCGCAGCATGGGCGGACGTGGTGATTCGGGGCATCCGTGCCGCATCTGGAGTTCGAGTTCAGCGTCGGGGCGCCGGCCCTGCGGGTCTGCGGGGTCGACGAGGTGGGCCGCGGTCCGCTGGCCGGGCCGGTGGTGGCGGCCGCCGTGGTGCTGGACCCCGGGCGGATGCCGCGCGACCTGGCCCGGGCGATCGACGATTCGAAGCAGCTCACGCGGCCGGTGCGCGAGGAGATCCACGCCGCCGTCACCGATCCCGGCTGCGACTGGGCGCTGTGGTCGATCGGGACCGCGGATGTCGACGAGATCGACCGCATCAACATCCTTCAGGCGAGCCTGCTCGCGATGCGCCGGGCCGTGGCCGGGCTGCCGGTGCAGCCGGACCACGCGCTGGTCGACGGCAACCGCTGCCCCGACTTCGACGGCCTGCCGGCGACACCGATCGTCGGCGGCGACGGCATCAGCCTTTCGATCGCCTGCGCCTCCATCGTCGCCAAGGTGCACCGCGACCGGGTGCTGACCGACCTCGCCCGGGTACATCCGCATTACGGGTGGGAACGCAACGTCGGCTACGGCACGCCCGAGCACCTGCACGCCCTGCGGCGACACGGGCCGACCCCTCACCATCGCCGCAGCTTTGCGCCAGTTGCGGCGTGCTGTTGATGCACCAGAGGCACATTTCGCTGGAGCCTTCTGATTCAAAACGATAATCGGGCTCTTGACCGGTTATCCACATTTTGCGCACAGTCGCGGCCATGCCGAGACCGCGTCGCTCATCCACCACTCCGTCCCTGCCGCTCGACCGGATCATCCGGGGCGACTGCATTGCGGGCATGAACGCCCTGCCGGAAGCGAGCGTCGACCTGGTGTTCGCCGACCCCCCCTACAACCTGCAGCTGGAAGGCACGCTGCACCGGCCGAACAACACGAAGGTCGACGGCGTCGATGCCGCCTGGGACCGGTTCGACAGCTTCGCCGAATACGACCGCTTCACCGTCGCCTGGCTCACCGCCGCCCGCCGCATCCTGAAGCCGGACGGCGCGCTGTGGGTGATCGGCAGCTACCACAACATCTTCCGCGTCGGCGCCGTCCTGCAGGACCTGGGCTTCTGGCTGCTGAACGACATCATCTGGCGCAAGACCAACCCGATGCCGAACTTCCGCGGCAAGCGCTTCACCAACGCCCACGAGACACTGCTGTGGTGCGCGAAGGACAAGGAGTCGCGCTATACCTTCAACTACGAGGCGATGAAGGCGCTGAACGACGGGCTGCAGATGCGCTCGGACTGGACGCTGCCGATCTGCTCCGGCTCGGAGCGGCTGAAGACGGCGAACGGGGGCAAGGCGCATCCGACCCAGAAGCCGGAGGCGCTGCTGCACCGGGTGATCCTCGCCTCGACGAAGCCGGGGGACGTGATCGTCGACCCGTTCTTCGGCACCGGCACCACCGGGGCCGCCGCCCGCAAGCTTGGCCGCCACTACATCGGCTTCGAGCAGGACCCGGACTATGTGACGCTGGCCGAGGAGCGGCTGCGCGGGATCGCGCCGGTGGCGAACCTGGAGCTGCTGACCACGCCGTCGAAGCGCCAGGAGCCGCGCATCCCGTTCGGCTGGGTGGTCGAGCGCGGGCTGCTCAGGCCGGGCGAGGAACTGACGGACGACCGGCGCACCCACCGCGCGCTGGTCGCCGCCGACGGCGCGATCATCTGGCGCGGGCAGCGCGGATCGATCCACCAGATCGGCGCGCTGGTGCAGGGGGCGCCCTCCTGCAACGGCTGGATGTACTGGCACTTCGAGCATCAGGGCCAGCACCTGCCGATCGACCTGCTGCGGCAGCGGCTGCGGGCCGAGCTGAACTGACGTCCGCAGCCGGTCTCAGCCGTCGGCCGGCGCCTCGTCGCTGCGCGCGGTGGTGAACTCCTCCGGCATCGGCCGGCGGTCCGCGCCCGACGGCAGCGGCGCGGCGGGATTGCCGATCCAGGTGATGATGTCGGCCAGCACCACCGGCGCGTTGAGGTCGCGCAGCAGCAGGTGGTAGCCCTTGTCGTAGAAGGCGACCCGCGGCGCGCAGGCGCTGCCCGGGATATGGCGGCAGTTCTCGAGCCGGGCCACCGCGGCATCCACCGCCCGCTCCGGCAGCACGTCCTCCCGCGCGCCGTAGAGCATCAGCACCGGCACCGTCACGTCGTCCAGCGCCTCGTAGCCGACGTCCATCAGGCTGACCAGGCCGAAGATGCCGTCCACCCGCGCCTCCTTCAGCACCAGCGGATCGGCCGCCATCTCGCGCAGCACCTCCAGGTTGTCGGACGGGGTGATGCGGAGCCCGCGGCCGGAGAGCGGCAGCCACGGGGCGAGCCGGCTCATCAGCCCCAGCGAGGTCGCCTCGACGATGCTCAGCGTCCGCCAGCCCCAGTAGGCGGGGGCGATCAGGATCAGCCCGGCCACGGGGGCCGGCGCCTTCGCCACCGCCGCGGTCGCCACCGCGCCGCCCATGCTCTCGCCCATCACGTAGAGCGGCAGGTGCGGGTGCGCGGCGTGAACCATCGCGATCATGCGCTCGGCATCGGCGACGAGCACGTCGGTCCCGGCCCAGATTCCGGGCTGGCGGGTGCGGCCGAAGCCGCGCTGGTCATAGGCGTAGACGAGGATGCCGGCCCCGGTCAGCGCCGGCGCCGGCCGCTCGAACGCCCGGCTGTAGTCGTTGAAGCCGTGGAGCGCCAGGATCACCGCCGTCGCCGCTTCCGGGCCGCCCTCCGGCTGCCAGACGCGGACCGGGAGCACGGCGCCGTCGGGCGTCACCACCGCGTCGGGCAGCAGGCGCGATTCGACTATGGGCGGGCCGATTTCCTGGACGCGGGGGCTGCAGGCAGCCGTCAGCGCAGCCGCCATCGCCAGCGCCGCCAGCCGCCATCCGCCGAGGGCCTTCCTGTCCCGCACGTCCGTCTCCGCGCCGCTCCGTCCCGCCATCGGCCGGCATCCTATCACGGATCCGGGCAGGAATTGGGTGATGGAACGCGGCTCAGGCCGACAGCGAGACGAGGCTGCCGCGCGGCGCCGTCCCTCCGGTCCGCCGCCCACCCTCCTGCCGGTTCTCCGCCTGCTGCTCCGCGAGCTCCCGCTCCGCCTTCTGCCGCATCTGGTCGGCGCGGGCGGCGATCGCCCGGTCCGCCGCCGAAGGTTCGGCCGGCGCCAGCGCGGCCCGCTTCACCTGCTCCATCTTGGCGATCGTCGCCGCCGGGTCGTCGGGCACCGGCGCGGTGTCGATCGGCACCTCGCCCGAGGTGGCGTAGCTCCGGCCGTCCGGCCCCTTCTCGTAGCTGTAGCGGGGCGCGCCGGCATGGACGCCGCCGGCGGTCTGGTGCGCCTGCTCGTGGGTATGCACCTCGCGGTCGCGTTTCTCCAGCCGCTCGACCTCGCGCGCCGCGTCCGCGTCCAGCGGTGCGCCGTCGGGCCCGCGGGGCGCGCCCGGGTCTGCCTTTGCCGCATCGCCGTCGCGGCGACCGCCCGCCGGGTCGCGGGCCAGGACGGCGCGGGCCTCGGCCGAGAGGCTGACGCTGTCGCTGCCTGACGCTCCGGCCCCGGCAGATGACGGACCTGTCCCGGCCGGCGCCTGACCGCGCGCGAACGCATGGGCCGCCCGAAGGGCGACGCCGCCGGCGAGATCGCTGATTGCCAGGTCCATCCCGGTCTCCGCATCCGGCCGCACTGGCCGCGAGGGGATCAGCCTCGCACGCCCCCGTTAACGCGGGTTGAACCGGCCGGCGCGGATCGCGTCCGGCAGGTCGGCGAAGGCGGCGGCCACGGCCTCGTAGACCGGCCGCTTGAACGGCACCACCAGGGCGACGGCCTCCCCCAGCGTCGCCCAGCGCCAGGCCGAGAACTCGGGCGTGCCGTGGGCGGCGAGGTCGATGGCGTCGTCGGCGCCGCAATGGAGCATGGCGAACCAGCGCTGGCACTGGCCGCGATGCGCCCCGCGGGCGACGCCCGGCGGGAAGTCGTAGCAGTACCACTCCGGCGCCTCCGCCAGCAGCTCGGCCCCGCTGACGCCGATCTCCTCGAACAGCTCGCGCCGGGCGGCATCGGCCGGCGTTTCGCCGTCGTCGAGTCCGCCCTGCGGCATCTGCCACGCCGGGGCGTGCATGTCCGACCGCTGGCCGATCCAGACCAGCCCGCGGGTATTGAACAGGGCGATGCCGACGCAGGGCCGGTAGCCTTCGGGAATCCCGCTCAACGGCCCACCAGCGCCGATGCCGGGGCGAGCCTGATGCCGCGCGCGGCCAGCCCCCGGGTCCACACCGCCAGCCGTTCGATGGTCACCGGATAGGCGGTGCCGATGGCCAGCGCCTCGCCGTCCTCCAGCGCCAGCGCCTCCACCCGGCTCAGCTCCGCGTCGATGGCGTGGCGCGCCGCCATGCTGTCCACCTGCAGGTCGCTGACCAGCAGCGGCACGCCGAGCTCGGCGCCGAGGGTGCGGACGACATTGCCGACCGCCTGGCCGTTGTCGAGGTAGATCAGTCCGCGGGCCGCGATCTCGCGCAGCACCGGACGCATCGCGGCCGCGTCGGCGGCGAAGCGCGAGCCCATGAAGCTGCCGACCCCGACATAGTTGTCGGCGCGCGACAGCACCCAGTCCAGCCGCTGCAGGTTCACGTCGGGCGGCAGCCCGGTCATCAGCGCCTGCGGGCCGGGATCGCTGTGGGGGAAGTCGGCCGGCTCCATCGGCAGGTCGATCAGCACCTCGTGCCCCGCCGCCCGCGCCAGCGCCACCCAGTCCTGCAGCCGGTTGCTGTAGGGCGAGAAGGAGAGCGTCACCGCCGCCGGCAGCGACTGGATCGCCGCCTCGGTCGCGCCGCTGGACAGGCCGAGCCCGACGACGACCACCGCGACCACCGGCTGGTCCTCGGCAACGGTGGCGGCCGGCGGCTCCTGCCGCGGTGCCTCGATGACCGGCGGCGGCGTCACCATCGCCACGGCCTCGCCGGCCGGCTCCTGCCGGACAGGCGCCTCCGGCGGAACCGGCGTCGGCGGGGCTGCCTCCTCCGCGAGCGCCGGTACCTCCGCCACTGGTTCCGCCGGCGGTGTCTCCGGCGCCGCCTCGGGCGGGGCGACGGTCTCGGGACGAGCGTCTTCCAGCGGAGCCGGGGCGTCCGCGATCTCGGGCTCGTCGACCGGGCGCCGCTCCGGCTCGGGCGCGGTCAGCGCCGCCGGCGACGACGTCTCGACCGCGGGCGCCGCCTCCGGCTCCTCGCCCGCAGGCGGGTGCTCCGGGCTCCCGGCGGGTTCCTCCGGGGCGGCTTCCGGCTGCTCCGGCTCCGTCGCTGCCCCGTTTCCGGCGAGCAGGGCGAGGTCGATCGTCGGCCGCTCCGCCATCGGCATCGGCCCGTGCAGCTCCGGCCGGTTGACCGGCCACGCGGTCTGCGGCTCGAACCGCTCGCTGCCCGTCTGGCCGGTGGCGGCCAGCGCCTCCAGCTCCGGCAGGCCTTCTCCGACCGGAGCCATCGGCCCGGCCGTCCCGCCGCCCAGGGCGTCCAGAGCCTCCACCGCCGGCGGAAGCACGGTCGTGCCGGCCGCTTCGGCCGCCTCGCCCAGCGACAGCAGCCGCGGCGGTTCGCTCGCGGCTGCGGGCGGCTGGTCAGGCTGCCCGGCCTGCAGCTCCGGCTGCGCCCCATCCGGCCCGGCGGGTGCCTCCGGCGGCGCGTCGAGCCGGGGCGGCGCCTCGACGGCCGGCGCCGGCTCCGGCAGGCTCAGGTCGGGCGGCCCGGGCACGGGTCCGAGGCTGTGCAGATAGGCGGCACCGCCCGCGAGCCCGCCCACAAAGATCACCCACGCCGCGATCAGCAGCACTCGCCCGGCCATGTCCCGGTCGGCCTCCGCCTGCAGTCGCGCCGCCCCCGTCCCGCGCTAGTCGCGCAGGGCGAGAGAGATGCCGTGGATGAGATCGATCGCCCGCTGCAGCTGGTAGTCCTCCAGCTCCCGGGTCTCGCTCTGCTCGCGCCGGCCGTTGGTATCGACATCCAGGGCGCCGCGCAGGTCGGACTCGCGGATGCCGCGCTCCTCGACCGTCTGCAGGGTCGCCTGCTCGATCACGATGTCCGGCTCGATCCCCACGGCCTGGATCGAGCGGCCGGACGGGGTGTAGTAGCGGGCGGTGGTGAGCTTCATCGCCACGTTCCCCGGCAGCTCGATGATCGTCTGGACCGAACCCTTGCCGAAGGAATCGGTGCCGACGACGATCGCCCGGCGGTGATCCTGCAGCGCGCCGGCCACGATCTCCGACGCCGAGGCCGAGCCGCCGTTGATCAGCACGATCATCGGCAGCCCCTCCGCCAGGTCGCCGGGCCGCGCATTGAAGCGGGTCGTGTTCTCCGCATAGCGGCCGCGGGTGGAGACGATCTCGCCCTGGTCGAGGAAGGTGTCGGCCACCGAGATCGCCTGCTCGAGCAGCCCGCCGGGGTTGTTGCGCAGATCGAGGATGATGCCCTCGAGCTGGTCACCCGCCTCTTCCTTGATCTGCTGCAGCGCCCGCTCGAGCCCCGGCTGGGTCTGCTCGGTGAAGCGAGTGATGCGGATGTAGCCGACGTTGCGCTCCACCCGGGATCGGACGGACTCGATGGTGATCACCGCGCGCCGCAGGGTCACCTGGAACGGCTCCGTGTCCGGCCGGGCGATGGTCAGCGTGATCTCGGTGTCCACCGGGCCGCGCATCATCTCGACCGCGTCGTTCAGGTTCATGCCCTGCACCGGCGTGCCGTCGATGTCGGTGATGTAGTCGCCGGCCTGGATCCCGGCCTCCGCGGCCGGCGTGCCGTCGATCGGGGAGACGACGCGGACGAAGCCGTTCTCCATCGTCACCTCGATGCCGAGCCCGCCGAACTCGCCGCGGGTGTCGACCTGCATCTCCGAGAAGTTGTTGAGGTTGAGGTAGCTCGAGTGCGGGTCGAGCGAGGCCAGCATTCCGTTGATCGCGGCCTCGATGAGCTGCTCGTCGCTCACCTCCTCGACATAGTTTGCGCGCACCTGCTCGAAGGCCTCACCGAAGCGATCGAGCATGCGATAGGTTTCGGAGGTCGTTTCCTGGCCCGACACGCCGGCGGTCATGCCCGCGTACGCGAACGCCAACGCCGCGGAAGCGACACCCGCCACCAGCAGTTTCCGGTTCATCCGTTTGTCCCGTCAGTGAGAGTTGAAAACCAAGGCATAGGGTCGATCGGCGCTCCATCGCGGCGCAGCTCGTAGTAGAGCTCGGCATGCCGGCCCGGCAAAGCGCCGTGTGCTGCGTCTCGGCCGCCTGCCTCCCGACCGCCAGCCAGGATGCCGACCGGCTCCCCTGCCAGCAGCTGGCGTCCAACCGCCGTGTCGATCCGGGCCAATCCCGTCAACACGCTATGATATCCTCCCCCGTGATCGACGATCAAGACGAGCCCACGGCCAGGGAAGGCGCCGGCGTAGGCCACGTGGCCGGCAAAGGGGCTGACCACCTGCGCCCCCTCCGCCGCCTGCAGCCGGATGCCGCCGACCATGATCCCCGCGGCCTCGTCGCCGAAGCGGCCGACGATGTCGCCGCGCACCGGCGGCACGAAGCTCGCCCGCGCCGGGCCCGCCGGCGACGGCGGCTGTGCGGGGGAAGGCTCGTCCACGGCGACGATCTCGATCGTCACCTGCGGCGCCTCGGCGGCCGCCCGGCGCAGCGCCGCGACCAGCCCGCTCAGCGTGTCCACCTCGCGCGCCAGCGCTTCCGCCCGGCTGCGCTCCTCGGCCAGCGCGGCGCTCTGCGAGGCATAGGCGGCATCGACCTCGGCATGGAGCGCCTCCACCCGCGCCCGTTCCGCGCTGAGGCGGTCGCGGGCGGCGGCCACCTCCGCGAGCTGCGCCTCCAGGTCACGCTCCAGGTCACGCAGCTCGGCGAGCCGGTCGGCGGTGACGGTCGCCTCCTCCTGCAGGCGCGGGGCCAGCGACGACATCACGATCCCCGCCCGCAGCACCTGGTTGAGGTCG
>CALKHQ010000217.1 GCA_937988735.1 uncultured Alphaproteobacteria bacterium
GGTCCGTGGCCGGCAAGGCCCAGCCAGAGGACGAGGTTGCCGATGACGTGCGGGTTCGCGCCGTGGTACGGCGCGTCCGGGAAGGCCGCGGCCAGGGCCGGGTACATGGCTTCGTCGCTGCAGCTCGCGCCGCCGTCCGTGCGTACCGCGAACACGACGGGAGTCGGGGCGCAGCCGTCGGCGGTGCAGCGCAGCACCGCGCCGTCGTCCGCGGCCGTCGCTTCCCAGCGGGCGGCGTCATAGACGAGCGTGAGCGGACCGAGCGCGATGTCGGCTGCCTGCGCGAGTCCGGGGGACAGCAGGACGGCAAGGGCAACGGCGGCTTTCACGGCGGCTCTCCGGCTGGCGGCGTCCAGCCGCCCGTGTAGCGGGGAATCGCGCCGGGAATGCGGCGGCGGTCAGCCCCGTTCGCGCAGCAGCCGGGCCTTCTCGCGCTGCCAGTCGCGTTCCTTCTCGCTCTCGCGCTTGTCGGCCTTGCGCTTGCCACGGGCGAGGCCGAGCTCGACCTTCGCGATGCCGCGGTCGTTGAAGTAGATCGACAACGGCACCAGGGTCGCGCCCTCGCGCTGCACGACGCCCATCAGCCGCGCGATCTCGCGCCCGTGCAGCAGCAGCTTGCGCGGCCGCCGGGGCTCATGGCTGTCGAAGCCGCGGGCGTTGCCGTATTCCGGGATGTGGACGCCGTAGAGCCAGATCTCGCCCCTGTCCTCGGCGGCATAGGAGTCGCGCAGGTTGCCGCGCCCCTCGCGCAGCGACTTCACCTCGCTGCCGGTCAGCACGATGCCGGCCTCGATCGTGTCCTCGATGAAATAGTCGTGCCGCGCCTTGCGGTTCTCGGCGGCGGTGCGATGGGTGTGGCGCGGGTGGGGCATGGCTGCGGGCCGCTTGCGTTCGGCCGTCGTTGCGGGCCGCGGCCGCTGCGCCGCCCGCAACGACGACGAAGGTCAGTTGGCGATCCCGGCGAAGGCCATGGCGTCGCGGACGGCCGTCTGGGTGCTCTCGCGCACGGGCACCAGCGGCAGCCGGACCTCGTTGGCGATCCGGCCCATCACCGACAGGGCGTATTTCACCGGCGTCGGGTTGGTCTCGATGAACAGCGCCCTGTTCAGCGGGTACAGCCGCTTGTTGATCTCGACCGCCCGGGCGGCGTCGCCGCTGGCCCAGGCGTTGTACATCTCGGCGCACAGCCGCGGCGCCACGTTCGCCGTCACCGAGATGGTGCCGTGGCCGCCGCCGGCATAGAAGGCGAGCGCCGTCGCATCCTCGCCGGAGAGCTGGCAGAAGTCCCAGCCGATGGTGGTGCCGGTGGCGAGCGGACGGGTGAGATCGGCGGTGGCGTCCTTCACCCCCACGATGTTGGGGTGCTTCGCCAGCTTCGCCATCGTCTCGACCGTCATGTCGACGACGCTGCGGCCGGGGATGTTGTAGATGATGATCGGCAGGTCCACCGCGTCCGCGATCGCCGTGTAGTGCGCGATCAGCCCTTCCTGCGTCGGCTTGTTGTAGTAGGGCGTCACGATCAGCGCGCCGTCGGCGCCGGCCGCCTTGGCGTGCCGGGTGAGCGAGATCGCCTCCTCGGTGGAGTTGGAGCCGGTGCCCGCGATCACCGGCACCCGTTTCGCCGCCGCCTCGATGACCAGGTCCACCACCCGGTGGTGCTCCTCATGGGAGAGCGTGGGCGACTCCCCCGTGGTGCCGACCGGCACGATCCCGTGCGTGCCTTCGGCCACGTGCCACTCGACCAGCTCCTGCAGCGCCGCGGCGTCAACCGCGCCGTTGCGGAACGGCGTGACCAGGGCCACGATCGAACCTCTGAACATCGGACGTCTCTGTTGCGTGCAAACGGGGGCGCACCATAGCCGCCGCGGCGAGGCGGCGCAATGCGGCCGCGCGACGGAGCATCGCCGGCCTCCGCCGGTAGCACGGCGTTAACCCTATCTTATCGCCGGGCCGCCATCACTGCGCGTGAGACAGGGGCGGGATCGACGGATGGCGAATGTTGAGCGGCGCGCGGTGCTGAAGGCCGGCCTCGGGCTCGGTGCCGCCGGTCTGGTTCCCGGCTGCGTAGGGTCCGCCGCCGCACCCGGCGGTGCCACCGTCCCCACCATCGCCGCGCTGCGCGCGTTCCCCCCGTCGGTCGCGACGACGGTGGAGGTTGCGGGCTACCACCGCCCGCGCGACGGCGGCGGCGGGCGCTTCATCTGGGTTTCCGAACACGGCGGTCCTGACGACTGCGGGTTGGTCATCGCGCCCGACGACGCCGTGGACGCCGCAGGCCGCTGGCTGCGTGAGGCCGGGCGCGAGCTCCGCTTCAGCTGGTTCGGCCCGGTCGGCGACGGCGTCGCCGACGATGCGCCGGCGCTGGAGCGCGCCTTCGCCTGCGCCGCCGCCACCGGCCTGCCGCTCCGCCTCGATGCCGGCACCTATCTGCTGAAGAGCGACGTCCGCGCCGTGGTCGGTGCTGGCCAGACCCTGGACGTGCGCGGCGAGGGCGCCGTGTTCCGCCGCACCGGGCGGTCCGGGATCGTCTACTTCGATGCCGAGCCGGTGGACCACCAGCCGGTGGTGGAGACGATCAGCCCCGGCAGCGACGGCATCACGGTGGCCGACACCGGGAAGATCCGGGTCGGCGACCTGGTCGCGGTCGCCTCCGGCATCCGCATGTCCGAGCGGCGCGACAGCAGCTGGATCGCCGCCGAATACGGGCGCGTGACGGCGATCCGCGGCAATCACCTCATCCTCGACGGGCCGACCCACAGCTGGATCCACCCCAACCGCCGCCTCGCCTATCGCATGGACGGCAGCACCGCGCGGCTGCACTACCGCCTGTTCTTCGGTGGCGACGCCGCGGACGTGCAGGTCGCGGTGGACGGCCGGCCGCTTGTTCCCGGTGCCGACTTCCGGGTCAGCGGCGAGGTCTGGCGCGGCTTCGACATCGAGTTCGCCACAACGCCGCCCGCCGGCAGCGAGGTGGTGCTCTCCACCGCCAATCCCGTGATCGCGCAGGTGTTCCGCGGCGGCCAGCTTTCCGTCGCCGGGCTGCGCTTCGAGTCCGACTTCGCGGAGGCCGGGCCCGTCACCTTCATCAGCAGCGAGGGGCTCGCCCCCGCCGGCAGCGTGTTCCGCGACCTCGAGCTCATCGAGCGCAACGCGCCGGTGGACAGCGACGGCTACCGCGAGGGCGTCGAGGGCGACCTGTTCCGCCCCGGCCTGGTGAACAGCACGGTGGAGAACCTGCGGGTCCACGGCGGGCGCTATGCCGTGCAGGCGATCGCCGGCCGCAACATCACCTACCGCGGCATCCACGGCGAGGGTTGCTGGCACGTCGTGTCGTCCGCCAATGCCGACACGGTCCACATCCTCCAGGTCTCGGCGGTGCGCTGCACCTCGGCGGTGGACAGCCACTACGCCCACATCCAGCACGTGGACGGGGTGGAGGGCGTCGCCTGCGCCCACGGGATGAACCACCGCGCCAACGGCGGGGCGCTGCGCAACGCGGTGCTCACCGACAATACCGCGTCCAGCAACCCCGGCCTCAACGTGGGCGTCGGCCAGGGGGAGCCGATGGACGACTGGCTGCTCGCCGACCAGCGCCTCAACCCGCGCGTCATCTTCAGCAACGGCCGGAGCACGATGGAAATCGCCCACTGCCGCTTCGCCGCCCCGCGCGACCGCAACGGCTTCGGCATCTACGCCAACTACCTGCACCGGCTGACGATGACCGACGTGGAAAGCGACGGGCCGCTGGTGATCGACGGCGACGGCCCGCCGCCGGTGGGCGAGCTGATCCTGGACCGGGTCGACCTGCGCTTCCTGCTGGTGCGCGGCGTCACAGACGTGAT
>CALKHQ010000218.1 GCA_937988735.1 uncultured Alphaproteobacteria bacterium
TCCGCCCGGTCGGCGACCTCGCCCGTGCCGGCGTGGGCCGCCTCGACCGCGCGGCGGATTTCCGCGGCCAGCGTCTCGCCGGCCTCCCGGATCGCCTGCTCGCTGGCCGCGACATGGCCGGCCAGCGCCTGGGCTGCCTCGGCGACGCGGCCTTCGGCCCGGGCGGCGATGGCGCCGATCGAGGCGTCGGCAGCCTCCATCGCGCCCTTCATCTCCGTCGCCAGCGCGGCGCCGGCCGACCGGATCGCCTCGTCCGTCTCCGCCGTCCGCGCCTGAAGGCTGTCGGCGAGCGCCGCCACCTGCGCGCGGGCGCGGGCGACGACCTCGGCCACCGACGCGTCGGCACCTTCCATCGCCTCCCGCACCTCGGCCACAAGTGCCTCGCCGAGGGCGCGCACGGCCCGGTCGGTTTCCGCCGTCCGCGCCTCCAGCGCCGAGGCCACCGCCGCGATGCGCTCTTCCGCCCGGCCGGCGATGGCGCCGACGGAGGTTCCCGCGGCTTCCATCGTCCGCTTCAGTTCGGCAGCCAGCGTCTCGCCGGTCTCGCGCAGCGCCCTGTCGGCGGCGGCGGTGTGCGCCTCCAGCCCGGCGGCGGCGGCGGCAACCCTCTGGTCGACGCGGTCGGCGAGGCGGCCGATCGCGGTGTCGGCGCTCTCCAGCGCCGTCGTCATCTTCAGCGCGGCGGCGCCGACCTTGTGCGAGGCCTGGTTGGCGAGCTCGGCGACGTTGCGGCCGGCGTCGTCGGTGGTGGTGGCGAGGGTTGCCGCCATCGCGTCGATGCGGGCGGCGATGAGGTCGATGGTCGCCGACAGCCGGTGCTCGGTCTCGGCGACATGGGCGCGCAGCGCCTCGCCCTGGGCGCCGGTGACGCTCTCGGCCCGGGCTGCCAGCGCGGAAAGCGCCTGCTCGGCAGCCGCGACGCCCTCGGTCAGCGCCTGCGCCCGGGCGGCCAGCTCCTCCGCCGTGAGGCCCGCCGCCTGCCGCAGCCGCGCGGCGGCGGCGCCCGTCTGCGCCTCGCTGGCCTCGGCCGCGCGGGCGATCTCGGTCTGGGCGACGGTGAGCTCGCCGACCCGTTCCGCCATCCGCTCCGCGGTGGCGTCGAGGGTGGCGCCGACAGCCACAAGCCCGTCGCGCGCCTGCGCCGCGGTCGCGGACAGGCGGGCGCCGTGGCCTTCCATCGCCGCGGCGGCCGCGTCCAGCGCCGCCGTCGCCGCCTGCGCGGTCTCGCCAAGCGCCCTGCCGCTGCCGTCGAGCGCCGCGGTCGCCGCTTCCACCCGGTCCACGGCCCGGCGGCCGGACTCGTCCAGCGCGCCGGCGCTCGCTTCCAGCCGCCGGTCGGCGGCGGCGACCGCCTCTGTGATGGCGCCGGTCGCATCCTGCCAGCGCTGCACGGTCGTCTCGGCCGTGCCGGCCGCGTCGGTCATCAGGGCGGCCAGGCTGTCTGCCTGCCGCTGCAGCGCGGCGCAGCCTTCGTCCACCTGCGCGACCAGCGCCGCGGTGCGCTCGTCGAGCTGGGCCGTCACCGCGGCCAGCGCGCTGCCCGTTTCCGCCAGCGCCGCGCCTGTCGCCTCCGCCCGGGCGGCCAGCGCCTCCGCCTCCGCACGTGCGACCGCGCCGGCATCGGCCATCTTCTCCGCCGCGGCCGCGGCGGCGGTTTCGGCCGCGGTGGCGCTTTCGCCGAGGGAATCGCGGACTGCCGCGAGCTGCTGCAGGCTCTGCTCGGTGCCGCTGTGCAGGCGGCTGCGCGCCAGCTCCACGGCTTCCGTCGCCCGGCCCAGCCGGCCGGCGCTGCCGGCAGCCTCCTCGCCCAGCCGGCGCGCGCTGGCCTCGAGGGCGGCCTCGGCTTCGGCCGCCGAGCGCACCAGCGCCGCTGTTGCCGCGTCCAGCGCCGCCACCCGGGCGTCGATCGCCGCGCCGCCTTCGGCGGAGGCGGCCGCGACCTCGCCGGCGCTACGGCTCAGCACTCCGGCCGCCTCGGCAATGGTGTCGCGTGCCTGCTCGGCCTGGGTTCGGGCGGCGGCGCCAGCGGTCTCCAGCGCGTTGCGCTGGTGCTCCAGCATCGCCGCCATCCGCTCGGTCCACGCCTGGACCAGCGCCCGGCTGCCGTCCAGCGCCACCGCCTGCTCGGCCAGGGTGGCGCCGGCGACGGCGAGGTCGCTGCGCACCGCCTCGGAGTTCGCGGTCACCACCGCCATCTCGTCGCCCAGCCGCTCGGCCATCCGGCGGACGCGGATCTCGGCGCGGCCGGTCGCCTCGCCCAGCGCGGTCGCCTGGCGCTCGACCAGGCGGCCGGCTTCCGCCAGCTTCTCCACGCTCGCCGCGGTCAGCCGTCCGGCGGATTCCGTGATTGCGGCATAGCCGTCCGCGGCCTCCTCCAGCTCGCGGCGCTTGCTCTCCGCCGCGGCGGTCAGCGCCTCGAACTGCGCCAGCGCCGAGCGCCCGGCCGTGGTCATGTAGCGGCCGCTGCGCCGCAGCAGCGGGGCGATGGCGCGGGCCTGGGCCAGGATGGCGTCGGTCTCGGCGCGGACGCTGTCGGTCTCGCGGGTCAGCAGCTCGCCGATCGCCGTCGCGCCGGTGCGGGCCTCGGCGGTGGCCCGGTTCAGCGTCTCGATGTGGACGTCCAGCGTGGCGGCGATCTCGGCGGCCTGGGCGGCGGCGCGCTCGGCCACCGCCTGCATCGCGGCGGCGCGGGCGTCGAGCTCGGAGCAGACCTGCTGCGTCCCCGCCCTGGCCTCGTCCACCAGGTTGCTGAGCCCCTTCGACTGGTCGTTGACCAGGCTCTGCACGGTGCGGACGTTGTCGGCGGCCATCATGCTGACCTGGCGCATCTCGTCGGCCTGCCGCTGCAGCGCCTGCAGCACGGCGCGCGTGCGCATCTCGATGTCGTCGGCCAGCCCCTTGATCGTGGACTGCTGGTTCCGGAACCGGCTGGAGGCCTTCTCCGCCAAGTCGAGCGCCCGCTCGCTGACCGCCCGGAACTCGTCGGTCTGCAGCCGCAGCGTGCGCGCCATCGCCTCCACCTCGGCGCTCACCTCCGCCGTCGGGTGCTCGAGCGCAGCCAGATGGCGGGCAATCAGGTCGGTCTGGAGCTGGAGCCGGCGCCCGCGCGCGAAATAGGCGACCGCGAGCCAGGCGGTGAGCGGGACCAGCGCCGTCGCCGACAGTACCCCCGCCAGCTCGTAGGGCTCGAGCAGGAACAGGTTGTCGAAGCCGATGCTGCGGTCGACGTAGATGCCCCAGGTCGCCACCCAGAGCAGGGTGAAGGCGAAGCAGGCGGTGGTCAGCCAGAAGGTGCCGTCGAACGGCGCCTCCGCCCCCGGCGGCGCCGGGCTGTCGGAGCCGTCGCCGCCGCGGCCGCGCCGCGGCTGGGACGGCGCCAGCAGGTGCCGGTCGGCGTCATAGGCGACCCGGATGTTCGGTGTGGGTGCGTCGTCGGGCACGGCCCGCGACGTATGGGCTGCCTCGGAAGGGTGAGACGCCTGTTCGGCCATCGACAACGTGCTCCCAGCGGGCGATGCGCACCGCTGGCCCTTCCGCCGGCTTGACCCGCCGGATTTCCCGCACCTTGGGCCGCGGTCATTCTCCCGCGGGTCAAGCTAGCCGGACAGCCGCTTGATTTGAATTGAAAAGTTGCGGAAGACACCGCGGCCGGGGCCGTTGCGCGGGGTCAGCAGGGCTGGACCCCGGCGACTCCCAGCTCCACCCGATAGAGGGATGTGGTGGCGGCGATGTAGAGCACGTTCCCCGCCGGCCCGCCGAACACCACGTTGGCCACCGCCCGTTCGGGGATCCGGATCATGCCGATCTTCTTCGCATCCGGCTCCGGCGTGTAGACGTGGACGCCGTCGCCGGCGGACGTCCAGATGTTGCCCCTGACGTCCACCCGGAAACCGTCGAACAGGCCGGCGTCGCAGACGGCGAAGCGGCGGCCGTTCTCGACGCCCTTGCCGTCGGCCGTCACGTCGAAGGCCCAGATGTCGCGCTGCCCGTTCGGGTCGTGCGAGGCCTCGGTGTCGGCGACGTAGAGGATCTTCTCGTCCGGGGAGAAGGCGAGGCCGTTGGGCTTGGCGAACTGGCTGGTGATCACGCTGAGCGCGCCCGTGTCCGGCTCGAAGCGGAACACGTTGCAGCCGCCGTACTCGGGCTCTCCGGCGAAGCCTTCCCAGTGGGACAGGATCCCGTAGGAGGGGTCAGTGAACCAGATCGAGTTGTCGGACTTCACCACCACGTCGTTGGGCGAGTTCAGCCGCCGCCCGTCGAAGCGGTCCACCAGCACCTCATAGGTGCCGTCATGGCCGGTCCGGCTCACCCGCCGGCCGCCGTGCTCGCACGAAACCAGCCGGCCCTGGCGGTCGCGGGTGTGGCCGTTGGTGAAGTTCGAGGGCTCGCGGAACACGCTCGGCCCGTCCTTGGCCGACCAGCGCAGCATCCGGTTGTTGGGGATGTCGCTCCACAGGACGTAATCGCCCTCGCGGAAATAGACCGGTCCCTCGGCCCAGATCGAGCCGGTGAACACGCGCTCCACCCGGGCGTCCTTGAGGATCAGGTCGGCGAAGCGGTCATCGAGGATGATGAAGTCAGGTGACACGGTGGAATTCCCCCTCGGCTTGTTCTTGCTGCTGCCGGTGGCCGTCGCTCAGTGCACGGCGCCCGTCGGCGGCATGTCCTGCCAGGTGGCCGGCCGCGCCACCTGGCTCGCCTGGTGCATGACCATGCGCCAGCTCCCGGCTTCGTGGACGAAGACGTTGGTGGCCGCAAGCACGACCCCGGCGACCAGTTCCTGGCAGGTGACCAGCGCGCAGGTGCCGTAGATCATCACCCGGGCGTCGCGGTAGGTGATGTCGGGCGGCGTCGGCTGCGACAGGATCCGCCGCCAGCTGTCCAGCACGTCCTCGCGCCCGTTCAGCACCGCCCAGCCCGGATGGATGCAGGCGACCTCGGCCTCTTCGGCCCACATCCGGTCCATGGCGGCCATGTCGCGCCGCACGAAGGCGTCGTAGAAGGCGGCGTTGGCGGCGATCACGGCCTTCACCGTGTCGTCTCGGCTGGTCAGCATCGGGCGGGGGCGGTGTGCGACTGGACCATGACCGGCACTGTGCCACCGCCGGCCGGGCAGGCAAAGTGGATTTGCGCGCGCGGGGCCGCTGCAAGTCCCAGGGGACTGGCCCGACGGCCGGTGCCTGCCGTCGTGCGCCGCGGCGGGCCGGTCCGTTCGGGCCTGCTCGGGCGGCCGCGGCGGCTCGCAGGGCCGGTTCAGCCCGGCGAACAGGGCGCGGCCGAGGATCATGTGGCTGTACGACATCGCCCTCGCGTCCCGTCCCGGTCGCGGATCCCGGCGCTGCAGTGGCTGCGGCGCCGGTCGGAAGGGTCAGTCGATGCGGTAGGCGAGGCCGATCTCGATCTCGATCGTGTCCTCGTCGAGGAAGGCCAGCGCCGTGGTGTATTCGGTGTCGTACGGCACGGGCTGCGGGCCGTAGGGCGTCCGGATCACGCGCGGCTCGAACTGCACCACCTCGGTGCGAAGCAGGCCGTCCACCAGCGCCCAGTAGCCGGCCTCGTACATCCGCAGCACCGGCGTCTGGGCGACGCTCTCGTAGGTGCCGTCCGGGTAGAAGGCGGTCTCCATGTAGGTCGGCAGGCCCTCGAGCACGCCCTGCCACGCCCAGGTGCCGACCAGCAGCGCGGCCGCGGCGGTCGCCGTCGGGCCCGAAGGCCGCTGGTCCTGCCTCTCGTCGCGCGGAGCGACCGCGTCGGGATTGCCCGACGGCAGCGGCTCGTCCGCGTCGGCGAAGCTCCAGGCCTCGTTGAAGGTCGAGGACCGCGGCGGCGACGGATAGCGGTCGAAGGGGTCGGCGGCCGCCGGGCGGGCGGCAGCGGCGACGACGGCGACGGCGATCCAGGCGGCATAGGCGCCGAGCTTGGCGAACTGGACCATGGCTTCGATCCTCCCCGATCACGGTTTGTGTCTGCTGCCAATCTGGCGCGCCAATGTGATCCGCCATGGCAGGCGGCATGGCGTCATTGTGGCGCCGGTGACTGCGGTCACCGCCGTCTCTGCTATGCTCCGCGCCATGCCGCCGGAGTCGCCCGTTCCAGCCCGCCCATGCGCTTCCCCCGTCCGCTGACCCCGGCGCGGCTCCTCCGCCGCTACAAGCGCTTTCTGGCCGACGCGGAGTTCGCGGACGGCACGGTCGAGGTCGTGCACTGCCCGAACCCCGGGGCGATGCTGGGCCTGGCGCAGCCGGGCGCCGAGATCTGGCTGTCGCGCTCGCCGAACGCAAACCGCAAGCTAGCCTGCACCTGGGAGCTGGAGCGGGTGGACGGGCGGCTGGTCGGGATCAACGCCAGCCGGCCGAACGAATTGATGTGCGAGGCGATCGCCGCCGGAGCCATCGCGCCGCTGGCAGGCTACGCCACGGCGCGGCGGGAGGTGCCCTACGGCCTCGGCTCGCGCATCGACGTGCTGCTGGAGGGCGAGGGGCGGTCGCCCTGCTATGTCGAGATCAAGAACGTGCACCTGCGGCGCACGGACGGGCCGAACCCCGGGGCGGCCGAGTTTCCGGACTGCGTCACCAGGCGGGGCGCGAAGCATCTGGACGAGCTTGCCGCGGTGGTCGCGGCCGGCGGCCGGGCGGTGATGCTCTACTGCGTCCAGCGCGAGGACTGCGACCGCTTCGCCATCGCCGCCGACATCGACCCGGGCTACGCCGCCGCCTTCGCCCGCGCCCTCGCGGCGGGGGTGGAGGCCTATGCCTACGGCTGCCGGCTGAGTGTCGAAGAGATCACAGTGGCATCTTCGCTGCCCGTTATCATATAAGCTGCACTGACAGCGGTCGGTTTACGGACGGACATGAGAGAGATGGGACGGCAGGCGGCGATGCAGCGCCGCGAACCGGCTCCGGCCGGCATCAAGATTCACGGCCCCGCGGAATTCGAGGCGATGCGCCGCGCCGGTCGGCTGGCGGCCGAGACGCTGGATTTCATCACGCCGTACGTCGTTCCCGGCGTCACCACCGACCGGCTCGACCGGCTGTGCCACCAGTTCATCGTCGATCACGGGGCCATCCCCGCGCCGCTCAACTACCGCGGCTTCCCGCGCTCGATCTGCACGTCGGTCAACCACGTGGTCTGTCACGGCATTCCGGGCGACAAGGTCCTGCGCGACGGCGACATCATCAACATCGACGTCACCGTCATCCTCGACGGCTGGCACGGCGACACCAGCCGGATGTACCTCGTCGGCGAGTCCATCAACCCGAAGAGCCAGCGGCTGGTGGACGTCACCTACGAGGCGATGATGCGCGGCATCGCCGCCGTGCGCCCCGGCGCCCGGCTCGGCGACATCGGCCACGCGATCCAGTCCTACGCCGAGAGCTTCCGCTTCTCGGTGGTGGAGGATTTCTGCGGCCACGGCCTCGGCCGCGTGTTCCACGACGCGCCCAGCGTGCTCCACTACGGCCGTCCGGGCACCGGCGTCATGCTGCAGCCGGGCATGTTCTTCACCATCGAGCCGATGATCAACGCCGGCCGCAAGGAGGTGAAGATCCTCGGCGACGGGTGGACCGCGGTCACCCGCGACCGCTCGCTCTCGGCCCAGTTCGAGCACTCGGTCGGCGTCACCGAGGACGGCTGCGAGATCTTCACCCTGTCGCCGGCGGGGTACACCAAGCCGCCCTACGTCTGAGCGTCGCCCCGGGGCCGATGGCAGAGGGGGCCGAGGGGGGCGAGCCGAAGCCGGACCACCTCGGTCACCGCGGGCGGCTGCGCGCCCGCTTCCTCCAGGGCGGCCCCGACGCACTGCCCGACTACGAGCTGCTGGAGCTCGTCCTCTACGCCGCCTATACCCGCGGCGACACCAAGCCGCTCGCCAAGCGCCTGATCGCCCGCTTCGGCGGCTTTGCCCAGGCGCTGGCCGCCCCTCCGGAGGAGCTGCGCAAGGTGAAGGGCGTGGGCGACGCGGCGGTGGTGGCGCTCAAGACGGTGCAGGCCGCGGCTGCGCGGATGACGCTGCGGGAGATCGGCGACCGGCCGGTGCTCAGCGCCTGGCACAAGGTCATCGACTACTGCCACGCCCAGATGGCCCGCGAGCAGACGGAGCAGTTCCGCCTGCTGTTCCTCGACCGCAAGAACCAGCTCATTGCGGACGAGGTCCAGCAGAAGGGCACCATCGACCATGCGCCGGTCTATCCGCGGGAGGTGATCAAGCGTGCCCTCGACCTGGGCGCGGCCGCGATCATCCTCGCCCACAACCACCCGTCCGGCGACCCGACGCCGAGCCAGGCCGACATCGCGATGACGAAGGAGATCGTGAAGGCCGGCAAGATCCTCGGCGTCGCCGTCCACGACCATCTCGTCATCGGCCGCCGCGGCCACTTCAGCTTCCGCGCCGAAGGGCTGATGGACTAGCCCTCCGGCGGCGGTGCGGACGATCAGCCGGCGGGCCGGAGCGCGTCGCGGTTGGCGGTGAGGAACGCCCGCACCGACGTCGGCTCGCGGCCGGTCAGCGCCTTCACCGTTGGCGCGTTGATCGCATGCCGGCCCTCGGCGGCATCCACGTCGAAGCTGGCGAGCCCGACGGCCATCGGCTGCGGCAGGCCGGCGGCGACCAGTGCGGTGCGCAGCTCGTCGGCGCTCACGGAGACGTGGGTGACGGGGCGGCCGGTCAGCTCGCTGGCGATCGCGGCGATCTCGGCCTGGGTCACCGGTGCCGGCCCGTTCACGTCGAGGATGCGCCGGCCGTCGTCGGCGCGCAGCAGGGCCGCGGCCGCCGTTCGGGCGCAGTCCTCCCGGGTCACGTAGTTGCGGCCGCCGTTGCCGGTGGCGGTCACCAGCTGCCCGGTCTCCACCGCGCGCGACAGGCTGCGCAGCAGGATCTCCGCGTAGATGTTGTTGCGCAGGATGGTCCAGGCGAGGTTGGTCGCCGCCAGCGCCTGCTCGGTCCAGAAGTGGCTGTCGATGAGCGGGTTGTCCGGCGCGGGACAGGGCGACGGCGCCGAGGTGTAGATCACGTGCGCCACGCCGGCGCGCTCCGCCGCCGCGACCGCCGCCCGGTGCTGGGCCAGCCGCACCCCCGGCGCGTGGATCGCGTCGGTGCTGATCAGCAGCAGGCGCTCGACCCCGGCGAAGGCGCTGTCCAGCGAGGCGGGGTCGTCGAAGTCTGCCCGGCGCGTCTCTGCCCCTTTGGCAGCAAGGTCCGCGATCCGGGCGGGGTCGCGCGTGGCGGCGACAACCTTGCCGGCATTGGCCTCCAGCAGCAGTTCGACGACCCGCCGGCCGAGCTGTCCGCCGGCGCCGGTGACGAGGAAGGTCATCCTCTGGCCTCCTTGGGTAGGGAACTCTGGTATGCAAAAGAGAGCAGGTATAGGATAGAGACCAGTTGCCGGCTGAAAAGAAGGCAGGTCGGGGGAAGCAGGTTACCGTGAGGGAACCAGGGCGATGAGCTGTCCGGTCGGGCCTGATGGCGCGGTGATGGCGGGCGATCCGGCGGAATGCCCGGTCCGCCAGGTGCTGGACAAGATCGGGGACAAGTGGAGCGTGCTGCTGATCATCACGCTGGCGCGGCAGCCGCACCGGTTCGGCGCGTTGCGCCGCGCCGTCCCCGACATCTCCCAGCGCATGCTGACCCAGACGCTGCGCGACCTGCAGCGGGACGGACTGGTGAGCCGCCACGTGTATCCGACCGTGCCGCCCAGCGTCGAATACCGCCTGACCCCGCTTGGCCAGTCGCTGATGGAGCCGCTGTCCCACCTCATCCGCTGGGCGGAGACGCATTTCGACGCCATCTGCGCCGCCCGGTCCGCGTTCGACCGCGCCGCCGCGTGACGGCCGCGGCGGTCACGCCGCCTCGCCCTGGCTGCGGATCAGCTTTTCGGGCAGGCAGGCCAGCGCCTGCTGATCGTCCGGGGTGAGGCCGGCAAGCACCTTGCGCGCGAGAAAATCAGGATCAAATGATGCCGCGCAACTGCCGCCGCGACAGGGACTGGCTGTCCGCCCTCGTCGCAGCGGCTGCGTTCAGGAGCGGAAATTGGCGACATCCGAAGCCTCCCGTGCGGGGGGCGCAACGCAGGAGTCCGCGGCCCGCTGGCGGCTGACGGCGCTGACGGCCCTCGGCCCCGTCGTCTGGGGCACCACCTACATCAACACCACCGAATTCCTGCCGCCGGACCGTCCGCTGCTGACCGGCATGCTGCGCGCGCTGCCCGTCGGGCTGCTGGTGCTTGCCTTCACGCGCACGCTGCCGCGCGGCATCTGGTGGTGGCGGGCGGCCGTCCTCGGCGCGCTCAACATCGGCGTGTTCTTCGCCCTGCTGTTCGTGGCGGCCTACCGGCTGCCGGGCGGCGTGGCGGCCACCCTCGGTGCGGCGCAGCCGCTGCTGGTGGCGGGCCTCGCCCTCGTGCTGCTCCGCGAGCGGCCGACCCTGTGGCGCCTCGGCTGGGGTTTCGCCGCCATCGCCGGGATCGCGATGATGGTGCTGCGCGGCAACGCCGCCTTCGACCCGGTCGGCATCGCCGCTGGCCTTGCCGGCACCGCCGCGATGGCGGCCGGCGTCGTGCTCACCAGGAAATGGGGTCGCCCGGTGGGGCTGATGGCCTTCACCGGCTGGCAGCTCACTGCCGGCGGGCTGATCCTGCTTCCCCTGGTGTTTCTGGAGGGGCCGCTGCCGGCGTTCGACCTGCGCGCCGTGGGCGGCTATCTCTGGCTTGGCCTGATCGGCACGCTGCTCGCCTATGCCCTCTGGTTCCGGGGGCTGCAGCGGCTGCCGGTTGCGGCGGCGTCATTCCTGCCGCTGCTCTCGCCAGCCGTCGCCACCGCGATCGGCTGGATCGTGCTCGGCGAGGCGCTGACCCCGCTGCAGTCGGTGGGCTTCGCACTCGCCCTCGTCTCGATCGCCGCGGCCCAGGTCGCGCCGGAGCAACTGCTGACCCGGCGCCGGCAGCCCGCCCGCTGAGGGCGCGCGCCGGGCTTGAGGCCGGCGGGCAACGGTCTATGGTGATGCGATGCGGTTGGCCCGGCCTGCAGCATGAGGGACATGACCCTGTCCACGCCTCTCCGCCGATCCCGGTCTCCCATCTCCCCGCCCCGGTCCACGGGCGCCGGCGGCGCGGGCGCGCGGACATGACCAGTTGAGCGCCGACAACGCGCTGGCCGCCGCCTTCGCGGACGGTCGCTTCGTCGTTACCGCCGAGGTGGTGCCGCCGGCCTCCGCCGACCCGGAGGCGCTGCTCGAGCGGGCGCGCCCGCTCGCCGGCCGGGTCGATGCGGTGAACGTGCCGGATGCGGCGGGCGCGCGGGTGGCGATGGGCAGCCTCGCCGCCGCGGCCCTGCTGAAGCGGGCCGGGATCGAACCGGTGATGCAGCTCGTCTGCCGCGACCGAAACCGGATCGCGATCCAGGGCGACCTGATCGGCGCCGCGGCGCTCGGCATCCGCAACGTGCTGGTCCTCCACGGCGACGCGCCGTCTGCCGGCGACCAGCCGGAGGCGAAGCCGGTGTTCGACTACGACACCCGCGACGCAGTTGCGGCGCTGCAGACGATGCGCGACGCGGCCCGGCTGCCTTCGGGCCGCGCGCTGGCTGCCCCGCCCGCGCTGCTGATCGGCACCGCCGACACCCCCGTCGATCTGCCGCCGGGCTGGGCGCCGGCCAAGCTCGCCGCCAAGGCCGCCGCGGGCGCCGACTTCGTCCAGACCCAGTTCTGCTTCGATGCCGGCCTCGCCCGGCGCTGGGTCTCGGCGCTGGCCGCGGCCGGGCTTGCCGGGCGGCTGAAGCTCCTGCTCGGCGTCGGGCCGGTCGCGTCCGCCCGGTCGGCGCGGTGGATGAACGCCCACCTCTACGGTGTCAGCGTGCCGGCGGCGTGGATCGAGCGGCTGGAGCGGGCAGGGGACCCGGCGGCGGAAGGGGTCGCGCTCTGCGCCGAGCTGATCGCGGAGCTGCGCGGGATTCCGCAGGTCGCCGGCGTGCACGTGATGGCGCCGGCCGGCGGTTCGGCCGCGATCCTGCGGGTGCTGGACCGCATCGGCCGCTGATCGCTACCATCCGGCGCCCGCCGGGCGAGTCAGCGACGAGGGGAGGAGCCGGAATGAAGAAACTGATCAACGCCGTCGATGCCATCCTGACCGAAAGTCTCAACGGCTTTGCCGCCGCCCATGCCGGCGTGGTGAAGGTCTCGCACGACCCGACCTTCGTCGCCCGGGCCGATGCGCCGGTGAAGGGCAAGGTGGCGCTGATCTCCGGCGGCGGCAGCGGCCACGAGCCGCTGCATGGCGGCTTCGTCGGCCGCGGCATGCTCGATGCCGCCTGCCCCGGGCAGGTGTTCACCTCGCCGACGCCGGACCAGATGCTGGCGGCGGCGGAGGCGGTGAACGGCGGCGCCGGCATCCTGTTCATCGTCAAGAACTACGAAGGCGACGTCATGAACTTCGACATGGCCGCCGAGATGGTTCGCGACGGGCTGGGCGCCGAGGTGGCGACCGTGCTCACCAACGACGACGTCGCGGTGGAGGATTCCACCTGGACCACCGGTCGGCGCGGCGTCGCCGGCACGCTGGTGGTGGAGAAGGTGGTCGGTGCCGCCGCCGAGGCCGGCCTCGACCTCGCCGCCTGCAAGGCGCTCGGCGACCGCACCAACAAGCGCACCGGCTCCATGGGCGTGGCGCTGACCAGCTGCACCGTGCCGGCCGCCGGCACGCCGACCTTCCAGATCGGCGAGGACGAGATGGAGATGGGCGTCGGCATCCACGGCGAGCCGGGCCGCCGCCGGGTGAAGCTTGCCCCGGCCGACCAGATCGCCGACGAGATGGTCGGCGCCATCCTGGCCGATCTCAAGCCGCAGAAGGGCGACCAGGTGCTGCTGCTGGTCAACGGCTTCGGCGGCACGCCGACGATGGAGCTCTACCTGATGTTCGACGCCGCCCGGCGGGTGCTGGACAAGGCCGGCGTCGGCATCGGCCGCGCCCTCGTCGGCAACTACGTGACCTCGCTGGAGATGGCCGGCTGCTCGATCACGCTGACCCTCCTCGACGACGAGATCGCGCGCTACTGGGACGCGCCGGTGCTCACCCCCGGGCTGCGCTGGGGCTGCTGAGCCGACGGTCCGCCTGGCGGCCGCGCCGTCAGAGGGCGTGGAAGCGGTAGAAGTGGACCGGGATGCCGACCCTGGTGTCTTCGCCGGCCGCCTCCGCGTCCTGCCGCGCCGCATCCCGCTGCACCGTGCGGGCCGCCGTGAATTCGGCTTCGGTCAGGCTCCCGTCGCCGTCGGCGTCGATCGCGTCGAAGCGGCGTTCGTGGATGGCGGGGGAGGTGGGGCCGCCGCCCGCGGCCCACTCCTCCTCGGAAACCGAGCCGTCTCCATCGGCGTCCAGATGGTGGAAGTGCCGCGAGGCCCGCGCCGCCGACTCGTCGTAGGACGGCAGGCCGGCGACCGCGCCGGCCGTGTCGCCGCCGGCGGAGGGTTCCAGGTCCGCCGCCTCGCCGGTCCCGAGCGCACTTGCGCCGGTGACGCCGGATTCGAGCCGCGCCTCGTAGGCGGCCTGCCGGTACTCGCCGGCGCTGACGTCGCCGCTGCCGTCGCGGTCGGCAGCCGCGAACTCCAGCGGGCCGTTGCCGGCATCGAAGGGGGGCGGCGGCTCGGCGCTGGCGTGACAGGCGATGAATTCCTCCCGCGAGACCATGCCGTCGCCGTCGGCATCCATCGCCGCGAAGTCCCCGGCGGTCGCGGCTTCGAACTCCGCCGCGCTCACGGCCCCGTCCTGGTCGGTGTCGATCACCGACCACCCCTGGCTGCAGTAGCCGGCGGCCCGGGTCGGCGCCGCGGCGGCGGCGATCCCGGCGATCAGCGCCGCCACGGCCGTCGAAGTCAGCAGGCGGCTCATGGCCTCTCCCTCCATGGTCGATCCTGCCCCTCCCGTCCAACGGAGGGGCGGGGGCCCGCGTTCCGGCCCGAGGAAGAGTCTAAACCGTTCGGCCGGGCGGGCTAGCCGAGCAGCAGGAACAGGATTCCCGCCACCACCAGCGTGATGCCGGCAAGCTCGGTCGGCGTGGTCCGCTCGCGGAAGAACAGCACCGAGGCGGTGAAGGTGAACACCAGCTCCACCTGGCCGAGGGCGCGGACGTAGGCCGCCTGCTGCAGCGTCATCGCCAGGAACCAGCCGGCGGAACCCAGCATCCCGGTGAGCCCGACCCAGACCGTCCACCGCCAGTGGCGGGCCAGCGGGCGAATCTGCGCCGGGTCGCGCCAGGCGAAGTAGAGCAGCATCACGACCGTCTGCAGCGCCAGCACCCACAGCAGGGTCGTTGTTGCCCGCACCAGCGCGCCGCCGCTGTCGAGCGAGAGCGAGGCGGCGCGGTAGCAGACGGCCGAAATGCCGAACAGGGCGCCGGAGGCGATGCCCAGCAGCGCCGGACGCTCCATCCAGGCGGTGAGCAGCGCCCGCGGACGCAGGCCGGAGCGTGCGGACGAGAGCGCGACGACGCCGGCCAGGCTGACCACGATGCCCACCGCCGCCCAGCCGCTCAGCCCCTCGCCCAGGATCACTGCCGCGAACAGGGCCGTCTGCACCGTCTCGGTCTTGGAGTAGGCGGTGCCGACGGCGAAGTTGCGATAGCGGAAGGCGGCGAGCAGGCAGGCGGTGGCGAGGATCTGGGCGATGCCGCCGATGCCGCCCCACAGCAGCGAAGGCGGCCCCGGCACGGGAACCGGGTCCTCGCCGAGCCAGGCGACGAGCGCGAGGGTAACGACTGCGAAGGGCAGCCCGAGGATGAAGCGGGCCGACGTTGCGCCCAGGGTGCTGAGCCGACCGGTCAGGTGCTTCTGCAGCGCCGTGCGCAGGTTCTGGCAGAACGCCGCCGCAACCGTGACCGGGATCCACAACTCCATCGCGTCACCTTATCCCCTTTCCGGAATCACACTCTTGATTCCCCACGACAACGCAAATCAAAATGGGCGATAGGTCATAAGGAAAGCTTATGGACGAGCTGTCCCTGCGGAGCCTGCGCGCGTTCGAGGCGGTGGTGCGCAACCGCAGCATCACCCGCGCCGCGGCCGAGCTCGGCGTGAGCCAGCCGGCGATCAGCCAGCGGCTGCGCCAGCTCGAGGAAATCGCGGGCCGGCCGCTGGTCCGCCGTACGCCGCAGGGGCTGCAGGTGGATGGCGAGGCGGAGGCGGCGGCCGCGCGCATCCGCCAGGCGCTGGACGCGCTCGCCGCCGCGGCGGATGCCCTGCGCGCGCCGCCGCCGGAAGGGGCGCTTACGGTCAGCCTGCTCGCCACCTTCGCCCAGCGCTGGCTGATCCCGCGGCTCAGCCGGTTCCAGGAGCGCTGGCCGGAGATCGAGGTCCGGCTGCTCACCACCTCGCGTCCGGCCGAGCTGCAGCGTGGCGATGTCGATCTCGCGATCCTCAGCGGCCACGGCCGCTGGCCGGGCTACCGCAGCCATTTCCTGATGGCGAACCGGATCGTGCTGGTGGCGAGCCCGGCGCTGCTTGCGCGCATGCCGATCCGCCGCCCGTCGGATCTGGCGGCGCAGGTGCTGATCCGCATCGACACGCCGCCGCGCGACCGCGACTGGCCGCGCTGGCTGGCGGCGGCGGGGGTGCAGGGGCTTGCGCCGCGGCGCTGGCTCACGTTCTCCACCTCGACCCAGGCGCTGGAAGCGGCGGTGGCGGGGCTGGGCGTGGCGGTCAGCCACACCCCGTTCGTCGAGGACGCGATCGCCTCGGGCCACCTCGTGCGCCCGCTGCAGCTCGCGGTGCCCGACGCCGACGGCGACTACTACCTCGTCGCGCCGCGCGGCGAGGGCGGGCGCGCCGTCCGCGCGTTCCGCGACTGGCTGCTGGGCGAGCTCGGCGGCCGGCTCGACTGACGGCTCAGCGGCCACCCTCCCCGGGCAGGCGGCTCACGACCAGCACCAGCAGCAGCGCCGCGACGGCGATCAGCGCGAACTGCAGCGAGAACAGCTCCGACACCCCGCCGATCACCGGGGGGCCAAGCAGGAAGCCGCAGTAGGAGACGCCGGCGACGAGGGCGAGGCCGCCGCCGGCCGTGCCGGCGCGGCCGGCGCGCGCGGCGACGGCGAACACCAGCGGCACGCAGTTGGCAACGCCAGTGCCGACCAGCGTCGCGCCGATGACACCGGTGACGAGCCCGGGCACGGCCGCCATCAGCAGAAGCCCGGCGATGGCGATCGCGGCGCTGATCCGCATCAGCGCCTCGCGGCCGAACAGCAGGCTCAGCCGGTCGCCGGCAATGCGGCACAGGCCCATCGCCGCACTGAAGCCGGCGAAGGCCCAGCCCTCGCGCGCAGGATCGACGCCCGCAACCTCGCGCATGTAAATGGCGGACCAGTCCACCAGCGTGCCTTCCGCCATCATCGCGATCAGGCCGAGCAGCCCCAGCAGCAGGATGGTGCGGTCGAGCCGGGCGCGGCTGCGTGGCCCGCTGCCGCGGTCGAGATGGGACGGCAGCAGGAAGGGAAAGGCGGCCAGCGCCAGCGCGCCCGCCGCCAGGGAGGAGGCGAGGGTGTGCTCCCAGGGCGCGAAGCGGAGCTCGAGCATGGAGGCGGCGACGCCGGCGCCGGCAAGCGCGCCCAGGCTGAACGCGCCGTGCATCGACGACATGCAGGGCCGGCCGCGCCAGTGCTCGACCGTGGCGCCGTGGGCGTTCATCGACACGTCCATCGACCCGGCGGCGGCGCCGAACACCAGCAGCGCGATGGCGAGCTCCAGCGCCGAGCCGGCATGCAGCGGGGCGTTGACCAGCGCGCAGTAGCCGACGGTGGTGACCATCAGCGGCCCGCGGCTGCCGAAGCGGTCGATCAGGCGGCCGACCACCTGCATCGCCGCCATCGCTCCGCCGGCGAGGCACAGCAGCACCCAGCCGAGCAGCGCGTCGCTCATGCCCAGCTTGTCGCGGATGCTCGCGATGTGCGGCGCCCACGCAGCAAGCAGCAGGCCGTGGAGGAAGAAGGCGGCCGTGACCGCCCATTGCGCGTGGCGCACCGGCGCCCGCGCGATTGCGTGATCCATGCTCAGTCTCCGCGGCCGGGCTTCCGGCCGGCGATGCCCTGCGGGCGCCAGATCAGCGCGGCGACCAGCACGGCGAATACCGAAATGTCCTTGAAGGCGGGGCTGAGGTAGCCGACGCTGACCGTTTCGACCACGGCGATCAGCAGCGCGCCGATGACCGCTCCGCCGACGGAACCGATGCCACCGACGATCGCCGCGGTCAATGCCTTGAGCCCGATCAGCGTGCCGGTGAAGAAGCTGACCCCGCCGTAGTGGAGCGCGGCGACCGCCCCGGCGCATCCCGCGCTCATCCCGCCGACCAGCATGACGAAGCCCGTCACCGCCGGCACCCGGACGCCGAGCAGGGCGGCCATGCCGATGTCGTCGGTGCAGGCGCGGTAGGCGCGGCCGAAGCCGGTGCGGAGCAATACCGCGATCAGGGCGAACATCGCGGCGGCGATGGCGGCGATCACCAGGGTGGCGATGCCGACGGAGACGTCGAAGCCGCCCGCGACGAACAGCGGCACCCGGCCGGGGAAGGGCGGGTGCAGCCAGACCTCGCGCGTGCCCTGGACCAGGCGCACGCCCTCCTGCAGGGCAATGGCCAGGCCGACGGAGGCGACCAGCGCCGCCTGCGTCCCCGGCGCGTGCAGGACGGTGCCGAGCAGGCGCCCGGCGGAGACGCTGAGCACCGCGCCCAGCGCGATCGCGCCGGCGAGCGCACCCGGCAGCACGACCCATGTGGGCAGCGCCGCCCCCGAGAGCAGGCTGCCGGCGATGAGCGCGCCGAAGGCGCCCACCATCATCACCTGCCCGAAGGCGAGGAACATCTTGCCGAGCACGGCGTAGATCATGGTGAAGCCGACGGCGAGCAGCGCATAGACTGCCGCCACCGACAGCCCGTTCACTGCCTGCTGGACCGCATAGGCCGCCTGGCGGCCCAGCCAGTCACCGTCGGGCGCGGCCGGTGCGGCCGAGGCGGTGGTCAGCGGCCGCATGCCGAGCCAGACCCGCAGCATGTGCAGCTTCAGGCCTTCCAGGCGCCGGCCGTCCGGCGACTCCACCGCGGCCAGCACCAGCCGGTCGCGGGCCATGCCGCCGGCCATGAAGTCGCAGGCGATCCGGCGTTCGTCCGCACCGATGCGGTAGCGGACCAGCACCCGCTCGGCCCTCTCCGGGTCGGCTTCCGCGGTGATGGCGTCCGCTGCGGGCGCGTTGGCTTCGAAGGCGTGGATCAGCGACCGGCACAGCGCTGCCTGGTCGGGGTCGAGCCGGTCGCAACCGGCAAGCGCGAGCGGCAGCAGTACGAGCAGGATCCGCAGCCGGCGGCCGGGGTGCCGCGAAAGGCGGGCGATGAAGAGGCTGAGCGAGACGACCACGGCACCGAGGCGGCTTGCACGAGCGGAACCCGCTTCCCGCCCGCGGCACGTGCGGGACGGGAAGGTCAGGTGCATGACCCTTGCCCGGACAGCCGGCCGGCCAGCAACCCCTCGAAAGGGCTACGGGTCGGCCGGGCCGCTGTGATGCCCGGGCTGAGCGACCGGACGTGGTCGCACCCGGTCAGCCGATCCAGATGCTGACGATCCGCTCGTCGGGACCGAGCTCGATGTTGGCGCGGTCCTGGCGGTAGTCGCGGGTGAGCGGATCGCCGGTGTGATAGACGCGCAGCGTCTTTCCCACGAGGCTGGTCGAGGTAATCGGCGCGTCCCCGGGGGGCGCGGGCTCCTGCGGGGCGGGGCGGGGCGGCGTGCAGGCGCCGGCGGCGGCCACGGCGGCCGTGCCGGCGACGAGGCGGATGAGCGTCCGCCGTCCGGTTGCGGCGGCCGTCATCCGATCGACACCCGTACCACGCGGTCGTCCGCGCCGAGCTCGACGTTCAGGCGGTTTTCGCTGTAGTCCAGCGTGACCGCGTCGCCGGTGTGATAGACGCGAAGCGTCTTGCCGATCATGTCCTCCAGCGTCAGGACCTGGTCCTGGCCGTCCTGGGCGCCGGCCTCGCCGATCCGGGCGAGCAGCGCGGCAAGGGCCGACGCCCCCAGCACCGCGCCGCTGGTGAGCAGCAGGCGGCGGTCGCTATCCGCGGCCTCCGCCCCTGCGCATCTGCGGTCGTCCGCCATCACATCACCGCTCCGATCTGCCACGGAATGAACTCGTAGTCGCCGAGGCCGTTGGCCTCGCTCTTCGGCTCCTCGCCCGACGCGACGCGCAGCACGAGGTCGAAGATCTGCTTGCCCACCTCCTGCACGCTGACGCCCTCGTCCACGACCACGCCGCAGTTGATGTCCATGTCGTCCACCATCCGCCGGTACATCGGCGTGTTGGTCGCGAGCTTGATGGAGGGCGCGGGCTTGAAGCCGAACACCGAGCCGCGGCCGGTGGTGAAGCAGATCACGTTCGCCCCGGACGCCACCTGGCCGGTCACGGAGCACGGGTCGTAGCCGGGCGAGTCCATGAACACGAAGCCCTTGGTGTCGATCGGCTCCGCGTACTTGTACACGCCGCAGAGGTTGGTGGTGCCGCCCTTGGCCGCCGCACCCAGCGACTTCTCGAGGATGGTGGTGAGCCCGCCCGCCTTGTTGCCCGGCGACGGGTTGTTGTTCATCTCGCCGCCGTTGCGCGCGACGTAGTCCTCCCACCAGCGGATGCGCTCGACCAGCTTCATGCCGACCTTCTCGCTGATCGCGCGGCGGGTGAGCAGGTGCTCGGCGCCGTAGATCTCGGGCGTTTCGGACAGGATGGCGGTGCCGCCGTGGCGGACCAGCAGGTCGGCCGCCGCGCCCAGCGACGGGTTGGCAGTGATGCCGGAAAGCCCGTCGGAGCCGCCGCACTGCAGCGCCAGCGTAATCTCGCTGGCCGGGCACGTCTCGCGCACCGCGGCGTTCGCGGCCGGCAGCATCGACCTGATGATCGCCATGCCGCGCTCGACCGTCTTCGCGGTGCCGCCGGTCTCCTGGATGGTCATGGTCTGGAACCGCTCCCCGATCTCCAGCCCGTAGGCATCGAGCAGGAACGGGATCTGGTTGACCTCGCAGCCCAGCCCGACCATCAGCACGCCGGCGAAGTTCGGGTGGCGGGCATAACCCCACAGGGTGCGCTGCAGTGCCTCGTAGCCGTCGCCGCTGTCGGCCATGCCGCAGCCGGTGGAATGGGTCAGCGCCACCACGCCATCGACATTGGGATAGTCGGCGAGGATGCCCGAGCGCTCCACCGCGCGCGCGATGTACTTCGCGGCCGTCGCCGAGCAGTTCACGCTGGTCAGGATGCCGATGTAGTTGCGGGTGCCGACCTTGCCGTTGGGGCGCCGGAAGCCCTGGAACGTCGCCCGCTCCTCCTCGGGGAAGTACTCGGTCGGCCGCGCGTCCTGGCAGAAGGCGTAGTCGCGGGCGAAGTCGTGCATGACACAGTTGTGCACGTGCACGTGGCTGCCGGGGGAGATGTCTCCCTGCGCGAAGCCGATGACCTGGTTGTACTTGCGGATCGGCTCGCCGTCGGCGATCGGCCGGGTCGCGATCTTGTGGCCGGCGGGCACGTGCTCGCGCGCGGCGACGCCCTCGCCCGGCACCTCCGTGCCCGGCAGAAGGTCGGCGCGGGCAACGACCACGTTGTCGGCAGGGTTGAGGCGGATGGTCAGGGCGCCAGTGGCGGTCATCAAGGGAATCCTTCAGAGCCCGGCCGGTGCGGCCAACTCGGCCATGGACGGCGCAGGGCTGATGTGGTGATTGGGCAGAGTTTAGCGCGCCCGGCCCGCGAAGGCCATGGCCAGCGCCGGGCGCACCATAGCACAACGGACGGGCAGGACAGAGGGATTGAGCATGGGCCACCGGCTGGAAGGGAAGAAGGCGCTGATCACGGCGGCAGGCGCGGGCATCGGGCGTGCGACGGCCCTCCTGTTCGCGGCCGAGGGCGCCACGGTGATCGCCACCGACGTCAACGAGGAGCTGCTGGCCGGGCTCGCCGCGGAGGATCCGCGCATCATCACCCGCCGCCTCGACGTGCTGTCGCAGGCGGAGGTCGATGCCGCCGCGGCCGAGATCGGGACGGTGCAGGTGCTGTTCAACTGCGCCGGCTACGTGCACAACGGCACGATCCTCGAGTGCAGCGAGAAGGACTGGGACTTCTCCTTCGACCTCAACGTCAAGGCCCAGTACCGGATGATCAGGGCCTTCCTGCCGGCGATGATCGCCGCCGGCGGCGGCTCGATCATCAACATGGCGTCCGTCGCCTCCTCGGTGAAGGGCATTCCCAACCGGTTCGCCTACGGCGCCAGCAAGGCGGCGGTGATCGGCCTGACCAAGGCGATCGCCATCGACTTCGTCGGCAAGGGCATCCGCTGCAACGCGATCTGCCCCGGCACCGTGGACACGCCCTCGCTGCGCCAGCGGGTGAAGGAGATGGCGGAGCGTCAGGGGATCAGCGAGGCGGAGGCGATGGCGACCTTCGTCGCCCGCCAGCCGATGGGCCGTCTCGGCACGGCGGAGGAACTGGCCGCCCTCTGCCTCTATCTCGCCTCCGACGAGTCCAGCTACACCACCGGCGTCGCCCACATCGCCGACGGCGGCATCGTGATGTGACGGCCCGCGCCGGACGGCGGCAGCTGCGCCTCCTCCCACGGTCCGGGGAGGGGTGATCGGGGGGCGCGTCCTTCCACAGGTCCGTCGAATTCGAAACGATTGCGGTAGGTAAGCCGGCGGGGCGTGGGCATTCTCGGCGGGCCGGACCATGGCGTCCGGCCGGTTTCTCAGGATGTGAACGATGGACGTCGCCGTCGGATCGACCGCGCCTCTCCACAGCGTGCAGGACCCCACCGGCGCCCCGCCGCCCCAGCCGAAGACGGCCCCCTCCGCCGCCGAGACCGTGGCGGAGTCGAGTCAGCGCGCGGAGCAGCACCGTGCGCCGGCCGCCGAGGAGCGGATCCGCCCGCAGGCCGGGGCCACGCCGCGCGAGACCACGCGCACCCGCGACCTGCCCCCGCCGCCCCCCGAGAGCGGCCGGGGCCAGCTTGTCGACATCGCCGCCTGACGGCTTCCTTCCGGCCAGACTCTCCAGCCGCCATGGCCGGGCTTGTCCCGGCCATCCCCTGGGGCGTGCGCACTCGGCGGGACGCGCCCGGCGCGGGGCCGGGCGTGGTCGCTGTCAGTCCATCGGGGCGAACAGGGCGACGGGCTCGGCGACGCCGCGAAGCGGGTGGATGCCGAGCGGCTCGAGCGGGCGGGTCAGGCGCGCGGCGACCTGTTCCGTGAGCAGGATCGGACGGGCGAGCGTCTTCGACAGCGCCTCCACCCGGCTGGCCGCGTTGACCGCGCGGCCGATGACGGTGAAGTCGAGGCGCTCGGGCGCACCGACGTTGCCGAAGAACACCTCTCCCTCGTGCAGCGCAATGCCGGAGCGGAGCGGGCGCCAGCCGGGAATGGCGGCGAGCGCCGGCGGCGGCTCGCGGGAGAGCGCATCGACGGCGGCAAGCGCCTCGTCGGCGGCGGCAAGGGCCGATGCGGCCGCAGTGCCGGCTTCATCCTCGCCGGCGAAGGGGAAGGCGGCGAGCAGGCCGTCGCCGATGAACTTCAGCACCTCCCCGCCGCGGGCGATCACCGCGCCGGCCATGCGCTCGAAATAGGCGTTGAGCAGCGCCAGCACGTCGGCCGGCGGCAGCCGGTCGGTGAGGTCGGTGAAGCCGCGCAGGTCGGAGACCCAGATCACGGCGCGGATCGCCCGCCCTGCGCCGCGCCGGATCGCGCCCTGCAGCACGGCGGCGCCGGCGGCGGTGCCGAGATAGGTGTCGAGCACGTTGGCGGAGACGAGCTGGGCGATGTGCCGCTCGACGTGGAGCGCAAACGGCCGCAGCAGCCGCCGGATCGCCGCGAGCTCGTCCGCCGCGAAGCCGCCGGGGCGGGCGGTGGCCAGCGTCGCGGCATTGTGGTAGCTGCCGCCGGCGCTGAGCGGCAGCGCCAGATACTGGGTGAGGCCGCGTTCGGCGAGTTCTTCCATCAGCGGCCAGCGGGCGCGCGCCTCCGGCTCCTGCGGCCGGACGTCGAAGGTCTCGCCGCGCTCGATCACCAGCCTCAGCGGATTGCGCAGGTACTGGTCGGTCTCCCGCGACGAGGCATCGACCTTGACCTCGTCCATCAGCCCGTCGGCCGCGTTCCAGATCCAGGCGAAGCCGAGAAGCTGCGGGTGCAGGGTTCCGACGTGAAGGCTCGCGCGGTCGAGCGGAAGGCCGGCCGCGATCATCCGCCAGACCAGGGATTCGTAGAGCTGCAGCAGGTCGGTTTCCGCCACCGCCGGGCCGAGCAGCCAGTCCTCGATCGCGGCGACGGTGGTGGCGGCCGGCGCGGCGGCGACGCCGCGGGCGGACCGCCGCCGCACGCTGACGAAGGGCGGGTAGCTGCGCGGCGCGGGGTCGAGCGGCGCGGCAGGCACGGGCCGGGCCGCCTCAGCCGTCGCCGTAGGCGATGCGGATGACCTCGATCTCCTCGACGCCCGCCGGCGTGCGCAGCCGGACCACGTCGCCTTCGGCCGCCTTGTGCAGGGCGCGGGCGATCGGCGAGATCCAGCTCACCTCCCCCCGCTCCTGGCGCGCCTCGTCCACGCCGACGATGCGGATGGTGCGCTCCTCGTCGTCGGCGGTGACGTAGGTGACGGTGGCGCCGAAGTACACCCGGTCGAGGCCGCGCTGGCGGGCGGGATCGACCACCTCGGCGATCTCCAGCCGCTTGGTGAGGAAGCGGATGCGGCGGTCGATCTCGCGCAGGCGCTTCTTGCCGTAGATGTAGTCGCCGTTCTCGGAGCGGTCGCCGTTGCCGGCGGCCCAGGCGACCACCTCCACCACCCGCGGCCGCTCCTCCTCCGTCAGGTAGCGGAGCTCCTCCTGCAGCCGGGCGAAGCCTTCCGGCGTCATGTAGTTCTTGCTGCCGGCCGGCAGCGGCGTCCCGCCCTCCGGCAGGTCGTCCTCTTCGGCTGTGTCGCTTTCCCTGGTGAAGGCCTTGCTCATGACATCCGTCCGCGTCGCGATCGGCCTCCAGCCTAGGGCGTCGGCCGCGGCGGGAAAACCCCTGCGCGCGCACGGGCAGAGCCGGGCGGGGCCGGCGGCGGTGCCGAAGCCGCGGCGGCTCCGGCTGCCATCGCCGCCAACCGCCGCGGCCCTCCCCCCGGAGCCGGCGCCGCCAGTCTGACTCCTCCGCGGACGCAAGACTGTGGTGATAACCACACCCGGCGGGGCGGGTCTCACGACGGCGGCAGGACGGCGGCGACGAAGCGGGCGAGGCTGGCGGCGACATGGTCCTCGACCCGCCCCTCCGGCTCGAAGCTCCACCACAGCAGCGAGCCCTGCCATTGCGTAGCCATCAGGAGGCCGATGCCGGCCGGCGCGGAGGGGACGGCGGCGAAGCAGGCGTCGAGCGCCGCGGTCAGCGCCCGTTTCCATGCGGCGCCGCGCGCCCGGAGCTGCGGGTCGCGCAGGTCCTCGCGCAGGACCAGCAGGCCCTCGGCATTGGCCTCGATGCCGCCATAGTCGCGGGAGAGCCCGGCCAGCAGCGCAATCGCGCCCTCGGGCGTGCGCGGCATCTCGCTGGCGAGGCGCGCCGTCTTCCGGTCCAGCCGGTCCCAGGCGTGGAGCAGCGTGGCGCGCATCAGCGCCGGCTTGCTCCCGAACCGCTGCACCAGCGTCGAGGCGGAGAGTCCGCAGGCCGCGGACAGGGTGGCGAAGGTCAGCGCATCCGGGCCGCGCGTGTGCACCAGCTCCAGGGCGGCGTCGAGCACGTCCGCGTCCGGACGCGTCTTTGGTCGCGGCATCTTGACTCCCACATATATAACCGAATAAACGTTTATAAACCATAGCACGGGCGGCGACGGCCGTCGATGCGGCCCGGGGAGGGTGCCATGATGGCCGGCAGGGTGGCGCTGGTTGCGGGAGCGACCCGGGGCGCTGGCCGCGGGATCGCGGTGGAGCTGGGGGCGGCCGGCGCGACCGTCTATGTCACCGGCCGCAGCACCCGCGGCAGGCCGTCGGAATACGGGCGGCCGGAGACGATCGAGGAAACGGCGGCGCTGGTGATCGAGGCCGGCGGCGCGGGCATTGCGGTCGCGGCCGATCACCTGGTCCCGGACGAGGTACGGGCGCTGGTGGAACGCATCCGCGCCGAGCAGGGCCGGCTCGACATCCTGGTCAACGACATCTGGGGCGGCGAGGGGCTGTTCGAATGGGACAAGCCGGTGTGGGAGCACGACCTCGAGAAGGGGCTCCGGCTGCTCGCGCTCGGCATCCACACCCACCTGATCACGGCGCATCACGCGCTGCCGCTGATGATCGAGCGGCCGGGCGGGCTGCTGGTCGAGGTCGGCGACGGCACCGCCGCCTACAACGCCACCCACTATCGCATCAACCCGTTCTACGATCTGGCCAAGGTGGCGGTGAACCGCATGGGCTGGGCCCACGCCCAGGATCTGGCGAAGCACGGCGCAACGGCGGTCTCGATCACGCCCGGCTGGCTGCGGTCGGAGATGATGCTGGAGGCGTTCGGGGTGACGGAGGCGACCTGGCGCAACGCGGTCGCGCGCATCCCGGACTTCGCCATCTCGGAGACACCGCGCTTCGTCGGACGGGCGGTGGCCGCGCTCGCTGCCGACCCGGACCGCGCGCGCTGGAACGGGGAGTCGCTGTCCAGCGGCGCGCTGGCGCAGGTCTACGGCTTCACCGACCTCGACGGCTCCCGCCCCGACGCCTGGCGTTTCATCACCGAGGTGCGCGAGGCCGGCAAGCCCGGCGACGTGACCGGCTACCGCTGACGCCGACGGGTGGCGCCCGACGGGCGGCCGCTACAGGAGCCTGCCGGTCGTGCCCTTCGTCGGCTGCGGCGGCAGGGTCTCGACCAGGAGCGAGCCGGCGGGGAGGGGGCGGAGGAGGTCCTCCTCGGGGCGGTCCAGGCGCAGCCAGCGGGCCCAGTCCTCCGGGCGCAGCACCACGACCTGGCGGTTGTGGTAGGGCTTCACGTCCGGGCCGGGGGCGGTGGTGAGCATGGTGAAGGCGGCGGGATGGTTGCCGCGGGCCTCGCGCCACAGGCCGGCGATCGCCATGAACGGCGCACCGGCGAGCGTGAAGCGGTGGCGGGTCTTCGGGTAGCGGGTGCCGGTGAACTCGTAGAAGGCGGTGGCCGGGACGAGGCAGCGGTTGCTCCCGGCGAAACGCCGGCCTTCGGAGCGGAAGTTGAACACGGGCCCGCCCTTCGGCCCCGCCGGCGGCCAGCCGAAGTTCATCGGCACGATCTCGACCGCGTCGCCGGCCAGCCGCATCACCGGGGCGAGGTCGTTGATGCGCACCTCGTCGGCCTGCGGCAGGTCGCGCGGGCCCTGGCCGGGCGCGATCTGCAGCGCGAGCTCGTCCATGATCCGGCAGAATTCGGCCCAGGTGACGTGCTGGGTGTACAGGTTGCACATGCCGGCGCCTATTCCGCGGCGACCACGGCGCGGGTGTCCATCCCGCCCTTGAAGCAGGTGTAGCCGGAATCGACCACATGGACGCCGCCGGTCATGCAGCGGGCGCGGTCGGAGGCGAGGAAGACGGCGAAGTCGGCGATGTCCTCCGGCTTCGAGATCGGCAGCAGGTGCAGCCGGTCCAGCTCCGCGCGCAGCGCGGGGTCGTCGAGGAAGGCCATCTGGTGCGGCGTCTCGACGAAGCTGGGGCAGATGGCGTTGATCCGCACCCCTTCCGGCGAAAGCCCGGCGGCGGCCGAGCGGGTGAGCGCGACCACGCCGCCCTTGGCTGCGGTGTAGCCGTCGATCCCGGCCTGGCCGACCAGCGCGTCGGTGGTGGCGGTGAGAATGATCGAGCCCGCGCGCTGCTTCAGCATCGCCTGGGCCACGTACTTCACGCACAGGTAGGTGCCGGTCAGCACCAGGTCGATGATCCGGTGCCAGATGTCCTCCGGAAGCTCGGTGATCCGCGCGTCCTGCTTGTTGATCAGGGGCGGACTCATGGCGTTGTGGAACAGCACGTCGATGCGGCCGAAGCGGGCCACCGTCTCGGCCACCATCGCCTGCACCGAGGCGCTGTCGCGGACGTCGACGTCGATCGCGGCCGCGCGCAGCCCGCGGGCGGCAAGCTGCTCGACCAGCGCGAGCCCGGCGCGGTGGTCGAGGTCGGCGATGACGGCGGTCGCCCCTTCCTCGGCCATGCGCACCACCCCGGCGCGCCCGATGCCGGACGCGCCGCCGGTGACGATCGCAATCTTCCCGTCCAGCAGTCCCATCGGCCTGCTCCCTCGCTCCTGTCGCTGTCGCCGGGGCACAAGGTGCACGGGCGGGGCCGGCGGACGCAAGACGCCGGCGCGTCTCCGTCCGCGGGATGTGCGCCGGGCGCGGCCGGTGTATGATGACCCTCCGCCGTCTGCCGACGGCGCGGCGCGGGGAGGGGGCCATGCCCATGGGTCCGGACGACGCCGTCAGGCTGGCCGAGCAGGAGCTGATGACCAAGCGCAACGTCACCGGGGTCGGCCTCGGCGAGCGCGACGGCGTCACGGTGATCAGGGTCTTCGTCACGCGGAAGGTGTCGGCGCGCGAGCTCGCCGCCGAGGACGTGATCCCGCGCCGGTTCCGCGGCTATGCCACCGAGGTGGTCGAGATCGGCGAGGTCTCGACCGGCGGGTGATTTTTCCCACCGCGCCGCCGCGGCCGTCAGCCGAGAATGACGGCAGGATGGCGGTCGGCCACCGCCTGAAGGAACGCACAGGCGAGGCAGCAGGCCCACGGGCAGGCAGGCCCGTCCCCGACGTCGCGTCCGCTGTGTCGACTGCATCGACATGCAGACACGGAGATGCCCCATGGCGCCGAACTCCAGCCGCATGACCCTTTCCCAGGCCGACGCCCAGGCGGCGGCCAGCGCGTGCAGCGCCGCGACGGGAGAGCTGCTCGACGATGGCCGTCCCCGGCCCAACGTGGTGGGCGTGGGGGCCGGCGTGAAGTGGCGGAACGGCGAGCCCACCGGCGAGCCGGCCGTGGTCGTGCTCGTCACCCACAAGGTGGCGAAGGCACAGCTCGCGAAGGCCGAGGTGGTGCCGGCGAAGGTGCAGAACATGCAGACCGACGTGCTGGCGGTCGGCGACGTGATCGCCGGCGGCGGCGTCGACGGCCTGGCCTCGGTGCAGACGCTGGCGCGGCGCGTCCGGCCGGCGAAGGGCGGCTACAGCGTCGGCCACTTCCGGATCACCGCCGGCACCATCGGCACCTGCGTCTACGACCTGCTGCCGGGCGCCTCGACCGACCCGGCCACCCCGCAGCACGGCGTCGGCATCCCCGCCCGCTGCTACATTCTCAGCAACAACCACGTGCTGGCCGACGTGAACGCCGGGCCGGTCGGCGCGCCGATCCTGCAGCCCGGGCCGATCGACGGCGGCACCGATCCGGCGGACCGCATCGCCCGCCTGTCGCGGTTCATCACTCTGCAGCTCACCCCGGCGGTGCCGCTCTCCCAGCAGAACAACATCGTGGACTGCGCGATCGCGGAAGCGGACTTCCACGACATCGACCGCGAGATCTTCTGGAGCGGGCCGGTGCGCGGCTGGCGGCGGCGCACCGACGTGCTGGCCATGGTCGGGCAGACGGTGAAGAAGACCGGCCGCACCACCAACTTCACCACCGGCCGGATCACCGCGGTCAACGCCACCATCGACGTGAATTTCGGCGGCGGACGGGTCGGCCGGATGCGCGATCAGATCGTGCTGACCAGCATGTCCGCCGGCGGCGACTCCGGCTCGCTGGTCACCACGCTGGACAATGTCGCGATCGGGCTGCTGTTCGCGGGCTCGGCCCAGGCGACCACGCCAACCAGATCGAGAACGTCCGCACCATGCTGCGGGTCGAGGTCGCCGAGCAGATCCTGTGACCGCGGGGCGCGCTCAGCCGCGGTAGCGGGTGAGCCACAGCGCGATCAGCGTGAGCCCGATCGACATCAGGATGATCAGCGTGCCGATCGCGTTCACCGTGGGCTTGAGCCCGGTGCGCATCATGCCCCAGACGAAGATCGGCAGCGTGTTGCCCTCGCCGATGGTGAAAAGCGTGATCACGAAGTCGTCGATGGACAGCGCCACCGCGAACAGGGCGGCGCCGATCACCGTCGGCTGGATGATCGGCAGTGTCACGGTCAGGAACGCCCTGAACGGCGAGGCGCCGAGGTCGCGGGCGCTGTCCACCACCCGCCAGTCGAAGGCCGTCATCCGGGCATAGACCACCAGGATGACGAAGGGCTGGGTGAACAGCAGGTGGCTGAGGATCACCGTGGTCAGCGACAGCGTCATCCCGACGCTGACGAAGGCGGTGAGCAGCGAGACCGCGAGCACCAGCGGCGGCATCATCAGCGGCAGCGACAGGATGGCGATGCCGATCCCCGCCTGCCGCGGCGGCAGCCGGGCGAAGCCCATGGCGGCGGCGGTGCCGACCACCGCGGAGATCACGCCGACCACGCCGCCGACGATCAGCGAGTTCCAGAAGGCGGCGGCGAACTGGCGGTGGGACACCATCTCGCCCCACCACTGGAACGACAGGTGCTCGATCGGGAAGTTGGCGAGGCTGCGGTTGGTGAAGGCGAACAGGATCACCAGCAGCAGCGGCGACAGCAGCACGAAGACGAAGATGGCGGCGACGATCCGCCAGATGACCGTGTTCGCCGTCATCGCGGCCGCCACAGCGCCATGAGCGAATGGGTGGCGGCGATGACGAACAGCGCGGTCGTCAGCACCACGAAGGACATCGCGGCGCCCAGCGGCCAGTTGAACCGCTGTCCGAACTGCAGCGCGATCATGTTGCCGGTCATGGTGAGCTTGCCGCCGACCAGCTGCGGCGTGATGTAGTCGCCGGCGGCGATCAGGAAGGCAAACAGGAAGGCAGTGACGATGCCGGCGCGGCAGCGTGGCACGATGATGCCGGCCAGCACCTGCCACGGCCGGGCACCGAGGTCGCGCGCCGCCTCCATCTCGATGTCGGAGATCGAGCGCATGCTGCCGTAGATCGGCAGGATCGCGAACGGCAGCAGGAAGTGGGTGAGCGTGACAATGACGGCGCCGGGGGAATAGAGGAGGGCCGCGATCGGCTCGTCGATCAGCCCCAGCGTCTGCAGCGCCGTGTTGAGCACACCCTCGTTGCCCAGGATCGTCTTCCAGGCGTAGATCTTCATCAGGTAGCCGCCGAACAGCGTCACCAGGGCGACGAACAGCAGCGCCTTGCCCCAGTTGCCGGCCTTGAACCGGACGATCCACGCATAGATGAAGCCGAGGATGGTGGTGGTGAGCGCCACCGAGACCGCGACGATCAGGGTGTTGATCCCGATCTCCAGGTTCTCGTCGGTGACCGCCGCATAGTAGTTGTCGAGGTTGAACTCGCGCTCGATGGTGAAGCGCTGCTTCTTCCAGAAGCTCATCAGGAAGAAGTAGGCGAAGGGCGCGACGAACAGCGTCACGAACACCGCCAGCGACGGCGCGATCAGGACGAGTGGGGCGCGGCGGGTCATCAACGGGGTCGGGTCATCTCTTGCGGGTCGTCGCGGGGCCGCCCGGCAGGCGGCCCCGCGACGGGAAGCGGACGTCAGGCCGTCTTGAAGCGCTCGTACTCCTCGAGCCAGTCGTCGAAGGTGGCGAGGCCCGAGCTGTCGTCGAGCGGCGGGAACCGGAAGAAGGTCGCCTTCTGCCCGAACGCGTCCATGTTGTCGTACGGGTAGAGCGAGGCCGCCTCGGGATCGAGCGCCGCGACCGCGTCCTGGCTCACGATGCCCTGCAGCAGCTCGGTGCCGATCATCACCTGGCTTTCGACGCTGATGATCTTGTTGCAGAGGAGATAGTCCTCCTCGAGGTTCGGCGCGTCGGTGGCGATGCAGTAGTTGTCGAGCCAGGCGAAGGTGCCTTCCTGCGGATAGGTGTACTCGATCCGGGTGCCGAGGTCGGCGGCGAACTTCTTGATCGTCTCCCAGCCGGAGAAGGTGATGACGACGTCGCCGCGGGCGAGGCTGTCGGCCATGTCGCCCCAGCTCACCGCCACCACGCGGCTCACCGACTTCACCTTGATCAGGAAATCGACCGCGGCTGCGAGCTGCTCGTGGGTGAGGTCGGTGGCGCTCTCGGCGTCGGTGGCGATGAGTGCCGCCAGCATCAGGTTGCCGAGAGGGTCGTCCATCATGGCGACCTTGCCCTCGAACTCGGGCTTGAACAGGTCCATCCACGACTGCGGCTCGCCGCCGGTCGCCTCGGGGTTGTACATCATCGGCGCGGAGCCCCAGGTGAAGGGCACGCCGTAGAGCACGCCGTCGACCGAGATGTTCGGGTCGTTGCGGAAGATCGGCATCACCGAGGCGAGGTTGGGCACCTTCGACTCGTCGATCGGCTGCACCAGGCCGGACTCGGCCAGCAGCGGGATGTAGCCCATGTACGGGGTGACGATGTCGATCGACCCGAGGCCGCCGGAGGCGAGCTTGGTCACGATCTCGTCGTTGTTGCCGATGTAGGTGGTGTTGAGCGAGATGCCGTTCTCGGCGAGGAAGTCGTCGACGAACAGCCCCTCGTCATAGCCCTGCCAGCCGAGGAAGGTCACGTCGGTCGCCGCCCGCGCCCGGCGCGGCAGGCCGGCGGCGGCAAGACCGCCCATCGCCGCCGCGCCCAGACCGAACTGGCGGCGGCTCAGCTGCATCATGCTGCGGACCCGGATCAGGCCCGATCCCCTTACTCGCTGCATCGTCCTCTCTCCCTCGTTGTCGGCGTCGCCATCGCGATGGCGGCGCACTCCCTGGAACAGGCCGGCCCGGTGAGGACGACCCTTCATTTCGTGCCGAAGCGGTCGCCGTAGACCGGATGCTCGCCCAGCCGGCGGTAATCCTCGTGGAAGGCGGCGACCTTGTCCTCGTCGACCGTGACCCCCAGCCCCGGCGCGTCGCTGCGCGCCCACGTCGGCCCGGTCGCGATGGGCAGCGGCTCGGCAAGAATGTCGCCGGCCATCACCTGAGCCGTCTGCTGATGGCCGATGGTCGCATTCGGCACCGCCAGCATCAAGTGCTGGCCCAGCGCCGCCGTCAGCCCCAGCTCGCCGTGGGTGTGCTTGCACACCAGCCAGCCGTGGTGCTCGGCCAGCGCCGCCAGCCGCATGAAGTCGGCGATGCTGCCGACCCAGTAGGGGCTGAAGCAGAGGTAGTCGCCGCAGCGCGACTGGATGACCCGGGTCGCGTCCTGCACCGTCCACATCCCCTCGTTGACGCAGAGCGGCACCGGATGGCGCGCCTTCACGTCCAGCATCAGGCTCTCCGGGTGGACCGGCACCGGCGCCTCGGCGAAGTCGAGGCCGACGAGGTCGTGCCAGCGGCGCAGCGTCGCCACCGCCTGCGGCACCGTCCACGCCTGGTTGGTGTCGATGCGGATCAGCGCGTCGGGCCCGATCGCCTCGCGCAGCGCGACCAGCATCGCCTCCTCGGCGGCGGTGTCGACGCCGACCTTCAGGTAGAAGACGCGGTAGCCGGCGGCGATGCCGGCGCGGCCCTGGGCGGCCATGCCCTCGGGCGTGTCCCAGTGCAGGTAGTAGTAGTAGTCCACGCTGTCGCGCACCGCGCCGCCCAGCAGGTTGTAGAGCGGCTGGCCCGCGGCCCTGGCGCAGATGTCCCACAGCGCCATGTCGATGCCGGCATAGGCGAAGTTGCCGGTCATCGCCTGGAACTGCCAGCCGCCGGCGATGCTGACGTCGCGGCGAATCGCCTCCCGCTGCCACGGGTCGCGGCCGAGGACGATTGGCGCCATCGCCCGCACCGCGGATTCGATGCCGGCGACGTCGGCCGCCCGGGTGCACTCGCCCCAGCCGACGAGCCCGTCGTCGGTGGTGAGCTTGACCAGCACGTCGCTGACTCCGCCGCGCGAGACGAGCGCGCTCCGCTCGTCATGCCTGTAGGGAACGCGGACGGTCCAGCACTCGAGCTTCGCGACCTTCATTCGTCGATCACCCTGTGGTTCTCCGGCGTCCAGCCCAGGATCACGCGGTCGCCGCGGGAGACGCGGTTGCGGCGCGAGAGGTCGGTCTCGTGGACGATGACGTGCCGGCCGCCGCCGGTGGTCAGCACGAAGCGCACGACCGGCCCGAGGAACAGCACGTCCTCGAGCACGGCGGGGAGCGTGAGCTCGGCCGCGTCTGGACGGTCCACCAGTTTCATCGATTCCGGCCGGACCATCACGCTGACCCGGCCGTCCGGCCCGGGTGCGGGGAAGCGGAGCGCGGCCTCGCCGTCGGAAAGCGTCACCACGCCGTCGCGCCGCTCGGCGTCGAACACGTTGGCCTCGCCGATGAACATCGAGACGAAGCGCGACTTCGGCTGGAAGTAGATCTCCTCGGCGTCGCCTACCTGGACCAGGGCGCCGCCGTCCATCACCGCGATCCGGTTGGCCAGCGCCAGCGCCTCGCCCTGGTCGTGGGTGACGAAGACGAAGGTGCCGCCGATCTGCTGGTGGATGCGGCGCAGCTCCTCCTGCATCGCCTGGCGGAGCTTGAGGTCGAGGGCGGCGAGCGGCTCGTCGAGCAGCAGGACCTGCGGCCGCATGATCAGCGCGCGGGCGAGCGCGATCCGCTGCTGCTGGCCGCCGGACAGCTTGTCGATGGTGCGGTCGGCAAGGTCGCCGAGGCGGATCAGCTCCAGCGCCTCGTCCACCCGGCGCTGGATCTCCTGCCGCGGCCGGCCGGCGATCTTCAGGCCGTAGCCGATGTTCTGCCGCACCGTCATGTGCGGGAACAGGCCGTAGCCCTGGAACACCATGTTGGTCGGGCGGTGCTCCGGATTGAGGTTGGTGACGTCGCGGCCGTCGATCTCGATCGTGCCCGTGGACGGGCGGACGAAGCCGCCGATCATCCGCAGCAGCGTGGTCTTGCCGCAGCCGGAGGGGCCGAGGATTGCGAGGAAGTCGCCGCGCCGGATGTCGAGGTCCAGCGGCTTCACCGCCTCGACCTTCCCGTAGGTCCGCGACACCCCGCGCAGCCGGACCAGCACCGGCGCGTCCGCCGCATCCGCTGCCGTCGTCATCCGCTCAGTCTGCACGCCCACTCCCGTTCCGTCTCCGCTGGCTCTTGCCGCACGTCCAGCCGTGAGACAGTGGACGCGACTGCGAGAACCGCGCCGTCGCGGCGCGAGTCGTATACTGTTGTACTCACCGCGACGGCAAGGTGGCGAGAGACGGTGCCGGAGATGCTGGATGCAATGGAGATGCCGGTGAGGCCGGGCGGCGCGGCGACGCTGGCGGTGGGGATCGACATCGGCGGCACTGCCGCGAAGCTCGCGCTGGTGGACGGGGACGGGGCGGTGCTGGCGAGCGACCGGCTGCCGACCGGCCGCGCCATGGCCGGCGAGACGCTGGTGGTGCAGCTCGCCGCGCGGGTGCGGGCGCTCTGCGACGGCCGGCGCATCGCGGGCATCGGCATCGGCGTGCCGGCGACCGTGACCGCGGGACGGCCGATCGACCCGACCTACTGCAACGTGCCGGCGCTGGCCGGGCTCGACATCTGCGGCGCGCTTTCCGCGGCGCTCGGCGTGCCCGCCTGGCTGGAGAACGACGCCAAGGCAGCGCTGCGGGCGGAGTGGCGGTTCGGTGCGGCGAAGGACGCGCGCAATGCCGCCATCGTGACGCTGGGGACCGGCATCGGCAGCGCGCTGCTGCTCGACGGGCGCATCCGCGACGGCGCCCACGGCAACCACGGCGAGCTCGGCCTGGTCATGGTCGGCCCGCCCGATGCGCTGCAGCCGCTGGAGCAGCGGGCGTCGCCCGGCTTCATCGCCGAACGTCACGGCGCGACGCTGCCGGAGCTGCTGGCGGCGGCCCGCGGCGGCGACCGGGCGGCGGCAGAGGTGATCGACCGGGCCTTCGGCTACCTCGGCACCGCGATCGCCAACCTGCACCTGCTGCTGGACCTGGAGGTGGTGGTGCTGGCGGGGGCGGCGACCGGGATGGGGGCGGAGCTGGTGGAGCGGGTGACGGCTGCCTTCACCGCCGCCTGCCCGAAGATCTACCGCTTCGGTCTCGACATCCGCCTTGCCCGCCTCGGCGGGCTCGCCGGCGCGGTGGGCGCGGCGGCGCTGGCGCAGATGTCCGCCGCCTGACCCGCCGCAGTTGCGCCGCCCCGCGAATTGGCCGATCTTCCCAGCCCTGTTGCCGCGCCATCCGCGCGGAGGTCCACGCAACGCGACGAGGGGGAAATGGAGCACAAGGGTCGGAACGCGCTGGTGACCGGCGCCGCAGGCGGTCTGGGTGTCGCGCAGGTCGAGGCGCTGGCGAAGGCCGGGGCGGCGGTGACCATGGTCGACATCAAGCCGGACGGGGAGAAGGTCGCGCGGGAGATCGCGTCCCGCCTGCCGGCCGACGCCCCGGCGCCACGCTACGAGATCATCGACCTCGCCGACTCCGACGCGCTGAAGGCCCGGGTGGCGCAGCTCGACGCCGAGGTCGGCGGCTACGACATCGTCGTCAACAACGCCGCCATCAACCCGTCGGACCCGATCGACGGCTACGACCTCGACCTCTACCGCAAGACCCAGGCGATCAACGCCACCGCGGCGGTCGCCATCGCCATGGCCACCGTGCCGTCGATGAAGCGCAAGGGCTGGGGGCAGATCGTCAACATCTGCTCGATCACCATGAACGGCGGCTGGAAGGACTTCACCGCCTATGTCACCAGCAAGGGCGCGCTGCTGATGTTCACCCGCAGCCTCGCCCGGGAGCTGGGACCGTTCAACATCCGCGTGAATGCGGTAAGCCCCGGCGCGATCCCGACGCCGATGGAGGAGGAGGTCTGGGCGGACCAGCTCGAGACCTACCGCCAGTTCCTGCTGGACCACCAGTCGCTGAAGTACCGCGGCAGCCCGGAGGACATCGCCAACGCGATCATGTTCCTGATCTCCGACCGCGCGCGGTTCATCACCGGCCAGAACCTCTCCGTTGACGGCGGCTGGTGGATGCACTGATGCGGGTCACCGCGCTGGAGACCATCCGGCTCCGGGAATTTCCCAACCTGCTCTGGGTCCGGGTTCACGGCGAGGACGGCCTCGCCGGGCTCGGCGAGACCTTCATGGCCGCGGCCGCGGTCGAGGCCTATCTGCACGAGATCACCGCGCCGCTGATCCTGGGCGAGGACGCGTTCGCAATCGACAGGATCGCGCGCAAGCTCTCGCCCTATCTCGGCCACCGCTCCACCGGGGTCGAGATCCGCGCCAACTCGGCGGTCGACATCGCGCTGTGGGACCTGTGGGGGAAGGCGACCGGCCAGCCGCTGGTCCAGCTCCTCGGCGGGCGGACGCGGGAGAGCATCCGCACCTACAACACCTGCGCCGGTTACCGCTACATCCGCGACACCCGGCTGCAGAAGGTGGAGAACTGGGGCGTCGGCGAGGCGGAGGGGCCTTATGAGGACCTCGACGCCTTCCTCAACCGCGCCGACGAGCTTGCCCTCTCGCTGCTCGAGCAGGGCATCACCGGCATGAAGATCTGGCCGTTCGACATCGCGGCCGAACGCAGCAGGGGCCACTACATCGCGCCGGACGAGCTGAAGACGGCGCTGCAGCCGTTCGAGAAGATCCGCAAGGCGGTCGGCGACCGCATGGACATCATGGTCGAGTTCCACTCGCTGTGGGACCTGCCGACCGCGATCCGCATCGCCCAGGCGCTGGAGCCGTACGACACCTTCTGGCACGAGGATCCGGTCCGGATGGACAGCCTCGCGTCGCTGAAGGCCTATGCGGCGAAGAGCCGGGCACCGGTGTGCGCGTCGGAGACGCTGGGGCTCAGGGCCGGGTTCCGCGACCTGTTCGACACCGGGGCGGTCGGCATCTGCATGCTGGACCTCTCCTGGTGCGGCGGCGTCTCCGAGGCGAAGAAGATCGCGACCATGGCCGAGGCCTGGCACCTGCCGGTGGCCCCCCACGACTGCACCGGCCCCGTGGTGCTCACCGCCTCGACCCACCTGTCGTGCAACGTGCCGAACGCGCTGGTGCAGGAGTCGGTGCGCGCCTTCTACACCGGCTGGTACACGGAGATCGTGACCGCGCTGCCGAAGGTGGAGAACGGCATGATCGCCCCGCCCGAGGGCCCAGGCCTCGGCATGGACCTGCTGCCCGACATCACGTCACGCCCCGACGCGATCGTCCGCTGGTCCCGCGCCGGGTGACCCGCTGCCGGGTGACCCGCTGCGGCAGCCGCTTTCGCGAAGGCGCCTCCCTCCCCCGTGTCCGGGGAGGGGGCGTCGCCGGCGATCGCCCTGGCGGGCGTCAGTAGCGTTCGGAGATGTAGAGGGTGCCGGGCAGCCCGCTGCCGCCCTGGTAGGAGCCGATCCAGACGTCGTAGAGGCCGGCCGGGGCGTTGCGGATGGTGATCTGCGGGTTCTGCCCGCCGAAGCTGTCGTCGTCGAACCACCACTGGCCGTTGGGGTCGTTCACCAGCAGCATCGTGTCGTAGGGTGAGTCCACGATGAAGGTCAGCGACGACGCGCCAGAGGTGCTGTAGTGCACGTCGAAGTCCGGCTTCTGCGCGACCGAGCCTCTGAAGTTGTAGCCGGGGAAGCAGTTGGCGAGCGCATAGCGGCCGCCGGCGGTGATGCTGCGGGCGTAGGGATCCTGGGGGAAGCCCTCGATCAGCTGGATGGTGCCGAAGGCGGGCGCCAGCTGCCAGTTCGGGCAGGCCATGGCGGTGGACGCGGCCGCCACGGTGGCGGCGAAGGCGAGGGCAGCGACGGGCTTCATGCAGGGACTCCACAGAGGTCGGCTGGCGTCATGGCGGCGGTGCTGCCGGGGGAACGGGCGGGCTGATCCGGACGGGCGGCAGCGCGATCGGCGGGCGCCGATCGCGCGCAAGTATGATGAGCGGCAGGTAATGTGCGAGTTAATTCGCGCGGCTTGCGGCAGCAGATGATGCCGGAGGTCGCCGCCGGCGGCGGTCCGGCATCTGCCGGTGCCGGAGCCGGCCGGAATCAGGAAAGGGGAACCGGATGAGACATCGACCTGCGGTCGCGACCGCCGTGCTCGCCGCAGCGCTGGCGGGGATGCCCGCCGCGGCCGAGACCATCGCTCCGGTGGCGACGGACCTGCCTGCCGGCACCTACGTCCTCGACCGCGCCCACACCAGCCTGATCTTCCGCGTCAACCACATCGGCTTTTCCTGGTTCACCGCCCGCTTCACCCATGTCGAGGCGGAGCTGGACCTCGACCCGGCGAACCCGGAGGCGTCGGCGCTGCGGGTGACGATCGACCCGCGGTCGCTGGAGACGGATTACCCGGAACCGGAGGTCTACGACTTCAATGCCGAGCTGCATGGCCCGAACTGGCTCGACGCCGACCGCTTCCCGGAGATCACCTACCGCTCCATCGCCATCCGGCTGACCGGGCCGGACACTGCGCTTGTCGAAGGCGACCTCACGCTCCACGGCGTCACCGGTCCGGTGGAGATGGAGGTCACGTTCAACGGCGGCTACGCCTCGCATCCGCTCGACCCGTTCGGCTCCCGCATCGGCTTCTCTGCTCGCGGCACGCTGAGCCGGACCGCCTTCGGCATGGGCTACGGCGCGCCGGAACCGGGCACGACCATGGGCGTCGGCGACGCCGTCGAGTTCATCATCGAGACCGAGTTCACCCGCCCTGCGGACGGGCCGCCGGACGACGCGGGCTGAGCTGCCGGCCCGTCAGGCGGCGTCCAGCGCGGCAACCGCTTCCGCGAACGGCTCCAGCGGCATCTCGTAGATGCCGCCGCCGAGGCGGCCTGCCTCGCCCCTGGCGTCGAGGATGCCGAGGCTGATCAGCGGCGTGCGGCCGAGGGCCACGACCCGCCGCGCCGGGAGCCCGCAGTAGGCGACGACGCGGCGGAAGGCGGGATGGCGCGCCGCCAGCAGCTCCGCGGGCC
>CALKHQ010000219.1 GCA_937988735.1 uncultured Alphaproteobacteria bacterium
TACGGCCGCCCGCCTGTCGATCGAGCCGACCCGCCGCGAGCTCGTCCGCCATCGCCGGGCCGTCGTGCAGCTCGAGGGGCGGCTCGCGCAGTGCACGCATGTGGTGCTGCGCCGTGCCGGCGACCGTCTCGCGAGCTGCGGCGCGCTGCTTGAGAGCCTGTCGTACAGGGCGGTGCTGCAGCGCGGCTATGCGGTGGTGCGCGACGCCGCCGGCGCGCCGATCACGAGCGCGGCCGACACGGCGGCGGGCCAGGCGGTCTGGATCGAGTTCCGCGAGGGGCGCGACGCGGCGGTCCCGGCCGTGGTCGGCCGCGCGCACCCGGGCCAGGGCGCCCCGCCGTCACCGGGCCGGAAGAAGCCGGCCCCGGACCGGGCGGTGAAGGACCTGTTCGACTAGGCGCCGGGGCCTATCCAATCACCAGGTCTGAGTGGGCCACCGCCAGATGCTCGTGTATCAGGCGCGAGCAGCCGTCCGGGTCGCGGTCGCGGATGTGCTCGTAGATCGCGCGGTGGATCTCGTTGTAGACCTTCATCCGGTGCTTGGTCAGCACCTTGTCCTTCGCCGCCCGCCACTGTGCATGGCCGCGGACGTGGTTGATCTGCCGGTAGATCAGGACCATCAGCGGGTTGTGGGTCGCCTCCGCGATCAGCAGGTGGAAGCGCTGGTCCCAGTGGGTGAAGCTGTCCGGATCCTCTGACGCCTCGAGCTGCTCGACGGCGGACGCGAGCAGCGAGATGTCGCGGATGGTGGCGTTGCGCACCGCGAGCTGGATCATCGCCGGCTCGATCACCTGCCGCACCTGCACCAGCTCCAGCGGACTGGTGATCTCCGCAATGTCCGCGTCCGCGGGCTGGCCGGAGAACGTGACGAAGGTGCCGCTGCCGACGCGGCGCTCGATGAAGCCGTCGGCGGCCAGGTCTTCCAGCGCCTTGCGCACCGTGCCCCGGGAGCTGCCGAAGGTCCTCGCCATCTGACGCTCCGCCGGCAGCCGCTCGCCGAAGGCATAGACGCCGTCGATGATCGACTGGCGCAGCTTCAGCTTGATCCAGGCCGCTCCCTTGCGGTCCACAGACATGTCGTCGCGCACGACGGACACGCTTTCGTTCATGGCAGCTTCCTTGCCGGAGGTCGATTCGTTGACCAAATTGGACCGGATTATGAACCAGTTTGGACCGAATGCAAGCTTCGGTACAGGATTGGGCTAGTCAGAGGCACGAATTCGGCTTAGTGTCACGAAAAACAGCATTGCCGTTCGTGGAGGTTGCCCATGGCGCTGCCGTCGAGTTCCCGGTTCGTCATCATCGGCGCGGGAATCCACGGGCTGAGTACCGCGATGCACCTGGCCAAAGCGCTGAAGGCGAAGGGCCAGGGCGGCGGCGAGGACATCGTCGTCCTCGACAAGACGGGGATCGCGGCCGGTGCCTCCGGCATCGCCTGCGGGGTCATCCGCAACAACTACTATCAGCCGGCGATGCGCGAGCTGATGGCCCACTCGGTCTCGGTGTGGGAGAGCGACCCCAAGGCCTACAGCTACCACCCGGTCGGCTACATGCAGATCAGCCCGGAGGTGATGCACGAGCAGGTCGCCACCATCTTCGAGCAGCAGCGGGCGATCGGCTACGACTCGGACTTCATCGAGGGCGAGAAGGCCTGCACCGCCTACATGAAGGAGATCCTCCACGACTGGCGGGCCCAGGGCATCACCAGCGTCCTCCACGAGAAGAAGGGCGGTTACGCCAACAACACCGCCTCGATCTACGGCCTGGCAAAGAAGGCCGAGGACGAGGGGGTCCGCATCATCACCGGCGTCAAGGTCGTCGGCTTCAAGTCGGGCAACGGCTCCGGCGCGATCACCGCTGTGGAGACTGACCGCGGCACCATCGGCTGTGACTATGTGGTGGTCGGCGTCGGGCCCTGGGTGAAGACCATCTGGGACATGCTGGAACTGCCGAGGACCGTCGACATCCGCAAGCCCGACGGCGACTTCGCCCGCGGCATCCGGATGTGGACGTACTGGAGCCTGCAGGAAGGCACGCTCGGCGTCGATCCGGAAGTGCAGAAGACCAACGACGGCAAGATGCCGCCAGTGATCCACGTCGATACCGACGCGCCGCTCTATTCCGACGTCGACGGGTCGCTGATCACCGACAAGCTGTGGGGCATCTACTACAAGCCCGACTTCAACTTCGGCGGCGTCCAGGGCGGCGCGATGCCGTACAAGGTGGAGCGCGACCCGGACGAGGTGGCGGTCGATCCCTACGGGCCCGAGTCGCCGGAATTCGTGGTGGACGATCAGTTCGCCCACATGTGGTGCTCGGCGCTCGCCCACTGCCAGGAGCGCTTCTCCGGCCAGATCGGGCGCTACAAGAAGGAGCCCTCGGGCGGTCTCGGCTGCTTCACGCCGGACAACTTCCCCGTCTTCGACGTGTTCCGCGAGAACGTCTACATCATCGCGGACTCCAACCACGGCTACAAGATGATCGGCGTCGGCGAGCTGGTGGCCAAGGATATCCTCGGCGAATCGAGCCGCCTGCTCGAGCCGTTCCGCTTCAGCCGCTACGCCGAGGGCAAGCTGCACCCGACGTCGAACAGCCCGTTCCCGTGGAGCTGATGCACGGACCTGCGGGCGCCTGACTGCGGGGTTTGCCCGGCCCGCTCCTTGCTTCGGGCCGGGCCGGTCAGGCGGGCGCGCGATGGTGCAGGGAATGGCTTGCAGGCGCGCGCCAATTGGTTAGAGTTAGGTCCATACTGGTTCAGAATTGGGCCAAACAATGGTCCGGAACATCGGGAGGGGCGTTCCAATGAGTCGCACTGCGACGATGGACATAGAGGCGTTCGTCGAGGCAGAAGGCCGCGCCGAGCTGGTGAAGCGGGTACGCGAGAAGATCAACGCGCTCGGCATCGAGTATCTGTATCTGCAGTTCGTATCGATAACCGGCCGCGTCGTCGGCAAGGGCATTCCGGCGGACCACTGGGAAAGCGTCGCCGAGAAGGGCTTCCAGCTGGTCTACGGCTCGACCGTCAATCTCTTCCTCAACCGCCGCGGCGAGTACCTGGGCTTCGGGCCGCAGGACAAGGAGCTGGTGGGCATTCCCGAGCCCGAGACCTTTGTCCAGCTGCCCTGGGACAAGCGGATCGGCCGCGTGTTCTGCACGCTGTTCCGCAACCGCGAGGAGCGTGAGGAGCCGGGCGCGTTCCTCACCGCCGACTGCCGTGGCAACCTCCGGCGCATCCACGAGCAGTTCCAGAAGGAACATAACGGGCTGCACATGCGTCACGGCTGCGAGCCGGAGATGATGTGGCTGAAGAAGGATGAGAACGGCCGGCCCGCCGGCGGCGTGACCAAGCCGCACTGCTACCACATCAACCAGTTCGAGGTCCTGCGCCCGGTCTACATGAAGGTGATCGAGTATGCGCGCGCCATGGGCCTGGACATGATCCAGGGCGACCATGAGGACGCGCCGGGCCAGCTCGAGCTCAACTTCATGTTCGACGACCCGCTGCGCACGGCGGACCGGCTGACCACCTACCGCCAGATCTGCGCCCAGGTCGGCCGGGAGTTCGACCTTATCGCCTGCTTCATGACCAAGCCGTTCATGGGCGTGTCGGCGTCCGGCTGCCATCACAACATCTCGTTCTGGCGCGGCGGCGAGGACGTGGTCGTGCCGCTGCGGAACGATCCGCTGCCGGGCATGGAAGAGGTGTTCACCTATCGCCGCGGCGGCGAGAACACCTTCATGCCGGACACCGACGATCCGCAGATGCCGGGCAAGACCGGCCTGCAGGTGGTGGGCGGCATCGTGAAGCACCTCGGGGCGCTGACCGCTATCGGCTGTTCGACCGTCAACAGCTACCGGCGGCTGTGGGATACCGGCTTCTGGGCGCCGGTGTTCGCCGACTGGGGCTACCAGAACCGGACCACGGGCCTGCGCATCTCCGCCCCCGGCCGCTTCGAGTACCGCGCCGTGGACTCCATGGTGAACCCGCACCTGATGGCGGCGGCGATCCTCAAAGCGGCCGACGACGGCATCAAGAACGACATCGATCCGGGCCCGCCGGAGGACCGGAACATCTACCAGGCGATGGAGGAGGGCAAGCAGGTCAGGCGGCTGCCGATGAGCCTCGGCGAGGCGCTCGATGCCCTTGCGAAGGACGAGGTCATCCAGTCCGCGCTGCCCGGAATCATGTATCGCCTGTACGACGAGTACAAGCGGGACGAGTGGGAGCGGTTCATGCACACCACCACCGAGTGGGATCTGAATACCTACCTGGACTGCCTGCCGTAGGGACAGGCCTGCCGTAGGGTCAGGAAGGAGCAAGACATGTGCGGAATAGCCGGATTGATACACCGGGGCGGCAAGAGCTCCGGGATCGGCGCCGAGATGACGGCGATGCTTCAGGCCCTGAAGCATCGCGGCCCCGACAGCACCGGGTTCGCCATCTATGGCATGCCCGACGGGGGCGAGCTCGTCATGCGCTTCAAGGTCGCCGAGCAGGAGGACCTGAACAGGGGCCTCGCCATTCACCAGCAGGTCAAGGAGCGGCGGCAGCAGGTTGACCGCCGGCTCACGGACCTGGGGGTCGAGATCGTCGATGCCCAGGAGGCGACGCCGTACGCCTTCCGCTACGAGCTCAAGTTCGACGGCGACCTGAAGCTCCTCGCCCGGCATGTCGAGGACGTGGAGGGAGCCGAGATCCTGTCCATCGGCCGGGGTCTCGAGCTGATCAAGGACCTGGGCGATGCGCAGCGGGTGGCGGGCCAGTACCAGCTGGAAGGTTTCCGCGGCACTCACGGGATCGGCCACACCCGGATGGCGACCGAGTCCGACGTCGACATCCGCTCGGCCCACCCCTACTGGGCGTACCCCTATTCCGACATCGCGGTGGTCCACAACGGTCAGCTGACCAACTACTGGACCAAGCGGCGGGAGCTGGAGCGCAAGGGCCATCGCTTCGTCTCGAACTGCGACAGCGAGCTGCTCGCGGTCTACACCGCCGACAAGCTGGAGAACGGCTACTCGCTGGAGGATTCGCTCCGCCAGTCGATCGAGGAGCTGGACGGCGTCTTCACCTATCTGGTCGCCACCGCCGACTCGCTCGGCATGGCCAAGGACGTGATGGCCGCCAAGCCGATGGTTCTCTACGAGAGCGACGACACGGTGGCGCTGGCCTCCGAGGAAATCGCCATTCGCAAGATCTTCCCCAGGGAGATCGACACTTTCGACCCGTATGAAGGGGAGGTCCGGGTATGGAAGACCTGAACTCGCAGGTCCAGCGCAGCTATGAGATGGGGCTGCATTCCGAGCAGCTCCGCGGACGGACCCAGCAGCGCTTCTTCGTGCCGGACGAGGCCGAGAACTTCGTCTATCCCGATGCGCCCGACGTCGACTTCAACCGCCGCGCCGAGTTCGACGCGGCGGAGATGACGACCTCGGAGATCAACCGGAAGCTCCGGTCGCTGATCAACGAGGGGTATGGCACCATCGTGGTGAAGAATCCGATGGCGCGCCACTCGCTGGGCGTCGGCATCCTCAACCGGCTCAACCTCTATTTCGAGGGCAGCCTCGGCTACTTCGGCTGCGGCCTGATCGACGGACCGAACGTCCGCATCTCGGGCCGTGTCGGCTGGTCGTGCGCCGAGAACATGATGGCCGGGACGGTGGTGATCGAGAAGAACGCCGGCTCCCAGTTCGGCGCCGCGATGCGCGGCGGCGACCTCGTCTGCAAGGGCCAGGTCGGCGCCCGTACCGGCATCGACATGAAGGGCGGCACGATCATCGTCGGCAAGTCCACCGGCGCCTTCTCCGGCTTCATGATGCAGCGCGGGCGCATGGTGATCTGCGGCGACGCGGGCCCCAACCTCGGGGACTCGATGTACGACGGCATGATCTTCGTCGGCGGCAAGATCGCCTCGCTGGGCGTGGACGCGGTGCCGGCGGAGCTCACCGACGCCGACCGCGAATGGCTCACCCGAAAGCTGAAAATGTACGACCTGCTGCCGCCGCAGGGCGTCGATCACTTCCAGAAGATCGTCGCCGGCAAGCAGCTGTGGAACTACGACAACCTGGAGCCGGCCGAGAAGAAGCTGATCCTGTAAGGGCGCTTCCGGCGCCGTCATCGCGAGCCGCCGCCGGCGGCGTGGTGATCCAGGAACCCCCGAACCCGTGTCGGCGGGCACAACTGGATTGCTGCGTCGCCGCGCTCCCCGCGAGGACGGCAGAGAGGGTCCGCGAGACGGAATTGGGAGTATGACGCATGTCCGCTGAAACTAAGCCGGTGCCGGTGGAGCAGCCGACGGGCAAGCAGCCGAAGCGCAATGTCAACGTCCTGGGGCGGAGCTTCATCTTCCCGCCCCACGTGATCGACGACATCCACATCAAGGCCGAGCTCGGCCGCTACCGGATGCGCGGCTTCTCGCTGTTCAAGAAGATCCCGACGTGGGACGACCTGACGTTCCTGCCGGGAACCCTCACCCGCTTCGTGATCGAGGGCTACCGCGAGAAGTGCGAGACGAAAACGGTGCTGGGGCCTCGGGCCAAGCGGCCGCTGGAGCTCGACATTCCGGTCTACATCACCGGAATGAGCTTCGGCGCGCTCAGCTACGAGGCGAAGACCGCGCTTGCCCGCGGTGCGACGATGGCAGGGACGGCCACCTGCTCCGGCGAGGGCGGGATGATCCCCGACGAGCGCCGCTATTCGTCGAAGTGGTACTACCAGTGCATCCAGTCGCGGTACGGGTTCAACCCGCACCATCTCCGGCTGGCTGACGCGGTCGAGTTCTTTATCGGCCAGGGCTGCAAGGTCGGCCTGGGCGGCCACCTGATGGGCCAGAAGGTCACCGACCAGGTTGCCGAGATGCGCTCCCTCCCGGCAGGCATCGACCAGCGCTCGCCGGCGCGCCACCCCGACTGGCTGGGGCCGGACGACCTCGCGCTCAAGATCGAGGAGATCCGCGAGGCGACCAACTGGGAGATCCCGATCCAGCTCAAGCTCGGTGCGGCCCGCGTCTATGACGACGTGCGGATGGCGGCGAAGTGCGATCCGGACATGATCTACATCGACGGCATGGAGGGCGGCACCGGCGCCGGTCCGCACCTCGCGACCGAGGAGACGGGGGTGCCCGGCATCGCGGCCATCCGGCAGGCCCGCCGTGCGCTCGACGACGTCGGCAAGTCCGGCGAGATCAGCCTGATCTACGCCGGCGGCATCCGCAACGGCGGCGACGTGGCCAAGGCGCTGGCGCTCGGCGCCGATGCGGTGGCGATCGGGCATTCGGCGCTGATGGCGCTGAACTGCAACAAGGCGATCCCGGAAGCCGACTTCGAGAAGGAAGTCGGGGTCGAGGCCGGCTACTGCTACCACTGCCACACCGGCCGCTGCCCGGTTGGCGTGGCGACCCAGGATCCGGTGCTGCGCAAGCGGCTGGATCCGGACGAGGCGGCGGAGCGGGTGTACAACTTCCTGCACACGCTGACCATCGAGTGCCAGATGCTGGCCCGCGCCTGCGGCAAGACCTACGTGCACAGCCTGGAGCCCGAGGATCTGGCCGCGCTCACGATGGAGGCCTCGGCGATGGCGGGCGTCCCGCTGGCAGGGACCGACTACACGGTCGGGGTGGCGGACTACCACCACCTGTAGGGACGGGTGCCAGGGGCAACCCTGGACGAGGACATCATGGCCGGGCCAGCCCCGGCCATCTCTCCGGGCCTGGCGTGCAGCCCGCGCGTCGCGCCCGGACGGTCCCTGTCGTCATGGTGAGGCGGGACCGGCGAGGATGATGCGGAACAGGCCCGGCAAGCCGGGATCTAAGGTACGGAGGCGCAAAGGATGGCGGGCAAGGGCGGTTACAAGGGCAGCGGGGAACAGGGTGACGTTGACAAGTTCCTCGTGTCCGAGGGCCTCGAGACCGAGCGCGAGAAGGAAATCGGCCAGCACATCGGCTACCGGTATGACGTGAACCTGCTGCCGGACTACAGCCGGCTGACGCCGTTCCTCAAGAAGTACATCGAGACCATGGGGTGGGAAGACCTCAACTGGCTCGAGGACGTCCACATGGGCTACGAGGAAGGCCGGCCGGCGGTGTTCGACCGCAACGTCAACGGCTGGGTCACCATTCCGGACAACATCACGCTTCCCGACAACCAGCAGGATCGCGACATGCTGGCGCGCGAGCTGCTGATCAAGTTCCAGATGTCGCCGAAGCACCCGATGGTGACCCTGAACAAGGCCTATCGGAAGTTCTGATCGCGTGCGGGAGCCGGCGGGCGTCGCTCAGACCAGCCCGCCGGCTTCCAGACAGACGAACGCGCCCAGCACGATGAACAGCGCGGCTGCGGCGAGGCGGATCGCCTTCAGCGGCAGCCGCAGCGCAACGAAGTTCCCGGCGAACACCGCCGGGGCGTTGGCCAGCATCATGCCCAGCGTGGTGCCGGCGGTGACCAGCACGAGGTCCTGGAACTGGGCGGCCAGCGCCATGGTCGCGATCTGCGTCTTGTCGCCGATCTCCACCAGGAAGAAGACCACCACCGTGGTCAGGAACGGCCCGTAGCGCGGCTTCGCCGGCGCCTCGTCGGCGTCCAGCCGGTCGGGCTCCAGGGTCCACAGTCCCATCGCGACGAACGAAAGCCCCAGCGCCCAGCGCAGCGCCGGGCTCTGCAGCCATTCGGCGACGGCGACGCCGGCGAGCGCCGCCAGCGCATGGTTGGCGAGGGTCGCGACGAGGATGCCCGCGACGATCGGCGCCGGCGCGCGGAACCGCGTCGCCAGCACCAGCGCCAGCAACTGGGTCTTGTCACCGATTTCCGCCAGGCAGACGACGCCGGTCGAGGCAGCGAACGCTTCCATGATGCGATCCCGGGGCTGGCTGCGCACGAGCCCGCCGCCCGTCCAGCCCGAGGCCGGAACGGCAGGCCCGTGGTCTCGCCAGGCCGGTGGGCCGGACGCGCCATGGCGGCGGGACGGACCCGCCGCCAAGTCTGTTGACGCGCCCCTTCCTGGAGACGGAAGCGGCTACTCCCCAAGGGAGCCTTGACCCTACGGGCCCGCCCCGGGCCGCGCAAGCGGCAACGCGGTACCTGCCCCTGCGACGCTTGGTCTCGAACGCCCCAGGTCCGCCCGCGGTGCCCGGCCGCGGTTGGCGCGATTCTTGTTTGTCTCCGCTCCGGGGCCCGTGCCGCATCCAGAGAGCCTCCGAAAAAGGGGTCGAAGCGGCGCGGAAGACACAGGACAAGGAGGGGTGAGATGGCCGGCGCCATCAACATGGAGATCTACTACTACTGGTGCACCGCGCTGATGGTGCTGATCCACATGGGCTTCCTCGGCTACGAGATGGGAGCGTCGCGGGTGAAGAACGCACTGGCGGCGGGGGTCAAGAACATACTGGCCTTTGCCTTCACCGTTCCGGCGTTCTTCTTCGTCGGCTGGTGGATCTACAACACCTGGCCCCGCGGGCTCTATTCGCAGGACTACGTCGACGCCGCCGAACTCGGTGCCTATGCCGCGCCGTGGGACGCCTCGATGGGGCCGAACCTGGCCGACAACGCCACCGGTGTCTTCTGGGCAGCCTTCACGCTGTTTGCGGCCACCACGGCCTCGATCTATTCCGGGGCGGTGATCGAGCGGATCCGGCTCGGATCCTTCGTGCTGCTGGCGGTGGTGCTGGGCGCGGTGGCCTGGGTCGTGGGCGCTGCCTGGGGGTGGCACCCGGACGGCTGGCTGTCGACCGACTTCGGCTACCACGATTTCGCCTGCTCAGGCGTGGTGCACCTGATTTCGGGCGCCTTTGCGCTGGGCGTGCTGATCAACCTCGGGCCCCGCATCGGCAAGTACAACCCCGACGGCTCGGTCAACACCATCCCGGCGCACAGCCTGCCGCTCACGCTGATCGGCCTGATGGCGATCATCGTCGGCTTCTTCGGGTTCCTCGGCGGCTGCATCATCTACAACACCGACGGGGCGCTGGAGGTCAGCCAGTGGACCACCATCTACGGTACTCCGGCGACCCTGTCCGGCATCGCCTTCAACACGCTGATGAGCTTCGCCGGCGGCGTGATCGGTGCCTATGTGATGACCCGCGACCCGTTCTGGATGATGTCCGGCGGCCTCGGCGGGATCATTTCGGCCGGCGCCGGCCTCGACCTGTACTGGCCGCCGCTTGCCTTCCTGATCGGCTTTGTCGGCGCCTTCGCCATGCCGGCGTTCGCGCGCTGGCTGGAGACCAAGCTGCGGATCGACGACCCCGTCGGGGCGGTGGCCGTGCACGGCTTCTGCGGCCTGTGGGGCGTCATCGCCGCGGGCATCTTTGCCGCCGGCTATCCCGCGGCCGACGGCTCGGGCCTGCCGGGCACCTCGTTCGGCGGCCAGCTTGCCGGCGCCGGGGTGATGCTGCTGCTCGGTTTCGTGCCGGGCTACCTGGGTTCGCTGGCGTTGAAGGTAGCCGGCGTGCTGCGGGTGCCGCCCAAGGTCGAGATCATGGGCCTGGACGTGGCCGAGATCCCGAGCCGCGCCTATCCGGAATCGGCCCCGCCCCACTCTGCGCCGGCCGCAGGGGCCGCCGCGGGGACGGTGCCTGCGGAATGACCACTGCGAGCTGCCAGGAAAGGAGACATGACATGGGAAGCCCGATCGAGGCCTGGGAAGGCGTTGCGGCCTACTTCACCGGCGCTGGCGGCGGCATGCCGCTGGTCTGGATGCTGATCGCCCTGGTCGTCACCGTCGCCTCGGCGCTCAGTGCCTTCTTCCACGAAAACAAGTCCTACCGCGACCACCGCGGGGATCCGCACTGACGCTGTCACCGGCAGCGGGAACGGAAGGGGCGGCCGCAGCGGCCGCCCCTTCGCATCCGGGGCACCGCAGGCTGTGCCGGATCGTCGGCGCGAGCCCTGACCAAGTCGATCTCGCCCGGCCAGGTGGTCGGTTCATGGACCGGTACAGTCGATCTGCGAATCAGTGCACAAATATTCATCAATTGTCCAATAATCGTTGCCTGAATCGCGACTTTTTGCCACGTTCGTGCTGTGCGAATGCGTCGCCTATGGGGCGACCGGGCTCGACCTCAGACAACGAGAACCCCGACGGCGCCGCATGATGCCCGGGGGGCCAAAGCCTGCGCTGGTCATTTGGGGCCTCCCCGGGCCAAGGGGAGGAAAGGTCCGCATGACCGAGTCGCTGGACGCGCTGATCGTCATATTCACCGAGTTCTACTACTGGCTGACCGTGGTCCTGATGTTCATGATCCACGTCGGCTTCTGCATGTATGAAGTCGGTGTCTCACGATACAAGAACAGGATGCACACCCTGCTGAAGAACACGATGGTGATCCCGCTCGTCACCATCACCTTCTATCTCTTCGGCTGGTGGATCTACTGGGCTTTCCCGTACGGCATTCCCGGACTCACCGGCGAATACCCCGAGGTGGCCAACGCCTACCTGCCCTGGTCCGAGAACATGGGCACCCACATGCAGGACCGGATCACCGGGGTGTTCTGGGCGGCCTTCCTGCTGTTCTCCTGGACCGCGGCGTCGATCGTCTCGGGCTCGCTGATCGAGCGCGTCCGGTCGGGCGCCTTCTGGATGATGGCGGTGCTGATCGGGTCCTGCACCTGGATCATCGATGCCGCCTGGGGCTGGCACGCGGACGGCTGGATGGTGACCGAGCTCGGCTACCACGACGCCTATGCATCCGGCGTCATCCACGCCATTGCCGGCGGGGCGGCGCTCGGCGCGCTGATCGTTCTGGGGCCGAGAATCGGCAAGTTCCGCCCGGACGGCACGCCGCGCAACATCGTGCCGAACAACCCGTGGCTGGTGACCGTGGGCCTGTTCCTGATCTACACCGGCTTCTGGGGCTTCTACGTCGCCTGCAACGTGCCGATGATCGACAGCGACTTCATCGGCAGCACGCCGGAGGGCGGCGTCACCTTCTACACCGCCACCACCATCTACTACACCCCGACCACGCTGTCGGCGATCACCTTCAACTTCCTGCTGTCGCTCTCCGGCGGCCTGCTGGCGGGCTACCTCGTCTCCAGGGGTGACGCCTTCTGGACCTATTCGGCCGGGCTCGCGGGCATCATCACCGCTTCGGCCGGCAACGACCTCTACCATCCGGTGGAATCGATGCTGGTCGGTGCCGTCGGTGCCTGGGCGGTGTACAAGATCCACTACTGGGTCGAGCGCCGGTTCAAGATCGACGACGCGGTCGGCGCCGTCGCGGTGCATGGCTATGCCGGCTTCATCGGCCTGGTCATCGCCGGCTTCCTGCTGTGGGGGCACCCGGCAACGGCGGGCTACCATGGCGAGGCAACCCCGATCACGCCCTGGGGCAACACCATCGGCGCGATCATCATGTTCTTCGTGCTGGGCTTCCTGCCGATGTGGATCCTGGCCAAGATCCTGAACGCCCTTGGCCTCCTCAGGGTGCCGCGCGAGGTGGAGCTCGCCGGCCTCGACATCTCCGGCAACCATGCATACGCGCTCGACGAGGCGGAGGTCCGCGAGGCCACCGTGGCCGCTGCCGCCGAAGCGAAGATCTGAAGGAGGGGAGACATGTCCACCACACCGGTCGAAACCTGGCAGGCCGTCGACGGCACGACCCTCGGCGTCATCTACCCCTTCGCCGGGGCAGAGGGCGTGCTGGCCGTGCTGCTGCTCGCCTTCTGGCTGATCTGGCACGTGCTGCAGATGCGGCACGAGAAGCGCGAGCTCCAGGAGGACGTCGACCTCCTGCGCAAGAACGGCAATCTCGAACGCGCAACGAAAGGCGACAATCTGCTGCTCTGAACGCGGCACAGGTGCGCTATGCTGGGGCGTCGGCATCCGCCGGCGCCCCATTTCTTGGCGGTGCCGGCCAACAGCAGAGGTATCTACGGTGAGCGGCGTCCTCAGGTGCGTGACCCCGGTTGACGGGTCGGTCTATGTCGAACGGCCGCTGGCGGACCCGCCGGCGGTGGGCGCGGCGCTTGCGGCCGCCCGCGCCGCCCAGGCGGACTGGCGCCGGCTTTCCGTCGCCGATCGGGCGCCGGTCCTGCTGCGGATGGTCGAGGCGATGACGGCGAAGACGGCCGCCGTCGCCGAGGAGATCACCTGGCAGATGGGCCGCCCGATCGCGCACAGCCCGTTCGAGATGCGCGGGTTCGAGGAGCGCGCCCGCTACATGATCGGCATCGCCGAAGAGGCGCTTGCCGACGTGGACGCCGGCCCCAAGGAAGGCTTCCGCCGCTTCGTCCGCCGCAATCCGCTGGGCGTGGTGGTGGTGATCGCGCCCTGGAACTACCCCTACCTCACCGCTGTCAACGCCGTGGTGCCGGCCCTGATGGCGGGCAACGCGGTGGTGGTGAAGCACTCGCACCAGACGCCGCTCTGCGCCGAGCGGCTGGTGGCGGCGGGGCGCGAGGCGGGGCTGCCGGACGGGCTGCTGCAGTTCCTCCACCTCGACCACGAAGGGACCGAGGCGCTGATCCGCGACCCGCGGGTCGATTTCGTCTGCTTCACCGGCTCGGTCGCCGGCGGCCGCCGCATCGCCGCGGTCGCGGCCGAACGCATGCTCGGCGTCGGCCTCGAGCTGGGCGGCAAGGATCCGGCCTACGTCCGCGCCGACGCCAACCTCGACCATGCGGTCGAGAACCTGACCGACGGCGCCTTCTTCAACGCGGGCCAGTCCTGCTGCGGCATCGAGCGGATCTACGTGGACAGGAGCGTCTACAGGCGCTTCGTCGACGGCGTCGTCGACCTGACAAGGACGTACCGGCTGGGCTCGCCGGTCGAGAAGGACACCAACCTGGGGCCGATGGTCCGCCCGTCCGCCGCCAACTTCGTGCGCGCCCAGACGGCGGAGGCGGTGGCCGCCGGGGCGAAGGCGCTGATCGACCCGAAGGCGTTCCCGGCCGACGACGGCAAGGGCGCCTATCTCGCGCCGCAGGTGCTGGTGGACGTGGACCATTCGATGCGGGTGATGACTGAGGAGAGCTTCGGCCCGGTGGTCGGCATCATGCCGGTCTCGGGCGACGAGGAGGCAATCCGGCTGATGAACGACAGCGCCTACGGCCTCACCGCCGCGATCTGGACCAGCGACGAGGAGGCGGCGATCGCGATCGGCGAGCGGATCGAGACCGGGACCTGGTTCATGAACCGCTGCGACTACCTCGACCCGGCGCTCGCATGGACCGGCGTCAAGGACTCGGGCCGCGGCGCGACGCTGAGCAAGGTCGGGTACGAGACGCTCACCCGGCCGAAGAGCTACCACCTGCGGATGGTTTGATTCCGCGGGAGGAGCCGTCGCCGCCGTCGCGCGGCCGGATGCCTCCTGCTTGCTCCCTCAACCGGAAGATGCGTCGCTCCCCCGGCCAGGATCGGGGCAGCATCTGCCACGCGCGCCTGCATGTTCAGACGCCTTCCAGTCCGTTCGGAAAGTGGTCCATGAACCGGTCTGAACAGACGCAAATGCGATAACCCTTCCGTTACTACGCCGTTGCATCCGAAATCCAGACCTGCCTAAGTCGTGGGCACGACATGCTTCGGTGTGTCGCACGAATGCTTTCGGGGAACGAAGACCCGGCGGGGACGCCTGGCGGAAATACTCCGTCGCGGGCGCGAGACCGGGCGCCGCAAGCTGTGGGAGGAGACGACGCCAATGGCGACACTGGAAAGCCCCGTGGGCCCGAGCAGCCTGACGCTGCACCGGGCCATCACCTGGCGGGGCGCCTTCTGGGTGGCGAGCGGGGTGCCCGCGCTCGTCCTGTTCTCGATCGGCGGCATCGCCGCCACCGTGGGCACACCATCCTGGCTGGTGTGGATGATCTCGGTCTCGTTCGGCTTCCTGCAGGCCTTCACCTATGCCGAGATCGCTGGCCTGTTTCCGAGCAAGTCGGGTGGTGCGTCGGTCTACGGCGCCGCTGCCTGGGTGCGCTACAGCCGGATCATCGCGCCGCTGTCGGTGTGGTGCAACTGGCTGGCCTGGACGCCGGTGCTCGCCATCGGCTGCGGCATCGCCGCCGGCTACATCCTCAACGCCTTCTTCCCGCCCGACGCGGCGATCAACGCCTGGGAGCTGACGATCCTCGATCTCGGGGCGCTGAAGGAAGGCCTCACCATCAGGGTCAACGCCACCTTCTTCATCGGCGCGATCCTGATGCTGATCGTCTTCGCCATCCAGCACCGGGGCATCCTGGGCACCGCGCGGGTGCAGACCATCATCGGCATCGCCGTGATCCTGCCGCTGTTGATCATCGGCGTGGTACCGCTGCTGACCGGCGACGTGCTGTCCGCGAACCTGACGCCGCTCGTGCCCGGCCTGGATCCGGAAACCGCGGCCTGGGACAACACCGGCTGGACGCTGTTTCTCGGCGGCCTGTTCATCGCGGCCTGGTCGGCCTACGCCTTCGAGACCGCGATCTGCTACACGAGCGAGTTCCGCAATCCCGCGACCGACACCTACAAGGCCATCCTGTATTCGGGCCTGCTCTGCATCGCGGTGTACGTGGTGGTGCCCTTCACCTTCCAGGGCGCGCTGGGCCTCGCAGGCGTGCTCGAGCCCGGGATCGTCGACGGCACCGGGGTTGCGGCGGCGATGGCCGGCATCATCGGCGGCGGCAGCTTCGTGTTCGCCCTGCTGGTCATCATGATGCTGCTGGCGCTGATCCTCGCCATCATGACCGCCATGGCCGGCTCCTCACGCACCCTCTACCAGGGTGGCGTCGACGGCTGGCTGCCGCGCTACCTCAGCCACGTGAACACGAACGGCGCGCCCACGCGGGCGATGTGGACCGACCTGGGCTTCAACCTGATCCTGCTGCTCATGTCGGACTACCTGTTCGTGCTGGCGGTGTCGAACGTGTGCTACCTGGTGTTCAACTTCCTGAACCTGAACGCCGGCTGGATCCATCGGATCGACAACGCCCATGTCCGCCGGCCGTGGCGGGCGCCGAACTGGCTGCTGGGGGTGGGGGTGTTCCTCTCCTTCGTCAACGCGGCGCTGCTCGGCGCGGGTGCCAACGTCTGGGGCGAGGGCACGCTGCTCACCGGCGTGGTGGCGATCGCCCTGATCATCCCCGTGTTCGCCTATCGCCACTTCGTGCAGGACCGCGGCCAGTTCCCGGACCGGATGCTGGAGGATCTGGGCGTCGACGCCACCACGATCCGGCAGCGCAAGGCCGGGATCCTGCCCTATGTCACGCTGGTGGCAGGGCTCGCGGTGGTGATCCTGTTCAACCAGCTCTTCACGCTCTGAGCGAAACCACGGGGGTCCGCGGCACGGCCGCGGGCCCCCGGCGTCCGGCCCGGCCGCCCCGTGCGCCGCTCAGTGCAGCGTGTTCTTGAACGGGGTGCCGCCGATGAAGATCGCGGACAGTCGGTCCGGATCCTGCAGGATGCGGATGTCGGCAAGCGGATCGCCGTCCACCACCAGCAGGTCCGCGTGGAACCCCGCCTTCACCTGGCCGATCCGGTCCGGCTCGCCCATCAGCTCCCCGCCCAGCTTCGTCGCCGCGACGATCGCCTCCATCGGCGTGAAGCCGAGGAGGTTCACGAAGTGCTCGAGGTCGCGGGCGTTGGTGCCGATGGGGTTGGTCACCCCGGCGCCGTAGTCCCCGCCGGGGAGGATGCGCACGCCGCGCCTGCGCAGGTCCTGCATGCAGGCGATCAGCGTCTCCACCTCCACCTCCAGCCGGCGGATCTTCGTCGGCGTCCAGTTCAGCCCGTACTTCCTGTACTCGTGGAGCTGCGACCACGGGAAGCCGATGGTCGGCGCGACGAACACGCGGTCGCGTGCCTCCTCCAGCATGTCGCGGGCTTCCTCGTCGGCGAACACGGCGTGATAGATCACGTCCACACCCTGGCGGACGCACATCTTCACGCCCTCGTTGCTGGTGCAGTGGGCGGCGACCTTCATCCCCCGCGGCCTGGCGACGGCGACCAGCGCCGCGAGCTCCGCCTCGGTGATGACGGTGATGTCGCTGTAGGCGTGCATCACGTCGTAGTCGCGGTCGCCGGAAACGTTGACCTTCAGCGTGTCCACGCCGTCGCGCGCCGCCAGCCGCGCTGCCTCGGTGAAGGCGTCCGGCCCGTCGGCGGTGACGGTGAAGGCGATGGCGCGGGGGAAGGTCAGGTAGTTGGTGTTGGCGTCGCCCAGGTTGCCGGAGGGCGTGATCTCCTGGCTCGCGGCCCGGATGCGGGGCCCGACAAACCAGCCCTTCGCGATCGCGTCGCGCACGGCGACGTCCAGCCGCGGCTTGGCCGCCGCCGCGCTGAACAGGCTGGTGAAGCCCCGGGAAAGCAGCAGCTGGGCGTTCTTCAGCGACGCGAGCGCATGGTCCTCCACCGGCGTCAGCACCGTCGCCTCGAAGGACTGGATGTTGTCGAACGAGATGTGGCAGTGGGCCTCGACCAGGCCGGGCATCACGGTCCGGCCGGTGCAGTCGTAGACGCGGTCGGGGTCTGGCCCGGCGGCCGGCGCGCCCGGCGGGCGCACGCGGGCGACGGTGCCGTCCTCGACGACGACGTCGCCGACGAACGGCGCAGCGCCGCTGCCATCGAGAATGGTCGCATTGGCAAGAACGAAGGACTGCATCGGCCGTTTCCTCCCCAATCCGGGCCGTTCGCCCGCCCGGTTCTCCGAAAGTAGGCCATCCCGCCATCCGCGCGGCAAGCGGATGCCGGTTGCCGGATGGGTGCGGACGGCGAACGATGCCGCGACCGCTGGCCGGGCGATCTTCGTGTGGTGGTGATCCTCCTGCCGCCCTGCCCGGCGATGCTCCGGGCCGTTCCTCGGCGGCAGTGATTGCGAGGAAGGCGGCGACGTGGCAATCCAGAGTGGAGGCAACCGCGTCGGAGCAGCGTGAATGGGCACGCCGCTTGCGGCGGCTCGCAAAACGAGAGGGGAGACCGCCAGAGAATGACCATCGATCCGCAGACGCTCCGCGCCAACTGGAACTATCCCACGTCGATCCGCTTCGGGCCCGGGCGTATTGCCGAGCTCCCCGACGCGTGCCGGGCGGCCGGCATCAGCCGCCCGCTGCTGGTGACTGATCCGGGACTCGCCGGGCTGCCGATGATCGCCCAGGCGGTGGAGCGGCTGCAGGCGGCCGGCCTGTCCGTCTCCGTGTTCTCCGACGTGCAGGGCAATCCGGTCGGGGCCAATGTCGATGCCGGCGTCGCCGCCTACCGGGCCGGCGGCCATGACGGCGTCATCGCCTGGGGTGGGGGCAGCGCGCTCGACACCGGCAAGGCGGTAGCGCTGATGGTAGGCCAGACCCGCCCGATCTGGGATTTCGAGGACATCGGCGACTGGTGGACGCGGGCCAACGCCGCCGCGATCGCGCCGGTGGTGGCGGTGCCGACGACGGCGGGCACCGGCTCCGAAACCGGCCGCGCCTCGGTGATCACCGACGAAAAGGCGGACCGGAAGGTCATCATCTTCCACCCGGCGATGATGCCCAAGGTGGTGATCGAGGACCCGGCGCTGACCGTCGGCCTGCCCCCGCATCTCACCGCCGCCACCGGCATGGACGCGCTCGCCCACAACCTCGAGGCCTACTGCGCCCCGGGCTTCCACCCGATGGCGGACGGGATCGCGGCCGAGGGCGTGCGGCTGATCAAGGAATGGCTGCCGGTGGCGGTGAAGGATGGCAGCAACCTCGCCGCCCGCGCCCACATGATGGTGGCGGCCTCGATGGGCTCGACCGCGTTCCAGAAGGGCCTGGGCGCGATCCACAGCCTGTCGCACCCGTGCGGCTCGGTCTTCCACACCCACCACGGCCTCACCAACGCGGTGGTGATGCCCTACGTACTGGTGCACAACCGGCCCGCAATCGAGGAGAAGCTGCAGCGGCTCGGGCGCTACATCGGCCTGGACGGCAGCTTCGACGGCTTCCTCCAGTGGGTGCTCGACCTGCGCCGGGAGATCGGCATCCCCCATACCCTCGCCGAGCTGAACGTGGACCCGGCGTCGGTGGACCGGCTGGCGGAGATGGCGGCGGCCGATCCCTCTGCCGGCAGCAATCCGTTGCCCGTCGGCGTTGCCGAGCACGCCCGCCTCTATCGCGCGGCCATCAGCGGCAGCCTGCAGCCGTGACCCTTCGCCCGGCCCGGGTGATGCGAAAGGCGGAACCCGGGCCGGAGAACCGGAGACCTGGTCGCGATGGCTGAAGCATTGCCCTCGTCCTGCCCAGGTGTTTGCGCGGGAAATTCATCGCGCCGACCACAAAAATCCCTCTGATTCAAAGACAAATAACTGTCGGCATCTGCCGATTTCATGTGGCGATTGCCAGATTCCGGCTGCAGGCGGCGCCAGCCCGGCGCCGAACAGGGAGTGGATGAAGGCAATGCGCAAACTGATGACGATTGGCGCTCTGGTCGCGGTCGCGTCCGGGCTTGCGGCATGCGGACAGACCCCGGCCACGCGGATGGCCACCGGCGCGTTCGTCGGCGCGGGCGCCGGCGCGCTGGGCGCCTGGGCTTACGACGAGGATCCCGGAAAGGCGGCGGTGGTCGGCGCCGGCATCGGAGCGCTCGGCGGCCTGATGACCCCGCCGGGGACGTTCGACAACCACTACCCCTGGGGCAGCTGAGCCCCCGCGGCCATGCCCGGCGCGGGCCGGGCATGGCTGATGGAACGGGCGGCTACTCGAGCGTCGCGTCGAGGGTGATGCTGGTGTTGAACAGCTTGGAGACCGGACAGCCGGCCTTGGCCCTTTCCGCGAGCTCGCGGAACTTCGCCTGGTCGGCGCCCGGGATCCGCGCCTTGAGCGTCAGCGCAACCGCGGTGATGGCGTAGCCGCCGTCCACCTGCTCCAGTGTCACCTTCGCCGTCGTCTCCATCCGCTCGGCGGTAAGCCCGGCCTCGCCGAGGATCAGCGACAGCGCCATGGTGAAGCAGCCGGCGTGGGCGGCGCCGAGCAGCTCTTCGGGGTTGGTGCCGGGCGTGCCCTCGAAGCGGGCGGCGAAGCCGTAGGGATGGTCCTTCAGCGCGCCGCTCTCGGTCGAGATGGCGCCCCTGCCGTCCTTGAGCCCACCCTGCCAGACAGCCGTACCGCGGCGAACGATCTTCATCGGCGTTCTCCTTGCTCGGGGTCGATGATCTGCAGCACCGGATCGACGGCGGACGAGGATGCCGGCGCAACTGCGGGGTCGATCGCGATCGCGGCTGCGACCTGGATCGCGGCGCGCTGCCAGTGCGCGTCGTCGCTGGCGTGGATCGTCGCCAGCGGCTGGCCCTCCGTGACGGCGTCGCCCGGCGCCACGACGCCGGTGAGGCCGACGCGGGGGTCGATGGCGGCATCGGCGCGAGTACGGCCGCCGCCCATCTCGACGATGGCGAGCCCCAGCGCGCGCACGTCGATGCGGGCGACCGTCCCCGCCCGCGGCGCGACCACCGGGCGGATCTGCGGCGCACGCGGCAGGTGGCTCTCCGGGCGCCCCAGCAGGTCGGCGGGCCCGCCAAGGGCGGCCACCATGCGGGCGAAGCGGTCGGCCGCGCTGCCGTCGGCGAGGGCGGCGCGGATGCGGCTCTCGCCGGCGGCGGCATCGGGAGCGAGGCCGACCGCGGCAAGCAGGGCGCCGCCCAGCGAGACGGTGACGCGCAGCAGCCGCGGGTCGGCCGGCTCGCCCAGCAGCACCGCGATCGCCTCCGCCACTTCCAGCGCGTTGCCGGCGGCCTGGCCCAGCACCTGGTTCATGTCGGTGATCTGGGCCGTGGTCGGCAGGCCGGCGTCGTTGGCCACCGTCACCAGCGCCCGTGCCAGCGATTCCGCCTGTTCGCGGGAGGCCATGAAGGCGCCCGAGCCGGTCTTCACGTCCAGCACCAGCGCGTCGAGGCCGGCCGCGAGCTTCTTCGACAGGATCGAGGCGACGATCAGTCCCTCGGATTCCACCGTCGCCGTCACGTCGCGCACGGCATAGAGCGCCTTGTCGGCCGGAGCGAGGTCGGCGGAGGCGCCGACGATGGCGCAGCCCGCCTCCAGCGCCACCCGCTGCAGGGTCTCCACGGACACGTCCACCCGGTAACCGGGGATCGATTCCAGCTTGTCCAGAGTGCCGCCGCTGTGGCCGAGGCCGCGGCCGGAGATCATCGGTACCACCGCGCCGCAGGCGGCGAGCGCCGGTGCAAGGATCAGGCTCACCTTGTCGCCGATGCCGCCGGTCGAGTGCTTGTCCACGATCGGCCGGCCATCGCGGACGCGCAACCAGTCCACCACCCGGCCAGACGTGGCCATGGCCCGGGTCAGGGCGACACGCTCGGCGGTGTCGAGCCCGTTCAGATAGACGGCCATGGCGAAGGCGGCGATCTGCGCCTCGCTCCACTGGCCGCCGGCGATGGCGCGGACGATCGCGCCGATCTCGTCCGGCGTAAGGGCGTGGCGGTCGCGCTTGCGCGCGATCAGCGACTGCGGCGTGTGGGTCATGGCCCGAGGTTCGCCGGGCCGAAGCCGTCGGGCAGGAGGTCGCGCAGGCGATAGCTCTTGCGCAGCCCCTCGGGTCCGCAGACGTGGACGGGCACGTCCCCGCCGGCGAACTCGGCCAGCCGCTGGCGACAGCCGCCGCAGGGAGTGCACAGCAGGTCGCCCCCGCCGATCACCACCGCCTCCACGATCCGCCGGCCGCCGGCGGTCGCCATCGCGCCGATGGCCGACGCTTCCGCGCACCAGCCGACCGGGTAGGCCGCATTCTCGACGTTGCAGCCGGCGTGCAGCCGGTCCTGCTCGTCGCGGACGCAGGCCCCGACCTGGAAGCGCGAATAGGGGGCATAGGCGTTCTCCATCGCTGCCCGGGCGCGGTCCAGCATCGCCGCGAAATGTGCCGACGGGGCAGGGGGCGCGCTCATCGCTCCTTCACATAGGGTATGCCGCCGGCGCGGGGCGCCACCGCGCGGCCGATGAATCCGGCGAGCAGGATCACGGTGAAGATGTAGGGCATCGCCTGGAACAGCTGCACCGGGACCGCGAGGCCGCCGATCGTCGCCCCCTGCATCCGCTGCTCCAGCGCCTCGAGGAAGCCGAACAGCAGGCAGGCGAAGAACGCCGGGAACGGGCGCCACTTGCCGAAGATCAGCGCGGCAAGCGCGATGAAGCCCTTGCCCGCGCTCATGTTCGGCACGAAGGACGCGCCGTGGGCGATGGACAGGTAGCTGCCGGAGATGCCGCAGAGGACGCCGGTCACGATCAGCGCCTTGTAGCGCATCCACGGCACCGAGATGCCGGCGGTATCGACCGCCGCCGGGTTCTCGCCGACCGCCCGCAGGCGAAGCCCGAACCGGGTGCGGTAGACGACGAAGGCGGTGAGGGGCACCGCGAGGATGGCGAGGTAGACCAGCAGGTTGTGGCCGCTGATCAGCTCGGCGTAGATCGGGCCGATCACCGGGATGTCGCCGATGGTCTCCGCGCCCGGCCAGGTGATGGCGGTGAACCGCTGCTCGTTGCCCAGCTGGTCGGTCTGTCCGCCGCGCGCGAACCAGGCCCGGCCCAGCGCGATGGCGAGCCCGCCGGCGAGGATGTTGATGGCGACCCCGGAGACGATCTGGTTGCCGCGGTGGGTGATGCAGGCGAAGCCGTGCAGCATCGACAGGGCGACCGATACGAGGATGCCGGCCAGGAGCCCGACCCACGGCGACAGCCAGCCGGCGCCGCCGAGATGGGGGTAGACCACAGCGGCGACCGCGGCGGCGGCGAAGGCGGACCCCAGCATCTTGCCTTCGAGCCCGATGTCGAACACGCCCGAGCGCTCGGCATAGAGCCCGGCCAGCGCTGCAAAGATCAGCGGCGTCGCGAGCCGGAGCGTCGCATCGAGCATCAGGATGATCTCGAAGTAGCTCATCGACCGGCCGGTCCCCCTCGCATCCCGCTACTCCGCCGCTACCGGCTGCCGCCGGGGGCGGAACAGCGCGACATAGGCCCGTTCGACATGGGGGCGGACCATGTACTCCAGCGCGCCGGCGAACAGGATGATCAGGCCCTGGATCACCTGCTGCATCTCCCGGTCGATGGCCGGAATGTCGAACGGCACCTCGGCGACGCCCTGGGTCAGCGCCCCGAACAGCAGCGCGGCGAGCACGATGCCGACGGGGTGGTTGCGGCCCATCAGCGCCACCGCGATGCCGACGAACCCGTAGCCGGCGGTGAAGTTCAGCAGCAGGCGGTGGTTCACTCCCATGATCTCGTTGATGCCCATGAAGCCGGCCAGCGCGCCGGAGATCACCATCGCCCAGATCGTCACCCGGCTCGGCGAGATGCCGCCATAGACCGCCGCCCGTTCGTTCTGGCCCACGGTGCGGAACTCGTAGCCCCAGCGGGTGCGCCAGATGAACAGGTAGACCAGGACGCAGCAGACCAGCGCCCAGATGAAGGAGAGGTTCAGCGGCGAACGGCCGATGCTGATCCCCACCGGCTCCAGCACCTCGTGGATCTTGGGCAGGAACAGGTGATCGGCGAACTGCCGGCTCTCCGGCGACATCTGCCCCGGCTTGATCAGCACCTTGCCCAGCAGGAACACCATCAGTGCCGCGGCGATGAAGTTGAACATGATGGTGGTGATGACGATGTGGCTGCCGCGCTTGGCCTGGAGCAGCGCGGGGATGAAGGCCCAGGCGGCGCCGAACAGGGCGGCGGCGATGATCGCCAGCGGCAGCACCACGATGAAGGGCAGGAAGTCGAGGTAGAGGCAGACGAGGCCGACGCCGAGCCCGCCGATGTAGGCCTGTCCCTCGCCGCCGATGTTGAACAGCCCGGCGTGGATGGCGACGGCCACCGCCAGCCCGGTGAAGATGAAGTTGGTGGTGTAGTAGAGGGTGTAGCCGATCGCTTCCGGATAGCCGAAGGCGCCGCGGACCAGGAGGCGCAGCACCTCGAACGGATTCTCCCCGACCGCCAGCACGACCAGACCGGTGACGATGAAGGCGAGCAGCAGGTTGACCAGCGGGACGAGGCCCACCCGCACCCATGCCGGCGCCCGCACCGGTTCGGCCGTCGCCATCAGTGCGCCCCCGCGGCGGCGTGCGCCTGCGCCTCGGCCGTTTCCAGCGGCACGCCGGCCATCATCAGCCCGATGGTGCGCTCGTCGCGCCGGTCCTGCGGCACCTCGCCCACGATGTGGCCGTCGAACATGACCAGGATGCGGTCCGAGAGCGACATGATCTCGTCGAGCTCGACCGAGACCAGCAGGATTGCCTTGCCGGCGTCGCGCATGGCGATCAGCCGGCGGTGGATGAACTCGATCGCGCCAATGTCGACACCGCGGGTCGGCTGGCCGACCAGCAGCAGGTCGGGATCGCTGGTGATCTCGCGGGCGACGACGATCTTCTGCTGGTTGCCGCCCGAGAAGTTGGCGGCGGGCAGGAAGGGGTTCGGCGGGCGGACGTCATAGTCCTGCATCAGCTGTCGCGTGGCGCCGAGGATGCGACCGCGGTCGAGGAACAGTCCGCGGTTGTACCGGGGCGCCCGGTGATATCCGAGGATGGCGCATTCGTTGGCGGCGAAGCTCGTCACCAGCCCCTCGCGCTGGCGGTCCTCCGGCACGTGGGCCACCTTCAGCGCGCGCATCGTCCGCGCGTCGACATGATGGCCGGCGACGTCGGTGCCGCGGATGCGGATGTGGCCCTTCGCCGGCCGCGTCATGCCGGCGAGTGCCGCCAGCAGCTCGGACTGGCCGTTGCCGGAGACGCCCGCAATGCCCACGATCTCGCCGGCGCGCACCTGGAACGACACGTCCTTCACCCGGCGAACGCCGAGGTGGTCGACGACGTCGAGCCCCTCGACATCGAGGATGACCGGCCCGAGCTGCGCCTCGCCCTTCTCGACGCGCAGCAGCACCTTGCGGCCGACCATCAGTTCGGCCAGCTCGTCGCGGCTGGTTTCCGACGTCTTGCGGTGGGCCACCATCTGGCCCTGGCGCATCACCGAGACGTTGTCGGTGATCGCCATGATCTCGCGCAGCTTGTGGGTGATCAGGATGACGGTCTTTCCCTGGTCGCGCAGGGCCGCGAGGATGCGGAACAGGTCGTCCGCCTCCTGCGGCGTCAGCACCCCGGTGGGCTCGTCGAGGATCAGGATGTCGGCGCCGCGGTAGAGCGCCTTCAGGATCTCGACCCGCTGCTGGGCGCCGACCGGCAGGTTCTCGACCACCGCGTCGGGATCGACCTCCAGTCCGTATTCGCGCTCCAGCCGCTCCAGCTCCGCCCGCGCGCCGGCCAGCGTTTCCCGCAGCAGCGGCCGGCTCTCGGTGCCCAGCACCACGTTCTCCAGCACGGTGAACGGGTAGACCAGCATGAAGTGCTGGTGGACCATGCCGATGCCGGCGCGGATGGCGTCGCTGGGGGTGAGGATCGGGGTCGGCTGGCCGTTGACCCGGATTTCGCCGCTGTCGGCCTGGTAGAAGCCGTACAGGATGCTCATCAGGGTCGACTTGCCGGCCCCGTTCTCGCCGATGATGCCGTGGATCGTGCCGCGCGCGACGCTCAGCGAGATGTCGCGGTTGGCGTGAACCGGACCGAAGTGCTTGTTGATGTGGCGCAGCTCGATGGCCGGCGGTGCGTCGCCGGCGGGTGCGGCCGGAGCTGCATGCCCCGGCCCGGCCCCGCCGCCGGGCCCCGGTTGCGTCCGGTCGCCTCCGCTCATGCGCCGACCGGGCGCGGCCCCGTCGCTCCGCCTAGAGCGGGCACGAATTGTCCACGGTGTAGTCGTGGACCTCGATCTCGCCGGCGATGATCTTCTGGCGCGCCTCCTCGACGGCCGCCTTCATCTCGTCGGTGATCAGGCTCTCGTTGTTCTCGTCGAGCGCCCAGCCAACGCCGTCCTCGGCAAGGCCCAGCACCTGCACGCCCGGTTCCCACGTCCCGTCCATGGCCGACCGGAACGCGTTGTAGGCGGCGACATCGACGCGCTTCAGCATCGAGGTCAGCACCGTGCCCGGATGCAGGTAGTTCTGATTGGAGTCGACGCCGATGGCGAGCTTGCCGGCGTCGGCCGCGGCCTGCAGCACGCCGAGCCCGGTGGCGCCGGCGGCGGCATAGACCACGTCCGCGCCGCGGTCGAACTGGCTCTGGGCAAGCTCGGCGCCCTTGGCCGGGTCGTTCCAGGCGGCGGGGGTGGTGCCGGTCATGTTCTCGAAATAGCCGATGTCCGGGTTCACGTAGGCCGCGCCCTGGTGGTAGCCGCAGGCGAACTTCGAGATCAGCGGGATATCCATGCCGCCGACGAAGCCGACCGCTCCGGTCTGGGAGGCCATCGCTGCCAGCACGCCGACGAGGAACGAGCCCTCGTGCTCCTGGAACACCACCGACTGCACGTTGGGCAGGTCGACGACCATGTCGATGATGGTGAACCTGGTGTCTGGGAACTCCTGCGCCACCACTTCCAGCGCCGGCGCCTGGGCGAAGCCGACCGCAATCACGATGTCGGCGCCGTCGCGCGCCATCCGGCGCAGCGCCTGCTCGCGCTGGGACTCGTTGGTGACCTCGAACTCCCGGTACTCGATGCCGGTTTCTTCCCTGAACTGCTCGACGCCGTTGTAGATGCCTTCGTTGAACGAGCGGTCGAACTTGCCGCCCATGTCGAAGACCACCGCCGGCAGGAAGTCGTCCTGTGCCTGCGCGGCTGCCGACAGCCCCGAGACGGCGACCGCCGCCAGCAAAACCCTACGCATCGATGCACCCCCTGTCTGGTGTTGATTCCGCATCTTGGCACAAGCCAAGCCCGGGCGGAAAGCGGTCCCATGAGCGTTCCGGCCGCGCCCGGCGGGTCATGGCCGGCCACCTTTACGCCACGTCGGCCCGCTCGATCCAGTCCGGGTCCACGTCGGGCAGGGGGGCCGCGGCGAGCAGGCGGCGGGTGTAGGGATGCTGCGGCGCGGCGAACACCTCGGCGCAGGGGCCTTCCTCCACCACCGCCCCCGCGTGCAGCACCATCACACGGTCGCACAGCACCCGCACCACCGACAGGTCGTGGCTGATGAAGATCAGCGCGAGGCCCAGCTCCTGCCGCAGGCGGCGGAGCAGCGCCAGGATCTGCGCCTGGCTGGAGACGTCGAGGCCGGAGACGATCTCGTCGGCGATCACCAGCGCGGGCTCCAGCGCGATCGCCCGGGCGATGCCGATCCGCTGCCTCTGACCGCCGGAAAGCTCGTGCGGGAAGCGGTCAACGAAGGCCGCAGGCAGGCCCACCTGCTCCAGCAGCGCCGCGGCGGCCGCGCGGCGCGCCGCGCGCGGCGGCAGCCGGCCGAAGGCCGCGAGCGGCGTCAGCAGGATGGAGCCGATGCGCTGGCGCGGGTTCAGCGCCGACAGCGGGTCCTGGAAGATGAGCTGCATCCGCGCGCGCAGAGGCCGCAGCTCGGGCTCGGTCAGGTGCGTGATGTCGATGCCGTCGAACAGGATCCGTCCCGCCGTCGGCTGGTAGAGGCGGATCAGCGTCCGGCCCAGCGAGGTCTTGCCCGACCCGGATTCGCCGACCAGCCCCAGCGCCCCGCCGCGGCCGAGGGTGAAGGAGATGCCGCGCAGGATCTCCACCATCGGCGCCTGCCGCATGCCGCGCCGCGCCGCGAGGTCGGGCAGGGCGAGCGCGAGGTTCTCGACGGCAAGCAGGCTCTCGCCCGTCATGGCCGGGACCGTCCCGGTCCACGCATCATGACAGGCAGCCCCGGACGGAATGCCCGGCGCGAGGGCCGGGCATGACCGGGGGCCGCTCACGAGGCGGGCGAGTCCTCGCCGTCGCCCGAGCCGGCCTCCTTCTCCTTCTCGGCCAGCTCCGCGAGGTAGCGGGAGGCCGCGGCGAGGGCAGGATTCCGTTCGATCTGCTGGATCAGGGCGTCGAGCGCCGCGTCGTCCTTCTCGGACAGCAGCGGGCTGTAGACCTCGAGCGCCCGCCACCAGGCGTCCAGGATCATGATGTCCGGCTTGCTTTCCGGCGTGCCGCCGATGCGCTCGGCCATGCCCTCGAGGGTCTTGTACAGGTCCGCCACCTTCTCCAGCTCGTCGGCCTCGCCATAGTCGGCGATCCGGTTCACCGCCGCCTTGGCGAAGCGCAGCCGCATCTCCGGCAGCGCCCCCGGCGATACGGCCAGCCGGGAGAGGTCCTCGAACACCGCGTCGGCGTCGGCGTGGCGGTTCGCCTGGGACAGCAGGACGAACAGGTTGAACGCCCCGCGCGACAGCTCGAGCTTGTATTCGGGCAGCGCGTCCTGCGACGTCGCCATCCGCATCAGCTCCCGGTAGGCGTTCTTCGCCTCGGTGAACTGGTTCGCCTTGCCGAACTGCAGGATCCGGTCGACGACCATGGTCGCCTTGTTGAGCGCGGCGCCTCTTTCCACGTCCGCGCCCACCGCCGGCTGCTCCGGCCGGTCGAGCGGCCCGCCGGGCTTGGGCCCCGGCGTGGCCCCCAGGTTGGCCACAAGTTGGTTCACCGCATCGACGATCTGCGCGGCCTTGCCCTCGCCGCTCTCGGTCGCGGCCGCCGCGGCGCCGACGTCGAACCGGGGTCCGGAGTCCGCCTGGGGCTCCGCGGCCGGCTCCTCGCGCACCGGGGTCTCGGCCGGCGGCTCCTCGCGCTTCGGCTCCGGCGCGTCCGCCGGCGGCTCCTTGTGCTCCGGCGCACGGCGCGGGTGATAGCCGTCGTCGTCGTAGTCGGGCCGGCGGCCGCCGCCGGCCGCGGCCGCGCGCAGGTCGGCCGCCCGGGCAAGCCGGAGCCGCAGCGCGTTGAGCTTGATGAAGCCCGCCGCGTCGCGCTGGTCGTAGACCACGTCGTCCTCGAAGGTGACGTGGGCGAGGCTGTAGAGCGACTTCGGCGACTTGCGGCCGACGACGGTGGCGGAGCCCTTGTAGAGCTTCATCCGCACCGTGCCGGCGACCCGCTCCTGGCTCTTGTCGATCAGGGCCTGCAGCATCTCGCGCTCGGGCGAGAACCAGAAGCCGTTGTAGATCAGCTCCGCATAGCGCGGCATCAGCTCGTCCTTGAGGTGCGCCGCGCCGCGGTCGAGGGTGAGCGACTCCATCGCCCGGTGGGCGACGTGCAGCACCGTGCCGCCGGGGGTCTCGTAGACGCCGCGCGACTTCATGCCGACGAAGCGGTTCTCGACCATGTCGAGCCGGCCGATGCCGTTGGCGCCGCCGAGCTGGTTGAGCCGGGTGAGGAGGGCGGCCGGCGACAGCCGCTCCCCGTCGATGGCGACCGGGTCGCCGCGCTCGAACTCGATCTCGATGTAGGTCGGCTTGTCCGGCGCGTTCTCGGGCGCGACGGTGCGGGAGTAGACGTACTCCTCCGGCTCGACCCACGGATCCTCCAGCACCTTCCCCTCGGCGGAGATGTGCAGGAGGTTGGCGTCCACCGAGAACGGCGCCTCGCCGCGCTTGTCCTTCGGTACCGGGATCTGGCGGCTCTCGGCGTATTCGATCAGCTTCGTGCGGCTGGTGAGGTCCCACTCCCGCCACGGGGCGATGATCTTGATGTCGGGATTGAGCGCGTAATAGCTGAGCTCGAAGCGAACCTGGTCGTTGCCCTTGCCTGTGGCGCCGTGGGCGACCGCGTCGGCGCCGGTCAGCGCGGCAATCTCGATCTGGCGCTTGGCGATCAGCGGCCGGGCGATCGAGGTGCCCAGCAGGTAGGTTCCCTCGTAGAGCGCGTTCGCCCGGAACATCGGGAACACGTAGTCGCGGACGAACTCCTCGCGCAGGTCCTCGATGAAGATCTCCCTGATCCCCAGCATCTCGGCCTTCCTGCGCGCCGGCTCCAGCTCCTCGCCCTGGCCGAGGTCGGCGGTGAAGGTGACCACCTCGCAGCCATAGGTGTCCTGCAACCAGCGCAGGATTACGGACGTGTCGAGCCCGCCCGAATAGGCCAGCACGACCTTCTTGACGCTGCCTGTTGCTGCCGCCACTGCCGGTCCCCTGCTCCTGACAACTGGGAGCAAGGGTGTAGCCATCGGCCACGGCGGTTGCAAGGAATCCGCGCCGCCGGCATCCGGCGCGGACGCCGCATCGCGCTGCCCGCGGACCGTCGCCCGCGCCCGGTTCGGCTCGCCGATGGCGGCGGCCCGGCCGTGGGCTATACTCCGGGGGAAACCCGGCGGCTGCCGGCGACAGGGAGGGTCACATGCTGAGAGGGTTCGGACGCGTCGCAGCGCTGGTGGCGCCGGCAGCACTGGCTGCGGCGCTCGCCTCCGCCGCCGCTGCGCAGGACACCAACGGCATCATCGTCTTCCAGTCCGACTTCGGGCTGAAGGACGGCGCGGTCTCGGCGATGAAGGGGGTGGCGGTGGGGGTCGATCCGTCGCTGCGGCTGGAAGACCTCACCCACGAGATCCCCGCGTTCAACATCTGGGAGGGCGCCTACCGCCTGTATCAGACGATGGACTACTGGCCGGCGGGCACCGTCTTCGTCTCGATCATCGATCCCGGCGTCGGCACCGACCGCAACTCGGTGGTGGCGAAGTTCGGGAACGGGCAGTACCTGGTCACCCCGGACAACGGCACGATGACGCTGGTGGCCGAGAGCCTGGGCCTGGTCGAGGTGCGCGAGATCGACGAGGCCACCAACCGGCTCGAGGGCTCGGAGGAGAGCTATACCTTCCACGGCCGCGACGTCTATGCCTACACCGCGGCCCGCCTCGCCTCCGGCCAGATCAGCTTCGAGGAGGTGGGCGGGTCGCGCGGCACGGAGCATGTCACGATCCCGTACCAGAAGCCGATCTTTGCCGACGGCGCGGTCACCGGCACCATCCCGGTGCTCGACGTGCAGTACGGCAACGTCTGGACCAACATCGATTCCGCGACCTGGGCACGGATGGAGCCGGCCTACGGCGACCTGTTCCGGGTCACGATCCGCAACGGCGACGCCGTCGTGTACGAGGGCGAGGTTCCCTACGTCACCACCTTCGGCGACGTGCCCGAAGGTGCGCCGCTGATCTACCTGAACAGCGTCAACGCGGTGTCGCTGGCCCTCAACTGGGACGACTTCGCCGGCACCTACGGCATCGAGGCCGGTCCCGACTGGTCGGTGGAGATCCGCCGCTAGCCGTTCCGCCGCGGCCGATGCGGCTCCTCGACTACTGGCCGCATGCGGCCGTGGTGCTGATCGTGGTGCTCGCCATCGGTGACGTCATCCTGATCCGCTCGGGCTTCCAGCAGTACCGGGACGAGGCCGAGCTTCCGCCCGGAGAGCTCGTCTGCGGCATCAGCCACGAGAGCCTCGCGTCCGGCCGCATCCCCGCCAACTTCCTCGGCGGCCGCGACGACCGGGTGCGGGTCGACGGCGCCGACCATCCGTGGTCTGCGATCGGCGTGGTGTTCACCCCCGCGAGCCAGTGCAGCGGCACGCTGATCGGCGACCGGCTGGTGCTGACCGCCGGCCACTGCTTCCCCGGCCTCGCCGAGGGCCGCTACGACGCCTCCGACGTCTGGTTTCTTGCGGGCGTCACCGACCGTTCCGCCGCGGCCGAATCCCGGGCGGAGAAGATCTACATCAGCCCCGGCTTCCGGGAAGGCCAGGCCGGGCGGCCGCAGGCCGACTGGGCGCTGGTGCTGCTCGACCGGCCGCTGGGCGACGAGGTCGGGACGCTGGCGGTGGCCGATCCCGCGGTCGCCGACGCGGCGCTCGCCTCCGGCGCACGGCTCGTCCAGGCCGGCTACAGCGCCGACCAGCCGTTCCACCTGACCGCACACATCGGCTGCTCGGCCACGATCCTCGGCGACCAGGGCTGGTTCACCCACGACTGCGACGTGCTGCCGGGCGACTCCGGCTCGCCGATCATGGCCGAGATCGACGGGGTGCCGCAGCTGGTGGGGGTCACCACCGACATCTTCTGCATCGGCAGTCGCGGCGCGGACGGCGGGGCCGCCGCAGCCGTCGCCGCATTCTGGCCGGCACTGCCGCGGACGCCGGTGCCGGCTACAGTCTCTCGCCCCTGACCAGCCGCGGCTGGTCCCCGAGCACGCCCATGGCGTGGCGCATCAGGGTCCGCTTCAGCGGCGGCAGGCGGTTGACGATGGCGAGGCCGACGTCCCGGGCCCGGCGCAGGCCGGGGATGTCGTTGGAGAACAGCCGGTTGAGCCCGTCGGTGACGGCCGCCAGCAGCAGGTTGTCGCCGCGGCGCCGCGCCTGGTAGCGGCGCACGATTTCCGGGCTGCCCACGTCCAGCCCCAGCCGGCGCGCATCCACCACCTCCTCGGCCAGGGCCGCCACGTCGCGCCAGCCCATGTTCAGCCCCTGACCGGCGATCGGATGGATGCCGTGGGCGGCCTCGCCGACCAGGACGAGACGCCCGCGGCCGTAGGTGAAGGCGAGGTGGAGGGACAGCGGATAGGCGGCCCGCTGCCCCTCGACCGCAAAACGGCCCAGGAAATCGCCGAGCCGGCGGCCGAGCTCGCGGGCGAAGCCGTCGTCGTCGAGCAGGGCGATGCCGGCCGCGACGTCGGCGTCCTCGCTCCAGACGATCGACGACCGGTGGCGCAGCGGGCCGTCTTCCACGTCGGTCATCGGCAGGATGGCGAACGGGCCGCCGGGCAGGAAGCGCTCGTGGGCGATCCCGCCGTGCGGGCGCTCGTGGAGAATGTTGCAGACCAGCGCCGTCTGCCGGTAGCGGTATTCCGTCACCGGGATCCCCGCCACCGTCCTCAGCGGCGAGTGCCTGCCGTCGCAGGCGGCGACGAGCTGCGCGCGCAGCATGCGCCCGTCGTCGAGGGTGAGGGTGGCGAGGCCGTCGCCCTCGGCCATCGCCGCCACCGTCGCCGGCGCCAGCACCCGGACCGAGGGGCAGTCGGCGATGCGCCGGGCGAGTGCCGCGCGGATGAAGCGGTTTTCGACGATGTAGCCGAGCGGATGGTCGCCGACCTCGGCATGGTCGTAGTGCAGGAACAGCGGCGAGGTGTAGCCGTCGGGCCGGCCGTCGGAGACGCGGATCTCGAGGATCGGCGCGGCGTGGTCCGCCATCAGCGGCCAGGCGCCGATCGCTTCCAGCGCCAGCTTCGAGCCATGGGCGATGGCAGTGGTGCGTCCGTCGTAGCGGACGCCGGCCATGGTGGGCAGCGGCTGGCGCTCGACCAGGATCGTCTCGATCCCGGCGTCGCCGAGCGCCGCCGCCAGGCTGAGCCCGGCGAGCCCGCCGCCGACGACGATCACGTCGGCGTGCGAGCTTCTGCCCAAGTCCTGTGCACGCTGATCTGATTGAATCTTGGGCATATGCTCCGTCTGCTCAAAAAGTGGGCAGTCCAGAAATCGGGCAGTCGCGGCCGCGGAGGCCGGAAAGAGAGTAGCGCAGGCGGCCGCGAGCGCCATGCGACGCATCGCTGCCACGGCTGGCGGCCTCGGCTTCCGCAGCGGCTCGCCCGGGCGCAGGCCGCTCGGCACGGTTCTTGAACTGAGCCGGCGGGGACGCTTTTGCGGACCGGCGGCAGCTGTCGCCGGGTCCGCGATCGGCGGCGCCAACAACTAGGGGGCAACCATGAAACTGGTCATGGCCGTGATCAAACCCTTCAAGCTGGACGAGGTGCGAGAGGCGCTTACCGGTCTCGGCATCCAGGGCCTCACCGCCAGCGAGGTGAAGGGCTTCGGCCGACAGAAGGGGCAGACCGAGATCTATCGCGGCGCCGAGTATGCGGTGAACTTCCTGCCGAAGGTGAAGATCGAGGTGGCGGTCAGCGACGAGCTGGTCGACCAGGTGGTCGAGGCGCTGCAGAAGGCGGCCAACACGGGCCGCATCGGCGACGGAAAGATCTTCGTGCTCGACATCGGACACGCGGTGCGCATCCGCACCGGCGAGACCGGCGACGAAGCGCTGTGAGGGGACAGGCAACAATGGCAATCACACATACCTGGCTGCGGCTCGTCGCTGCGGCCCTGCTCGCCCTGCTGGCGGCGATGGCGGCGCCGGCAATGGCCCAGGAAGACGGCGAGGCTGCCGAGGTCGCCGTGGAGGCCGTCGAGGACATCGCGCTGGAGGAGGTGCTGCCGGCGATCGACTCCGGCGACACCGCCTGGATGCTCACCGCGACGGCGCTCGTGCTCATGATGACCATCCCCGGGCTTGCGCTGTTCTATGGCGGGATGGTGCGCAAGATGAACGTGCTCACCATCATGATGCAGTGCTTCGCGATCACCTGCGCAATGAGCGTGCTGTGGATGATCGCGGGCTACAGCCTCGCCTTCACCGAGGGCGGCTGGCTGTACGGCGGCTTCGACAAGTTCTTCCTCTCCGGCGTCGGGGTCGATGCCACGGTCGGAACCATTCCCGAGACCGTGTTCATGACCTTCCAGATGACCTTCGCCGCGATCACGCCGGCGCTGATCGTCGGGGCCTTCGCCGACCGGATGAAGTTCTCGGCCATGCTGCTGTTCATGACCGGCTGGCTGTTCTTCGTCTACGCGCCGACCGCGCACATGGTCTGGGGCGGCGGCCTGCTGGCCGACTGGGGCGTCCTCGACTTCGCGGGCGGCACGGTGGTGCACATCAACGCGGGCATCGCCGGCCTGGTGGCGTGCATCGTCATCGGCAAGCGGACGGGCTATGGCTCCGTGCCGTTCCCGCCGCACAACCTGACGCTGAGCCTGATCGGCGCCTCCCTGCTGTGGGTCGGCTGGTTCGGCTTCAACGCCGGTTCGCAGCTCGCCGCCGACGGCCGTGCGGGCATGGCGATGGCGGTGACCCAGATCGCGACGGCTGCGGCGGCGCTGAGCTGGATGTTCGCGGAGTGGATCGCGAAGCGGCGGCCCAGCATCCTCGGCATCGTCTCCGGCGCGGTCGGCGGCCTGGTGGCGATCACTCCGGCAGCGGGCTTCGTTGCCCCCGGCGGCGCGCTGGTCATCGGCATCGCGGCCGGCGTGATCTGCTTCTTCTGCTCGACCACGGTGAAGAACGCGCTCGGCTATGACGACTCCCTCGACGTCTTCGGCGTCCACGGCGTGGGCGGCATCGTCGGGGCCGTGCTGACCGGCGTGTTCGCGACCAGCGCCGTGACCGGCGACGTCGATCCGGTCGGGCTCATCGACGGCAACGGCGGCCAGATCCTGGCGCAGATCTACGGCGTGCTGGTCACCATCGTGTACTGCGGCGTGATCACGCTCGTCCTCCTGAAGCTGATCGACTGGACGGTCGGGCTTCGGGTGGATGCCGAGACCGAGCGCGACGGTCTCGACCTCGCCCTTCACGGCGAGACGGTGCAGTAGGCCGCGCGGCGCCGGTGAACCCCGGGGCCCTGCCCCGGGGACGATGCGATCCTCCTGACAGGCGTCCGCTCACTGCCCCTCTCCGCAGCCGCGGGGAGGGGCTCCTTCTTGCCGGACTTGCCGCCGCGGACCGCAGTTTCGCGCGGTCGCGAAATGGTCTAGGGTCCGCCGCGTCGCAACCACGACCTGGCAGTCGCAACGACCTGGCGGGAGTCCGAACCCGGTGGCGGTATCCCTTCGCCTGATCCAGCGCGCGAGCGTCGCGCTCGTCCACGACCTGACGATGGCCGGCATCGGGTTCGTCGCGGCGCTCTACCTGCGCCTCGGCGACCTCCTGTGGTACGAGGACTGGACGCGCATCGGGCTGGCCACCGTGCTGTTCGTGATCGTGGCCGCGCCGGTGTTCTGGTTCACCGGGCTCTACCGCGGCATCTGGCGCTATGCCTCGATGCCGGACATGATCGCCATCGCCAAGGCGGTGACGCTCACGCTGCTGATCTACCTGCCGATCCTGTTCCTTGTCACCCGGCTCGAGGGCTTCCCGCGATCCACGCTGATCATCTGCTGGTTCGTGCTGATCGCGCTGCTCGGCGGGCCGCGGCTGGCCTACCGCCTGTTCAAGGACCGTCACGCCGGCCACGTGCTGGAGCGCGAGCGCGGCGGCGCGCTGCGCCGGACCCGCGTGCTGCTGGTCGGCGCCGGCGACGAGGCCGAGCTGTTCATCCGCGAGATGGCGCGCCGCCGGGACGCGCCCTACGAGGTGGTCGGCATCATCGACGAGAAGGGCCGGCGCACCGGCCGCCAGATCCGCAACGTGCGGGTGCTGGGCAGCCTCGAGGACCTGCCGGCGGTGATGGCGCGGCTGAAGGGCCGCGGGCTCGCGCCGAAGCGGCTGATCCTCACCCGTGCCCGGCCGCAGCGGGAGTTCATCGAGCAGTTGCTCGACCTCGCCGACGCCCACGGCCTGACGCTGGCGCGCGTGCCCGATCTCGCCGCCCTGCAGCGCGGCGACGCCGACACGCTGGACCTGCGGCCGATCGCGATCGAGGACCTGCTCGCCCGTCCGCAGGCGGTGCTCGACCGGCCGGCGATGCGGGCGCTGGTCGAAGGCCGGCGGGTCATGATCACCGGCGCCGGCGG